>DASROI010000252.1:0-24989 GCA_035646955.1 Pyrinomonadaceae bacterium
GTGAAAGAGAAAGCGATCGAATTGATCGACTGGACTCCCAGCGAGTGCGACTTTTCGTGGTCCCAGTTCGGCGAGATCCGTGACTGAGGATTTGATCGCACCGCTCTTTTCCAACTCCAACTTTACTTTCCAACTACCGCGTTCGTGTAACTTAGCTATTGTTCGCAGCTCTTTATCGATCTCGCTCTTCATAAACCGGAAATCAAAATAACGAGCTGACTCCGCTAGACGCTTAAGATGACGGTCCATCAGAAAGTAATCACCATTTTCGAGTCTGAGTGATTCAAAGAGATTGAACGTCACTGGTTTCCGCGTCAGGAACTGAGCCTTAAGTAAACATTCCTCATACTCAAGGTCAGAAGTTGAATCGATAGTTACGCCACCACCAACAGAGAAGCTAACTCCACCTGTCAAGCTATCGAGAACGACTGTACGAATGGCCACATTGAAAATGCAATCTCCACCAGGTTTCAGAAATCCGATAGCGCCGGTATAAGGCCCGCGGGGTTCGGTCTCGAGGCTTTTGATTATTTGCATCGTACGGATCTTGGGAGCACCAGTTATTGAACCGCATGGAAAAAGAGCAGAGAACAGGTCGACGAGAGAAGTGTTTTTGCGAAGTGTCGATTTTACCGTTGAAGTTAATTGCCAGAGTGTCGGAAATCGTTCCAACTCGAAAAGTGATGTCACCGTAACGCTTCCCAATTCAGAGACTTTGCCGAGGTCGTTTCGGACGAGGTCGACGATCATGATGTTTTCCGCGCGGTTCTTGGCGGAGTTCTCGAGCCAAACCGCCTGTTCCTGATCTTCCTCGGATGTACGCCCGCGTTTGGCAGTCCCTTTCATGGGTTTCGTAATGACCTGGTCCGCAGTTCGTTGAAAGAAGAGTTCAGGCGACAGAGAAAGAACTTTGAAACGTCCGAGATCGAGATAGGCGGAGTAGTGGGCCGTCTGGGCGACGCAGAGATCGTTGTACCAGGAAGACGTACTGCCTTGGAAACTGGCTCGAAGCGGAAATGAATAGTTGACTTGATAAGTGTCGCCGGCAGCAATTAGCTCACGAATGCGAGCGATTGACTCGTTGTACTGGTTGCGGCCAATGGCGGGCACCCAGTTACTGACCTGATAATCTTTGACTTCGGGTGAGGGAAGTTCGCCGGCGCTTGGATAGACCGCTGCCCATGCGAGCGGGAACGACTCAAGTTGTTTGGCCTTGAAGGCAGTCTCAAAAGCTGGTGCGGCTTCATAGGACAACAGCAGCGCAACGTAAGATCCGTTTCGAGCTTCCGCTTCGCATCGAGCAATCAGTTCGACCACTTCAGTTAAATCATAAGCCTGCAGGATCTTCGTAGGAGCCCGCAGACAGAGCGACCAGCCGGCAGCTTGAGTTGATCCAAAGAGTGCTGTCATTGCTTTGTTAAGTACTTCGTATTTTGGTGTTCAGTTGCCGATCCTTACCAAGTCAGTACCAAGCACTAAGCACAAAGCACGAAGGGCAAAATTTGACTAAAAGCCCCTGGTCTCGCCATCAGAATTTCTTATCAAAATGATAAAAATCTTTAGCTACCATTATCCCGCGACTGAATCTATAATCCGCACACCGATGCATAATTAAGCTGGCATTCGGACACGCGCCATATCTTTTCAAGGAAAATTTCGGAAGCATTTCGACTGGAAGTCTCATTCCAGATTCGACCGTTGTGTATAGGACTAAGGGGTCGCGCCTTTTCTATTTCTCATACTGTGGGCCGGGTGTTGTTCTGCTATCAATACTCTGAGTCAGATTAAAAAGAAAGGGAGCTTTTACATTAAATGAGAGTACTCCTGAACCTTGTAATCACCACCGGCCTCGTCCTCGCGATCAGTATTCTAACTTTCGGTCAAGGTACCACCTCCCGTGTTACTGGCGTCGTGCGCGATTCAAACGGCGCTGCCGTTCCCGGAGCGATGGTAACGTTAACCAGCGAAGGGACCAGCATAGCTTTTACCACTGAGACCAGCGAATCAGGATTGTATGCGTTCGACCTGGTTCAAGTTGGTCAGTACTCGATAACGATCGAGAAGCAGGGCTTCAAGAAGTTTATTAGCCAGGGCGTCGTTATCAATGTAAATCAGCCTACCACCGTCAACGCGACACTTGAAACCGGTGGTGTTGCTGAAACGGTGACCGTGCAAGCTGCCGGTGAACTAGTACAGACAAGTACGTCCGGCAACCTGGGCAGCACCATAGATTCGAAGACTCTCGAAAGCTTGCCGATCGTTGGTACTCGAGGACGAAACCCGCTCGACCTGCTCAACTTTCAGCCTGGCGTTGTTTTTGGTGGTAACACTGGTGGCGCGGTTAACGTGAATGGTTCACGCGACCGCGCTTTCAATTTTACCCTCGACGGCATCGACATCAACGAATCTACCGCCGGCGGTTCAAATTTTACTCCCCTCCGGCCCAACCCGGACTCGGTCCAGGAGTTTCAAGTCGTGACCAGCAACTTCACTGCTGAGCTTGGTCGCAGCAGCGGCGCTCAGGTGACGTTGGTAACTAAATCCGGCACGAACGACTTTCATGGAAGTCTCTTTGAGTATTACCGGACCCCCAGATTCGATGCCAAGAGTTATCCCGTCACGATAGCCAAAACACCGAAGGATCAGTTCGTGCAGCACATCTTCGGCGGCAGTATTGGTGGCCCGCTTTTTAATCCTGGTTTCGGAGAAGGTACAAAGGCGAGTTGGCTCAGAGATAAGGCCTTCTTCTTTGTGAATCTGCAATTGCTAAGAGCCTATGACACTGCGCTCGTAACTCGAACTGTTTACACGCAAGCGGCGCGACAAGGCATCTTCCGTTACGTGCTTCAAGGACAGAATGCTCCGTCAGGAACTGGCACACCGTCGGTCGATGCGTCTGGTAACTCGCTGTTGGCTCCGTGCCCAAACCCGTTGCCGGCGCCACTGCCTACAAGTCTTCGCTGTATCCAGACCTATAACGTCGCGGCAAATCCTACCGGCATCACTCAGGATCCGTCGCTGCTGGCTCAAATCAACTCGATGCCGCTGCCGAATAACTTCACCACTGGTGACGGACTAAACACAGCGGGCTTTAACTTTGCTTCGCCACAACATGAAAAGCAGTACGATTTTGTGTCGAAGTTCGATTTCAATCTTGCGCAAAACAGTTTGCTCTATGTGCGTTATGCGCAGGGCTCGCAAACAAGTTTGGGCGATTCAGCAAATGGCGGCCGTCCCATTTTTCCAACGACGCCAAATTTTGTTGACACATCTCGAACGCCAAAGAACCTGGCCATCAACTGGCGCTGGTCACCATCGGCTACTTTGACGAACGAGGCCATCTTCGGCATCAGCAAGTATTTCTTTTCGTTTGCGACGCCATTTCCGGACCCAGCAATACCTTATGTGTTCCTGCTTCCGGCCACGGCAAATACAAACTTCTCATACAACGCACGCGGCGTTCGTACGTACCAGGTTATTGATAACGTAACGTCGGTGCATGGTTCGCATACCCTCAAAGGTGGAATCAACTTCCGCTTCAACCGGCATCGTGACGATCGATCTGGCGTAGCAAATTTTGCTATAGAGCCGACCGTCTCGTTTAGTACCACAGCAGCAAGTTTCAATGGGTTTAACTTGCCTAGCTCGGGCATCAACTCGAACGATCTATCGCGATTACAAAGCACCATAGCTGATCAGCTCGGACGTGTTGGTGCGGTGACGCTTTCGTTTGTCTCGGACGGAGTCAATTTTGCTCCTGCCGGGACTCGATGGCTTAACGAAGCAAACTATCCGGAGTTAGATTTCTATTTCCAGGATAACTGGCGAGCAAGATCAAATCTTGTTTTTGACTTGGGGTTGCGTTGGGAAGCCAAGCTCGCTCCCTCTGTTAATGGTCGGCGCATTTTGGTCCCGAATCAGCCTCTTAAGCTTGGAGCCGCGCCAACGAATACGGTGAAGTGGGTTGAAGGCGACCTCTTCCAAAATGACTTTGGAAAATTCCTGCCGTCAGTTGGGTTTGCGTGGGACCCATTTGAAAGTGGTAAGACGTCAATTCGCGGCAACTATCGTCTCGCTTCAGATAGAATGGCGACATTTCTATTCGGTTCGTTCATTTTCCAAAATGCTCCCGGCAACACCTTTGCCGCCCAGAACACCTCGTTCGGCGCCAATGGAGGGCTTTACCGAGATGTTGGTCCAATCATAGCGGCTTTGGCGCCCCCTTCTTCTCCTGCGTCATTGCAACAGCCGGCTGCGTTCAATACCACGTCGGTTAATGTCATCGATCCAGATCTGCAGTTTCCACAGATTCACGAATGGTCACTGAGTTTTCAGCGTGAAATCTGGAACAACGTAGTAGAAGTCAATTACATCGGCAAACATGGAGTTCATTTGCTTGGGGGATACAACGCGAACCAGGTAAATATCTTTGCCTCCATTCCCGGAACAGGTGAGGCCAACTTCCTCGATGCCTTTAACAAGGTGCGAGCCAGCAGTTCGTACAACAGTCCAACAATCAATCTGCTCATGTCGGGTAATGCGAGCAACAATGGTGGCACTGCAAGATTCCGCGCTTTGAACACTACTGCCATTTCTCAAGGCAGCGTTGCAGCGGCCGGGCTGGTCGTCTCGCAGAAGACTTGCGCCACGGCGGACGTCACAGCCGGTATTTGTACCAACGCTCAGTTGGGCCGGCGACTTAATGATTTATATGGCTTTCCATTCTTGCTGCAGTCGTTCCCGCAGTTCACTGGTGGCGTGAATGTGTTTGATAGTAACGACTATTCAAACTACCAGGGTCTGCAGTTGATCTTCAGACGTCGCATCAACGAGGGCTTAGGATTTCAGTTTGGCTACACCTACTCTTTGTCTAAGGACAATCGCTCGTGGGATCCTGCTCTGAGTGGTGTAACCACCGGGTCTGTTCAGTCTGCGTCGAGCACGCCATTCGACCTCAGAGATCGAAGTTTGAACTATGCATGGTCAGACTTTGATCGCCGTCACGTATTCCAGGGTACCTATACTTACGAGTTACCGTTTGGCAAAGGAAAGAGATTTGCCAGCGGCGCCAATTCAGTTGTGCAGCATATCATCGGTGGGTGGCAGACCTCCGGCACAGTAATTCTCATGTCCGGACGACCGTTCACTGTCTACTCGGGCTTGAACACTCTGAGCAATGTGGTCCAATCAACGGCGAACTGTAACGGATGCTCGAGAGATAGTGGGCAGCTGGTCTTGGAGAGTGGTAAAAACTTCTGGTTCGATTCGGCCACTCGAGCTCAGTTCTCGCAACCCGCACCGGGCTCAATCGGAAATACCGGACGTAACTTCTTTCTCGCGCCGAAATATTTCCAGTGGGACGCTTCGTTGCTGAAGACGTTCAAACTTTCAGAGCGAGTTTCCTTCGACCTCCGAGTCGATGCTCGAAATGTTTTGAACAATCCTTCGTTTGATAACCCGACGGCCGTTTTCACTTCGACCCTTTTCGGTCGCATTAATGACACCGTCACAAACAATGCGCGGAGGATTCAGTGGTCAGGAAAGTTGGGCTTCTAGAGTTTATTAACAAGGAACAGACTCACTAAATGAAACTCGGTTGTCGACTATTGCTGTTGGTGTGGCTGCTGGCCACACCAACAGTTATTTTTCGTTCAGCTTCACATAGCCAGGCCGTTAGTCCTTCATTTGACCTCGTAGTTATTAATGCCCGGGTAATTGATGGGAGCGGTAATCCGTGGTTTCGGGCAGACGTGGGTGTGCGCGATGGTCGCATTGTTCGAATCGGTAGAATTGCGCCCTCGGAAGCTCGTCAAACCATTGATGCCAGGGGACAAATCCTTGCACCCGGCTTTATCGATGTGCACACTCACGTGGAATCCATCTACAGTTTGCCCGCCGCCGAAAATTTTGTGCGCATGGGTGTTACCACCTTAGTCACTGGCAACTGCGGCAGTTCGACCACTAACGTTGCTGAGTTTCTCGGCAGAACAACGAAAGTTCCAATTGCCGTCAATCTGGCAACACTCATTGCTCATGGTTCGGTTCGCAGGCAAGTCGTCGGGTTGGATGATCGTGCACCCACTCTTGACGAGTTGAAGCGCATGGAAGACATGGTGGAGCAGGGGATGAAAGACGGCGCCGTCGGTTTGTCGACAGGCCTCATTTACGTTCCCGGCACTTACGCAAAGACTGATGAGATCGTAGCTCTTGCAAAAGTCGCGGCCCGATACGGTGGTGTTTATGCGACTCACATGCGCAATGAAGGCGATAAGGTCGCCGATGCTATTCGAGAGAGCATTGCCATCGGAGAGCAAGCGGGTCTGCCAGTCGAAATTTCTCACTTTAAAATTAGCAACAAGAAATTGTGGGGCCAGAGCCCGATGACCCTGGGTCTCGTTCGTGATGCCCGCGCCAGAGGATTGCAGGTTACTGTCGATCAATACGCGTACACAGCGAGCTCGACATCCTTGGATTCGCGTTTGCCTTCGTGGCTCCGAGCTGGAGGTCTAACCGAAGCGAAGAAACGATTGGCCGATCAGCCAACTCGGCAACGTGTCATTACAGAGATGAAAGACAACCTCAAGCGAAGTGGTTTTAAGGATTATGACTTCGCCGTGGTCGCTTCGTATGACCCCGATCGTTCATTCAACGGTAAGTCGATCGCAGAAATCACAAAGCTGGTTCGGCATAAGAGTGACGTTGCCAATCAGATTGAGCAGATACTAGCGATGTACGAAGCTGGCGGCGCCGGGATGATTTATCACGGCATGGGTGAAGATGATGTAAAACGGATCATGCAAGAGCCGTTCACCATGATCGCTTCTGATAGCGGAGTTAGACAGCAGGATGAAAGCGTTCCACATCCGCGGGGTTACGGCAACAACGTGCGAGTGCTCGGTCACTACGTGCGCGAGTTGAAATTGATCACGCTCGAGGATGCGATTCGGAAAATGACATCATTGCCGGCTCAGACATTCGGCTTCCCGGATCGAGGTCTGATTAAAGAAGGTTTTGCCGCCGATTTTGTGATCTTTGACGAGAAGACGATTGCTGATCGCGCGACATATGATCAACCGCACCAATTTCCGTTGGGTATTAGTTTTGTTTTGGTCAATGGACGAACCGTATTGGCCAACGACCAGTTGACGAGTGACCGGCCGGGGACGGCTTTAAGAGGTCCCGGCTTTTTAGGAGCTTAGACAACCAGTTTTTTGAGGTAGTGTCTGCCCGTGTTGTATTCTTGGAACGAAATCGCTTGTGGTTCTAATGGTAAGACTGCCGGCCTCGCAAGTGATTCCCCGGACCTAAGGAGCACACAGATTGCTTATATATAGGAGTAACTGCGTCCGCCGCAAACTTGCAGAGCGGCAGCGCTGGTTCAACACGAGATGGTGCCGCAATTCGGTGCAAAAATCGTCTGACCAGCAATTTCCAGCGGCTCGCGACGCTATAGCGTTCTGAAATGCTTTTCCGAAAATCGAAAGCTTCATCCAGAATTCTGAAAATTTAAGATCAAAATTGTCGGAAGTGGTCGGACCTGCGGGCAAGTCGGTCCTGTTTTTGGCCTGTTATGTCGAACCTAAGCCCGGAAGTTAGGGAAAATCCCGAGAAGTTTTTGCGTAACGGCGGAAATTCTCTTTACCTCCAGCGCAATTAGCTGGATCTCTCGTCGCACTCATTCAGAGGAAGGCGCGCTTGTGCGATTAACAATATCAAGTGACATCGCAAGGCGAGCCCAAATCGGTCTACTAACTAAATTGAAGAGGAACTATCATGAGAAATTACTTTCAGCTTCTTCGCCTCACACTTGCAGTCCTGGCCATCTGTTTGGGCCTGGCAGGTGTGGCGGTAGCCCAGGAGATCACTGGATCTATCGTTGGTACCGTTAAGGATGCGAACGGAGCAGGTGTTTCTGGCGCCACGGTCACTGTCTCCGATAGCGCTAAGAAGCTAGTTGTCCGCACCATTCAGACAGGTGAAGATGGTGGATTCAATGCCCGTGACTTACCAGTCGCCGCATATGACATCACCATCGAAGCTCCCAACTTTAAAAAGCACATCGAAAACAACGTGCCCGTCGACGTTGGACACCGTCGAAATCTCGACATCACCTTGGAGACGGGGAGCATCACCGAGGTGGTCACCGTCGAATCAAACCCGCTCGCGGTTGAGTTGTCGACACCAACAGTCGCTACGGTAATTAACGGCGACCAGGTTCGTGAGCTCTCTCTGAACAACCGGAATTGGGTGCAGTTGATAACGCTCGCCCCGGGCGTATCAAATGATCTTGCCGATCAGGTTTATGTTGGTACTACCAACCCAGCGGGGCAGGCCAACACAATGAACATCTCGGTTAATGGCGCCCGCAGTGCTCAGAACACCTACACGGTCGATGGCGCCGACGTTACTGACCGTGGTTCGAACATCACGATTCAGGCTTACCCGAGTGTGGACTCAATCTCTGAGTTCAAGGTCCAAAGAAGTTTGTTTGCAGCCGAGTCAGGACGCAGCGGTGGTGGACAGATTAACGTCGTCACCCGCGGTGGTGGTGAGTCGTTCCACGGCTCGTTCTTCGAGTTCGTGCGAAATGATAAGTTCAACGCCAACGATTTCATTTCCAATCGCTCAACCAATCCACCATTTGGCCGCGAGTCAAACGGAAAAGCAAAACGCGCTCCATTCAGATACAACAACTATGGTCTAACTATCGGTGGACCTATTTACGCACCACACTTTGGTGAGGGTGGACCTGTTGTTAACAGATTAGCTGGTGCGTACTTCTTCTTCTCAGAAGAGCAACGCAAGGATCGCCGTTATCCAACACTGAGCGGGTCTGTTCCGGATTTGAACATGCGCCAGGGAATTTTCCCGATGGATGTCTGCCTCAGTGCGACCGCCACGTCTTCAGGGTCAACTTGTCTGAGCGTTTTACCAGCCGGTGTTCCTTTGGCCTCTCGCGCAGCCATCAATCCAGTTGCGCAGCAATACCTGAACTCCGTCTACAACAAGTTACCTTCACCGACAGATCCGTTAACCCGGGCACTCAACTTTCCAGCAATCAACATCGCTGATTTTCGCCAGGAGATAATCAGGATTGATTACGCTGTAAACCAAAAGTTGTCGACTTACTATCGTTTCGAGAACGACAAGATACCGACTGTTGATGTGAACTCGTTGTTTTCGTCGGGTTCAAACCTTCCAGGGGTTTCAACTTCTGAAACAAACTCGCCAGGTAAGGCCCACTCTTTCCAGGCCACCTATGTCGCTAACCCAAATCTCGTTTTCGTTGGAAGATGGAATTACGGTTATGGCGCAATCCTGAGTAAAGATGTCGGCTTGCTGGCTTTGGATAACTTTCCGCTAAGCCTGCCACTTGCTTATCCGAACACCAAAGATGTGGTGCCGGTCATCGCAAACAATGGCTTCAGTAACCTGACTGAGTTTGGTCCATACGATAACTTTTCGTACAAACACAACTTTGCCGGTGACGTCACTTTGATTCGCGGCAATCACACGATGAAGTTTGGCGGGCAGTTCTCGTATTATCGCAAGAACGAAAATGCCCTTGTAACGTGTTCGGCAACAACAAACAATTGCAACCAGGGCATCTTCACCGGATTCCTGAATACGATTCCGAGCAGCGCCGTTCACACAAGCGTTCTTGCACCTAACGCAGCTGTAGGAGAGCCTAATGCTACTCGCCGAGCAAACTTTCAGAACTTTGCAAACTTCCTGCTCGGAACGAATGTTCTTTTTGGTCAGGGCCATTTCGATTACACCGCCGACCTGCGACAAAGAGCTATTGAAGCCTACGCCCAGGATGAGTATCGCTTCAGACCGAACCTGACGATCTACTACGGAGTTCGGTACTCCTACTACGGCGCGCCTTATGATCGAAATGGAAGACTTTCGAACTTCGATCCATCGCTTTTTAATCCATCAAGCGCTCCACGAGTCACAGGCGCGGGGAATCGCGTAGTCGGTACCGGTAACTTCTGTAACGGCTTGATTGTGAATTCCCAGAATTATCAAACCGCCGCGAATGGTTGTGTGCCGACCGCATCGCCATACGGCAAATACGTGGTCAAGGCTCCGAAGGGAGACTTTGCGCCACGGTTTGGTATTGCCTGGGATCCATTCGGAAAAGGAACAACTTCAATTCGAATGGGTTACGGAATGTACTACGACCAGGTGCTCAATGGCACTTACGAACAGAACATCGGCCAGAACCAGCCGTACCAGGAAACGTTCACGGTCTCAGCTGCTCCAAACGGGACAGCGGCAACCACTCCTCGTTTGGACCAACCGGTCCCGAGCGGAGTTCCCGTCATTCCGGGTGCATCGCTTGCCGCTCTGAGCGTACGGGCGATACAGCCGAACTGGCTGGATCCTTACATGCAGCATTGGTCATTAGAACTGCAACACATGTTTGGATCAGATGGGAAGACGATGATCAGTGTTGGCTACTTTGGTTCAAAGGGCACTCATTTAATCGGAGCTTTCGAACTTGATGAGATCCCTCCGGGCACTGCCCTGAATTCTCAGTGTGCAACTGGAACTAACACGCTCCAAACACCGGGAGTGACAACTGTCCGCTGCCAACAGCCAGGAACTTATTTCGGCGGCACAGGTGGCCAATCATCCAACATCCTGGATCAGCTCCGACCCTATCGTGGCTACCGCTCAATCAATATGATTACTCCGCAGTTCAACTCGAACTATCACAGTCTTCAGGCTCTGGCCCAACGCCGGTTCACGGGTGCATCACAAATCAACGTCGCTTATACATGGTCGAAGAATTTGACTGATAATCAAACCGATCGCAGCACAGCTCCTGAAAACTCCTACAACATTGGGCTTGATCGAGGCCGCGCAACTCTTGACCGTCGCCACGTATTCACTGCGAACTACGTTTACGAGCTGCCCTGGTTCTCGCAACAGCACAACTTTAAGGAAAAAGTGCTGGGGGGTTGGCAGATTTCAGGTATTGCCACTTACCAAACCGGATTGCCGTTCTCGCCGTTGGGTGCAAACTTTGATCCCACGGGTCTCGGTAACATCCCAGCCCTGATCGCCGGTAATCGCCCGAATTTGCTTTGCGATCCGAACGACAATGCACCACACACCTTTGAGCGGTTCTTCAACACCGCCTGTCTGCAGCTTAATCCAACGTCTGGCATTAATCAGCCGAGTGTTCTGGGTAACGGTGCGCGCGGCGCGATTAATGGTCCATCAACAAAGCGCGTCGACTTCTCGTTGTTCAAGAATCTTCGTTTTGGGGAAAATGTGAATCTTCAGATTCGTGCGGAAGCATTCAACGTTTTCAACACCACGAACTTCAGAACTATCTCGAGTACGATCACTCTCGCAAGTTATGGTCAGGTCACAGCAGTTCGTGATCCTCGTACTATCCAGTTCGGAGCGAAACTCTCTTTCTAAAGTCTCGCTTAGAACAGTAATGACCGATGCCCGCAGTAAAATGCTGCGGGCATCGCCTTTTTTGGGTAGGATTACCGGGTTACAAACAATCTGAAATCTTTCGAAAAACAATGCCGACTCTTTTACGTAATGCGCGCCTCGTTCTTAATGACAGGATTGTAGAAAACGCAAATGTCATTCTTAATGCAGGCTTCATCGCCGGCCTTGATGATGGTGGTACCAGCGCGGATGAGGTGTTCGATCTTGAAGGGGCCTCCTTATTCCCGGGATTTATCGATGTACATATCCACGGCGCGGTTGGCGTAGATACGCTCGAAGCCAGCGAGGCAGGTTTAGTTTCTGCGGCAGAGTTTTTGGCAACGCAGGGCGTAACTGGTTGGCTGCCGACATTTGTGCCAGCCCCAGTGGAGCAGTACCGGAGTTCGATAAACGAGATCCAGCGTTTAATGTCCAGGAGTGAACCCGCAACCCATTCCCGGGTGCTGGGTGTTCATTACGAAGGCCCGTTTGTTAACACGAATCAGTGTGGGGCACTCCATACAGATTATTTTCGAACCTTTAGAAGTGATGCCGACCTGGTAGATCTTCCAGTGATCAATCATGCGAAGGCGTCGCATATGATGACTGTGGCTCCTGAAATTGATGGCGGTGTCGACTTGATTCGCGAATTGACGCGTCGAGGATGGGTTGTATCGATAGGGCATACTCGAGCGGATGTCGACCTTCTGGATCTTGCTCTTGAAGCCGGTGCTCGGCACATGACGCATTTTATGAATGCGATGGCGCCGTTTCATCATCGGGCGCCTGGTCCAATCGCGTGGGGGCTCGCGAACGATAAGGTTGGCTTTGACATGATCGCGGATGGTATTCATCTGGATCCGTTCATGCTAAAGCTGTTGGTGAAGTTGAAAGGGGCTGCTGGAATAAGCTTGATCAGCGATGCTATTGCGGCAGCTGGAAAAGGTGATGGTGAGTACCAAATTTGGGGCGAGACGATTTCGGTCAAAGATGGTCGCACCAGTAACAAGCATGGAAGTATCGCCGGCTCAGTGATCTCGATGCTGGATGCGGTGAAGATGCTGCGTAGGTTGAAGGTGTCTGATGTCGAGATTGCGAGAATGGCCTCGCTAAACCCTGCGCGGCTGCTTGGTTTGGACGCTCAATACGGCTCAATTGAAGTTGGCAAAGCAGCTGATCTCGTCGCCGTGGATGCTGCCGGAAATGTGAAGCTCACCCTTGTCGGCGGCCAACCCGCCTTCAAGGCATGACTTATGGTTATAGAACAGCCTAATGCCGTGCCTTTTTTGAAGAAGGAATCTGTGAACAGTAGGCCGATCGGCAAGGCGAGACCAGACTGGTCAGTACCGAAATGCGGTAGCGTCGGGTGAGTCTCAAGACGCTGACAACTGCTTGCTCCTCGAGACTGACCCGACGCTACCGCGAATCGGTACTGACCGGTCTCGCAACTTGCTCGTTTGGTTGCGGATTAGGCCGCGCTATGAAAACTCAGCCCTCTCATTCTCACCAAGCTTCAGCTTGGGGCCGCAGTGCCGACCTGGAATGGACAACCGGTTGAAACGGTTGACGTCTGGAATAGGTACCCAATAACCCCACTGAAGCTTGGGGAGAATGAGAAACTTAAGTATTGGGTTGATCCCTGACTCCGTTAAAACCGTCTTAGAGTTTCAAAGTCTTGAGATACTGAATGCTCTCTGGAATTTGAGTGAGAGCTGAGGGTGATTCGTCTTCAAGGAAATACCACTTCACTCCGGCCGCTTTTGCCGCGCGCATTACGCTGGGCCAATCAATCACACCTTTTCCAAGAGCCACATTATTTGTCACTTCTGAATGACCGGTCAGGCTCAGCGGTGTGCCTTGCTTCATATCTTTGACATGCATTAACTCGAAGCGATTTCCATACTTCTGAAATAGCTTGACTGGATCGTGTCCGGGATTGACCACCCAGTAAACGTCCATCTGAAAGTGCACGTACTTCGGATTTGTCTCGGCCATCAAAAGGTCCATGAGAGTACCATTTTGAAAGGGCACAAACTCGTAGCCATGAGTATGGTAGAAGAATTTGAAACCAGCCTTCGATAAAGCTTCACCGGCGCGATTGAACACTGCGGCGGCTTCACGAGTGGTCTTCTCATCAAATGGATCCTTATGAGGTATCCAGGCGCATCCGGCATATTCCAGTCCAAAAAGGCGTGATTGCGCGATGACCTCATCGATGTGATCGCGACACTGTTCATACGAAAAGTGTCCGCTGATCGCTTTTAGACCACGCGAATCGAGCTCCTGTTTGAATTTGGCCGGCGGCATCCCATATGTTCCCGCGAGTTCGACGTACTTGATTCCCATGTCGCGTACTTTATCGAGGGTGCCCGGGATGTCGGTTTTGAACTGGTCGCGAAGGCTGTATAGCTGCAGGCCGATAGCGCCCTTGAATGTTTTCCCGTCGCTGCCGACAGGTTGGCTCATCGCTGAGTCAGTGTTTGAGTAGTACAGCGTGGCAAACAGGATGGCCAAGATCAGGCTGAGTAGCGCTCCGTGGCGAAGTGTACTATTCATAGGGTGCCTAATATAACCGACATTACTGGTTATCGAGAAAAGTTAGAGACACAACTCACAGTTTTCGGTATTTTAAGGTTGTTCGCCAGTCAAGTCCCATCTTTTACACCTCGGCGCTCGGCGGCTCCGCGGTGAAAATGATCATCGGAAAATGCAATCAACGTGGTTCATCCCAAAACTGTTCGTTATTGCGGGCCTAATCATGCTGCCAGGATTGGGCGCTGCTCAATCTACGAACAAAATTCCGATCATTTTGTCGACCGATGTGGGCAATGAGATCGATGATCAGTGGGCCGTTACCTATCTTCTGTTACAACCACGATTCAAAGTCCTCGGAGTAATGTCTGCGCACGCGCCATCTATAACTGCGCCCGCCGGAAAAACATCACATCGAATCCTCGTTGACGTGGTTGAGAATCGACTGGGGATGAAAAATCACCCACCTCTGCTAGAAGGCGGCAGTGAACCTCTGGTCGACTCGAACACGCCGAAAAACAGTCCGGCAGTAGACTTCCTGATCAAAACATCGCGCCAGTTTTCAAAAGATGATCGCCTGACAGTGCTTGTCATAGGTGCAGCGACCGACGTAGCCTCAGCGATCCTCACCGATCCCTCGATCGCCGATCGGATCCGCGTCGTCCAAATGGGATTCAATGATGAGGCGGGTGGAGAGGAATTCAACATTGCCAACGACGTCGCCGCAGTCCAGGCCATTCTTGATTCCGATGTCCCCCTGGTGATTGGACCAGGTAAAGTCTGTCGCGAAAATTTGGCGTTTACGCTTCAACAAGCTAAAGACATGCTCGCGAATCACGGGCCGATAGGCTCCTGGCTTTTGGAGGAATTTGAGGCCTGGTATTTTCGTAATGTTAAGCCGATCCGCGTTAACGACTTCACGAGAACCTGGCCGATCTGGGACAATATTACGCTGGCCTACGTCCTGGGAATGACATCACACCACGAACTACCGAGACCTCGATTAAGAGCGAACATGACGTTCGAACAAGTCACGAGGGACCGTACAGTGACCTGGATAACGGACATTGATGAACGACGAATGTGGTCTGATTTTTTCACTTTGCTCGATAAGTATCAACGGACTCATAAAATAAAGAAACAACCTTATGGGCGGTTAACTTTCGGAATGCCCTGAGGCTTTAAAAACGACACCACGGAGATGAAAGATGACCAATCGAATATCGCGTCGTAGTTTTGGAAAGATTGCCGGTTCGGCTGCCCTGGCCACGACAACGTCAACATCACTAACGCCGCTATTGGAACCGTTAGCTCGCTCTGAAGCACCTCCGCTGCAGACGACGCAGGGAAGGGAGTTTCCAAAGGGTTTTCTTTGGGGGTCCGCAACTGCGTCATATCAAGTTGAAGGAGCGGTTAAAGAGGATGGCAGAGGACCATCCGTTTGGGACACCTTCTCCCATACACCAGGCAAAACAGTTGATAACGCTACGGGTGACGTCGCCGACGATCACTACCATCGCTACAAAGAAGATGTTCAGTTAATGAAAGCACTAGGCGTCAAGAGTTATCGTTTTTCTATCGCCTGGCCCAGGGTCTTTCCTTCCGGGGACGGAGCGCCTAACCCAAAGGGTCTTGATTTCTATAGTCGCCTGGTCGATGAATTGCTCGCTAATAACATTCAACCCTTCGCTACTTTGTATCACTGGGACCTTCCCCAATCGCTGCAGGATCGCGGCGGCGGCTGGGAGTCGCGTGATACTTCGAAAGCATTTGGTGAATATGCAGGCTACGTGGCTGAGCGACTTTCGGATCGGGTCAAACACTTCTTCACAATTAATGAGTTCGGGGCTTTTGTTGAACTCGGATACCGAATTGGTATTCACGCCCCAGGTGTGAAGTTACCTCCAGGCCGTTTCAATCAAACTCGTCACCATGCAGTCTTGGGACATGGACTTGCCGTCCAAGCTATTCGCGCGAAAGCCAAGACGGGGACCAAGGTTGGACTCGCAGAGAACATGACAATCTGCGTCCCCGTCATCGAGAACGCACAACACATTGAGGCTGCGACTCGCGCGGCTCGAGAGTTGAACGCTCCATACATGACTGTAATCCAGGAGGGAAAGTACACCGATGCCTACCTTGCTTCGGCGGGGGCCGACGCACCAAAGTTTACTCCTGAAGATTTAAAGATTATTTCAAGTCCACTCGATTTCGCCGGGATAAATATCTACACGCCTACCTACATCAGGGCTGATAGCTCCGCCGCCGGCTTCGCTGTGGTGCCGCCGCCGAAGTCTTATCCGCACATGGCATCGTCGTGGTTGAATATTGGACCAGAGGCTCTTTACTGGGGCCCGAGACATGTCGCGAAGATTTGGAACGTAAAAGAGATTTACATCACTGAGAATGGTTGTTCTTCGTCTGACATACCTGGTGCGGACGGCATTGTCTATGACACTGACCGGGTGATGTACCTGCGCAATTACCTGACACAGCTTCAGCGGGCAACGGCTGACGGAATTCCAGTCAACGGCTATTTCCTGTGGAGTTTGATGGACAACTTTGAGTGGGCTGATGGCTATACCAACCGGTTTGGGCTTCACTACGTTGAGTATGCTACTCAGAAAAGAACGCCGAAGTTGAGTGCAGCATTCTATAAAGATGTCATCGCGCGGAATGCGGTCGCCTAGACGATCTTTTAGTCATGGTTGTCATTCGTGGCAACCATGACTAGTAACTTAGCCATGCACTCACAATTTTCCCGGTACTCGATGAAGTTACTTTACTCTCTCGCCGTGTTTCTGTGCTTTGCGATCAATTGTCTAGCGCAAACTGCCGATTCTGAGTGGCGCTTTTACGGAGGCGACGAAGCAGGTACACGTTATTCAAGACTCGCAGAGATTGATCGGACCAATGTGAAGAATTTGAAACGGGTGTGGACTTATCACACCGGTGAATTGGATCTCGGTCTTCCTACCGCTCCATTCCAGGCTTCATTCTCGTGCACTCCACTGGTTGTTAATGGGGTCATGTACATTTCAACCCCATCGAGTCGCGTTATTGCACTCAACGCTGAAACTGGCACTGAGCTTTGGAAGTACGATCCGCAAGCAACCAGGAAGCAGCGTGAGTTTAACTCCCATCGTGGAGTGGCCTACTGGGAAGGACCGGGCTCGAATAAAAAAGGGACCGATCGTCGAATTCTGTTTGGAACCGTTGATGGCCGGTTGATAGCCGTTAATGCCGACTCGGGCCAGCCTGTAAATGAGTTTGGCGTTGGAGGTGCAGTTGACTTGCGCGCTCACGGGGCCGACAAATTTAAGCAGGATCCATCATGGGGGGCTCGGGTAACGTCTGCACCCGTTATCTTTAAAGACCTGGTGATAGTTGGCTGGGGACTCCCTGAATTTCCGGCAAAGGGACCGAGCGGAGATGTGCGGGCCTATAACGTCCGATCCGGCAAGTTAGTTTGGACCTTTCATACTGTTCCTCATCCCGGTGAACCAGGAAGTGATACATGGTCTACCGACGCCTGGAAGGACCGGATGGGCGCGAATGTCTGGTCCACTATGAGCGTGGACGAGAAACTGGGGCTCGTGTTTTTACCAGTGGGCTCACCCGCCTACGACTTCTACGGCGGGGACAGGAAGGGAAAGAATCTGTATGGGAATAGCCTTGTAGCTCTCAAGGCGGCCACGGGTAAGGTGGTCTGGTATTTTCAGATAGTCCACCACGATCTTTGGGATTATGATCTGCCTGCTCAGCCTTCATTGATAATGCTCAAACACAACGGTCAATCAATACCGGCAGTGGTCCAGGTCACGAAGATGGGCTTCGTTTTTGTGCTTGATCGCCGCAACGGCAAACCGCTCTTCCCAGTCGAAGAGCGACCGGTACCGCAAACCGAGGTGCCGGGCGAGGAAACCTGGCCCACTCAACCGTTTCCAGTTAAGCCTCCGGCCCTTGCTCGACAATCGATGACGCGCGACGAAATCAGTAAAGTCTCGCCAGAATCTGAACGCTACTGCAGCGAACTCTTCGACAAGTTGTCTAACAAAGGTCCCTACACACCGGCAGGTCTGAAGCCGACGCTCATGTTTCCCGGATACCACGGTGGCGGCAATTGGTCGAGCGCGTCGTTCGATCCAGTCAGCGGATATCTTTATGTGAACATGAATGAAGATGGCGCAATTGGTCAGATGAATCCACAGCCTCCAGGCTCGCCAATCCCATTTGTAAGGCAGGGACGATTTGAAGAGTATGCCTGGTTTCGCGACAAAAATAATCGGCCATGTCAGCAGCCTCCCTGGGGTACGCTCACAGCCGTTGATCTCACTAAAGGCGACGTTGCCTGGCGCATTCCCCTCGGTATCGTTGAGGAGCTCGAAGCGAAGGGCGTTCACAATACAGGCACACAAAATTTGGGCGGCTCAATCGTTACCGCCGGTGGAGTAGTATTCATCGCTGCTACAACTGACCATCGTTTTCGCGCCTTTGACGCCAAGACGGGCAAACAATTGTGGGAAGATCAACTCGAAGCGAATGGTCACGCGACGCCCATGACGTTCAGAGGCTTAAAAGGCGGTAAACAATTTGTTGTAGTTACGGCAGGCGGTGGAGGTTTCTTAAGATCTCTAAGTAGCGTTCTCTCGGATACGGTGGTCGCCTACACGCTGCCATAACACCGCGTTGCATTCTGGTGAGGGACCGTTTTAATAAAAAACGACTCTTCCTGCAACCCGGTTTCTTCGAAAAAGGTACAAACGCACTATTCACGTCCGGGACCAGGAAGTATCCGGTCTATTTCCATTATCCATGGTCGGAGCAGGATAACCTGACGATCATTTTGCCTAAGGGTTTCTCGCTTGATAACGCCGAACAGCCGGCGCCGATAAGTGTCTCCGGAGTCTGTGGGGAGCAGATAAATATGGGTATCAGCAAGGATGGAGAACTGTTGGTCTATAAGCGAATGTTTTTCTTCGGGGCAAAGGACGCAATCTACTTTCCGGCAGACAACTACGGCCAGCTAAAAAGTCTGTTTGAAGAGATTACGAAAGCAGACAATCACATAATCACTCTCAAACAGGCGTCCCAATAAGATCGCATCCGATTAGAAGACCAGAGTCTGAATTGAGTGCGGCAAGCTCTCGACTTCAGCCGCGTTGCCAGACACCCACAACCAGTAGTTCGCACTCTTATCGCTCGAGTTCATCACGACTACCGTCACTTTTCCGTTCGGATTTAGAAATGCAGTGGATTCGAGTTGACTGCGACTCGGCGAGCTGGCAATTCGTTTCGCTCCCGGCTGAATAAACTTCGAGAAGTGACCAATATAGTAGTAAGAGCTGAGGTAGGTTAATTCTCCGGTTTTAGTGTCGGCGTGCACCGGTGCAAAGCAGAAGTTCCCAACGTGGTTTGGTCCACCTTTTTCATCCAATAAGACATTCCAGTCAGTCCAGGCAACCGTGCCGCTGTTGAAGTCGTTGATCATTGAACGGCCGTATTGCTCGCCGAACTTCCATTCGTTAATTCGTTCCGCGTTAAATGAATCGACACAACCTTCGGTGAAGATCAAGTGCTTGTCCGGAAACGTTTCATGAACCAGTTTGACGTTCTCGAACATCGGCTCGCCACCGCTCCAGGGTTCATACCAGTGGAAACCTATACCCCATACAAATTTTGCGGCGTTAGGGTCGGCGAGAATAGTGCTGGCACGCTGATAAATCAGATCGCGGTTATGGTCCCAGGCGATGATGTTCTTGTTTGCGAGTCCCTCGCGCTTGAGCGTTGGTCCAAGATAGTTCTTCAGGAAGTCGCGCTCTTCTTCGGCAGAGTAGATACATGACTCCCACTTCTGAGTCGCCATGGGTTCATTTTGAATTGAGATTCCCCAGATTGGGATTCCCTCGCGCTCGTAGGCTTTTATAAACCGGACGTAATAGTTGGCCCACGACTGGTAAAACTCAGGTTTGAGTTTGCCGCCATGAAGCATGTCCCCGTTGTCTTTCATAAAAGCGGGAGGACTCCAGGGGCTCGCAAAAATACTAAGTTTACCTTTGCTCGCCGATATCGCTTCTTTAATAAATGGAATGCGAAACTGTTTATCGTGGTCAACGCTGAAAGACTTGAGGTCTTTATCGCCCTCGGTTACATAGCTGTAACTTCCGCTCGAGAAGTCACAACTGTGAATATTTGTCCGCGCGATTTTGTATCCGAGACCTTTTTGCTCGTCGAAGTACGCGTCGACGATTTCCCGCTGTTTGGGCTTCGGCAGCAAGGCAAAAGTTTCGGCTGATGAATCCGTCAGCGCGCCGCCGATGCCAAGGAAAGTTTGGAACTGTTTGTTGCGATCGACAAAAACGCAGATTTGAGTCTCTTTGGGTTGTCCGACTGGCTTGAAACTCGCGGTACCTGTAGCGGAAAGCTTCTGATCTGTATTTTGTGCAGTCGTATAAATGGTGACTGTGTCGGGTGGCTCTGCTGCAGCGCTACCGGTGCCGTTGTTAGTCGGTTCGTTTTCTGCAGAATTCTTTGAACCGAAGGTCAGCTGACTGTGGGCCAATAGAGTGGCCGAGGACGCAATTAGAAACTTACGACGGGCGATTTTCATGCACGAAACTTTATCATATGTTTCTGGGTTTTCAGGGATTGTAATTGCAATGGTCTTTGGTTTTAGGTCTTCGGTCTTTGTGATTGCAATCCGCGAATTGCAATTTAGGTTTTGCGTTTTGTATCCCCTAGTTGATAGTTTTGATCGGTGATTCTGGCAGTACCGCAACCAAAGGCCCAAGATCAAAATCCAAAGACCAAACATCAAAATGATTTCCATCAACGAATGGCCCGCTCAAACCACTGACGACTTATATCCCGACATAAACATGCTGGCGCAACTGCTTCACGCCTGCGTCCTGGGAGGGGCCGGGGTGAGCTTCATCACGCCATTTTCTATCGAGGAAGCGCGTGCGTTCTGGTTCGAAACCGTACTGCCAAACGTGCGTACTGGAAAACGTCGGGTGCTTGTTGCACGCGCCGGTCATAAAATCGTGGGCTCCGTTCAACTCGATCTTGATACACCGCCGAATCAACAACATCGCGCGGGCGTAACGAAACTTCTAGTCAATCCTGACTCACGCAGGCAGGGGATTGGTCGCGATTTAATGTTGGCGCTCGAAGATATAGCGCGCTCAGAAAGTCGAACCCTTCTCACGCTGGACACTGTCACAAACAGTCCTGCTGAAGTGCTCTATCGAGCACTGGGATTCGAGACGGTAGGAGTTATTCCTGACTACGCCCGAGCGTCACTCACACCAGCGTTCGAAGGCACGACGGTTATGTATAAGAAAATCAGCCTGTGAACTATTTTAGCGGTATTTCGAGTTTGCGCTTTTGCAGAAATCGTCTCGCTGCGGGATTACTCTCTAATCCAATTGCCATATCGTAAGCATGAGCAGCTTCCGAAACCTCACCTGCTCGCACGAGCAATTCTGCGCGTGCGGCCCAATATGGTTGATATTCAGCGACCCGTTGATCCTCGGCAATTTTTGTCAGCGCGGCGAGCCCGGCGAAAGCTCCCTCAACTTCTGCCAACGCTAACGTCCGATTTACAGCAACGACCGGCGAGCCGGCAAACGCCAATAGTGCGTCGTAGATGTTGAGTACTTCATTCCAGTTATTCCTGCCAGTTTCACGCCGGTAGACATGCGCAGATTGCAGAGCAGCTTCCAACTGGTACCTGCCGGGTAAGCGATAGGCGCTGGCTTTACGTAATAATGTTTCAGCTTCCAGCATCATCGATCTGTCCCACCTGCTTGTCTCCTGCTCACTAAATGGAACGTATTCGCCTCGTTCATTGCGTCGAGCCAGACGTCGCGCTTGCGCATGGAGCAAAAGAGAAAGCAGGCCGAGTGCTTCGGCCTCATCAGGTAGTAACTGAACAACGAGTCGAGCTAGAAACAGCGCTTCTTCGGTCAAGTCGCGGCGGACCAGATCGGTGCCGGTGGGGTCGCTCCAGCCTTCGTTAAAGCATGCATAGATGGCATCGAGCACACCATCCAGGCGGGGAGAGAGTTCATGTACATCGGGAACATGGAAGGGAATCCGAGCTTGTCGAATCTTGTCCTTCGCGCGGACCAGTCGTTTTCCCATTGTGGTGGGAGATACAAGAAAGGAGGTGGAAATCGTCTTCGCGTCGAGACCTAAGACGCACTGCAGCATTAAAGGAGCGCGGATGCCAGCGTCGATGGCTGGATGTGCACATGCAAACATCAAGGCCAGGCGTCGGTCAGGTATCTCGGCATCAGCATCGAACGGATCCCAAGTCTCGGCGTTGAACTCAAGTGTTGCAGTGGCCGCTTCAGCGGTGGAACGCCGGCGCAGCGCGTCGATCATCCTTCGTCGCGCCACTGTCAGCAGCCACGCCTCTGGATTGGAAGGACAGCCTTTCACCGGCCAGTCTTCGAGGGCTGTCGTGAATGCCTCGGCGAGAGCGTCCTCAGCACCGCCAATGTCGCTCATGCGTCTGGCGAGTAATGCCAACAGCTTGCCGTAACTTCGGCGCAGCACCGCTTCCGCCAGCTCGTTGGATTGTTCAAGCATAATAGGGGTTATGCGGCCAGGGGTCGGGGGCCAGAGTACACAATTGAGTGGCATAGGGCTAAATGGAGTGAAGCGGGAATTATCAGTTCTTAATTATCAACTCCTATTTCTACTGCTCCCTGACCTCTGACCCCCAGCTCTTAGCTTTACTGCCCTCTGACCTCTTGACCCCCAGCTCCTAGCTTGTAGGTTCATAAGACACGAAGACGTTTCCGTTCTTGAAGGTGCGTGTTTTTGTCAGCCGTAACTGTTTTAGATCATCGCCTTCAAACATCGTCCTACCCTTACCTAATATCACTGGATTTACCACTACCTGAAATTCGTCAATCAAATTGGCCTGAGTAAGTTGTGAAACAATGGTCCCACTTCCCATCAACGCCATGCCTTCACCATCGCCGGCTTTCATCTTCTTGACCTCGTCGATGAGATTGTTCTTGATCAGTCTTGTATTGTTCCAGGTTGCTTGGTCGAGTGTTCTTGAAAACACCACCTTGGGAAGATTATTCATCTGCATTGCAACCTCAGGCATGCTTTGCGAGGCGGCTTCCGTGGGCCAAAAGCTGGCCATCATCTGGTAAGTGACGCGGCCAAACAGTAAAACGCCACCACCTTTTGCATTCTCCGTCACAAATGAATTCCATTCGTCGTCTACGTGGTTTTTAGCCCAGCTCATTTGATTGTTCGCATCGACGAAGTAACCGTCTAAAGAGATGTGGTTGAAGACTATTAGTTTTGGCATCGGACCATTCCCTTCTGAGATTGTTGATTGGGACTTTGTATTTTGACTTGCAATGCCCGAACGGAAGTTCAACAAGGCGCCTCACATATATTCCGCGGGATCCCGCGTAAGCAGAGTTCCGTCTCTCAGCGGACGCACTTCGACAGTGCCATGCAAAGCCGTCGGCGACCGCGCTGCCCACGCTATCGCGGCATCAAGGTCTGCGACTTCAATGATGTGGAAGCCACCCAGTTGCTCTTTTGTATCAGCATATGGACCGTCAAGAACCTGCGGCTGCCCTTCGACAACTCGAACTGTCGTGGCAGAGGTGGTTTCATAAAGACCTTTGCTCTCTTTGAGTACACCGGCGTTCATCATCGCCTCCATGTAGGCCCTGTATGCCCCCAACCAGTATTCTTTTTCATCCTGGGTTAGTTCGGGCCAGCCTGATTCGTTAACGTAATCCATCAGTAGATACTGCATTTACAGACTCTCCTTTTTGGGTGTTTACTCGCTTTCTACTTTAATGTCGCTTCAGACACAACCATTTGGACCTTGGAGTGCGGCGGCCGGCGCCGCTTTGTGATTCCGAGGCCTTAATATGTCTGGAAAAGTAAGTGTGCCTCAATTTTCTACTCGGGCATCTCCATTTTCCCGAGAATAGTTGGTGTTTTAATGGAGTTGCGTACAAATATCGGGTTGCCTAAAAAGCGCCGCCGGGCCGGCGCACTCCAAAGGTGGCTTGAATTACGCGTTATATATGTAAAAGGAGACTGTCTGTATGAGTTCAATTTCAAACGCACCACAAACTTCAACGGAATTCGATCAATTAAAAACCAAGTTAAAAACAACCTGGATGACGGGAGACTACGATACATTTTCGAGGTACATGCAGAAAGATGCTGAGGAACTCTATAACCGCCTGCAAATTCCACCAGGCTCGAAACTTCTGGATGTAGGATGTGGCGCGGGTCAACTTGCTTTAATTGCGGCTCGCGCCGGAGCAGATGTCGTTGGTTGCGATATCGCAACTAACTGGCTCGAGCGCGCGCGCGCGCGTGCCGCCGAGGAAGGACTGGCCGTGAAATTCGAAGAAGGAGACGCAGAAAACCTGCCGTACGATGACGCCCAGTTTGATGTTGTAACGAGTCTCGTCGGTGCGATGTTTGCGCCACGTCCGGACCGGGTCGCCGCTGAATTGACTCGTGTGGTCAAACCGGGTGGAAGAATCGTGATGGCGAATTGGACTCCTTCGGGATTTATTGGACAAATGTTTAAGACTATCGCGCAACATCTGGCACCTGCCGGTATGCCTTCGCCCGTGCTCTGGGGTGACGAAGCAACTGTGCGCGAACGCTTTAAAGATGGAATATCCAATCTGAAACTCACAAAGCAGTTTTACCATTTCAATTATCCTTTTTCGCCAGCGGACGTTGTTGAGTTTTACCGCCTTAACTACGGTCCGACATCTCGTGCCTTTGCTGCTCTCGAAGGCGAGGAAAAAGAGAAACTGCGGCACGCCTTAGTGGATTTGTGGTCAAGCCACAATAAGGCGGCTGACGATCAAACGAGTGTGGACGCCGAATATCTCGAGGTAATCGCCACTCGCGCCTGATAACTAACCTGAATGGCGATCAGGAAGAACGGGTTATGCATTGAGCTGGTCCATCCAGTTTCAAACTTAACC
>DASROI010000253.1:0-14628 GCA_035646955.1 Pyrinomonadaceae bacterium
TTCCTCCCGTATTGTGAAACACCAAAGAAATTCTTTATTGCGTGCCGTAAGGCTACAGTCGTGGAAACCTAAGTGTCACTACCCCTGTCGGTTATCAGTCTGTGCAAAGCCGGTATTGCTGAAAGGATTTGGCTCGCTAAAAGCCGTTAACACTTGGGATTTATTACACTAATAGAAGCCCTCTGTCAACAATCATTTGGCCCAAGTTTGCCACAAAACTGTCACGTAAGTACCAACGCGTTTAACGTTTGACGCGGGCCGAAGTCTAGCACAGATTCAAAGGCCACAGTTGAAGCTTTTTCGTGGCAAACGGCTTCTTTTCAAGATCGGATTCACAATCGACGCTTTTGGATCTTGGAATTGAGACTCAAGGACCATCAAAAACCCCGAAACCGAAAGACTTTCTTAGTGTTAATTCGCGTAATCGTTCTTTTTTGGGACGTTAATCCCCAAACGAACTCACACGAACGAACATTAAAGCGAAATCCTTTACTTAATTCCGAAAAATCGCAGATTTGAATGGTTTTAAAGAAAATTAGCCGGGGCTAGGGACCAATGCGCCTGGTTCGAGTTGCAGCCTTTGGATCAGCCGGATCCGTACTCGCTGATGTCTTTGACGATGACTTCTCTAAATCAGACTGCTCGTAAGGATCTAACCGCGCGAAAACGTAGAACATTTCCACTGACCTGACAGATCCTAAATATCTGAACTTATTGGCGATAACCTCGCCAACCTTTAAGTTCGCGACAACTGGCGGGTGCTCAAATAGCAGCCGGAATTCGCTATTCGCGACAGCCTCAAGTTCAGGCAAATAGTCGTTATGGGATTCGCGCGCGAGCCGGATTGCCGTTTGACGAAGCGCTTTGATTCGATTTGAATTGCGCCGGTAGTAGGTAGAGCTAATTTCACGTCTGCTGACCCGGTCATCGACTACTTCCTGCTCGTCTCTTAAATAGCCGAGATAAGCTCGCACCACTGGGCCAAACTCATCATCTGCAGCCTGTTTTTGATGGGCTTGAACAGAACAAAGTGGTAGAAATGTAAGCAGAGCAATGACTGTGATTCGTACCTTGATGGTTGCCATGTCGGCGGCTGGCCCTGTCCGAGGTTTTGTCCTATTTTCGTTGTCGAGTCGATTATAACCCGCTCGACAAACATCAAAATTGCGCCGGTCTTTCGGCAATGTTACATTGATCTTCAATTTCCGTTAAGTCGCAATGGCCGAGAATAATCGATCAGCACTAGCAAAAGTCGCTCTGGGAGTGAGCGGCGGCATTGCTGCCTACAAGGCGATTGAGGTACTACGGGGACTCCAGCGAGCCGGTTGTGACGTTCGAGTCGCAATGACGAAACGGGCCTGCGAGTTTATCCAACCACTGACATTTCGAGCACTGTCGGGAGCCCATGTCGTCGTGGACGATTATGCACCTGATAATCCGGATCCAATTGCCCACATTACTTTCTCACAGTCCGTCGATCTTTTTGTTATCGCTCCAGCGACCGCAAATATCATTGCGAAGTTTGCAAACGGCGTGGCGGATGATTTTATAACTTCAACCTATCTAGCCAGCACTGCGCCCGTTCTCGTTGCCCCGGCGATGAACACTACGATGTTGTTACACCCAGCCACACAGAGAAATCTTGCAAAGTTAAGAGCCGATGGCGTCACAATCATTGAACCTGATGCAGGTGAGATGGCATGCGGTACTGTTGGTCCAGGCCGTCTCAGCGAACCGCAACAAATCGTGAATGCGGCGCTCGAACTTCTGAAGTCGAGCAAAAAAAAAGACTTGAGCGGTGAACGGATGCTAATCACCGTCGGGGCAACTCGAGAAGAGATCGATCCCGTTCGATTTATTTCCAATCGCTCATCAGGAAAAATGGGATACGCAATAGCCGCAGCGGCAAGGGCTAGAGGCGCTGACGTGACGGTTGTTGCCGGGGCGACAACAGCGGTGCCGCCCGAAGGAATTAAATTGATCGAGGTACGATCAGCAGCTCAAATGGCAGCCGCAGTGCAACATGAGATCAAAGCCGCAACCATTTTTATTGGAGCAGCTGCCGTGGCCGACTACCGGCCAGCCAAAGTTGCCGAACAGAAAATCAAGAAGACGGACGACACGCTTACTCTCACTCTCGAACGAACTGCCGACATTCTTTCCCAGGTCGCAGCGTCACGGACCAACGGATTAATTGTGATCGGATTTGCAGCAGAGACCGAGAACGTTGTGGCAAACGCGGAACAGAAACTGAAGTCAAAAGATCTCGACGCAATTGTGGCGAATGACGTAACGAGAGCTGATGCCGGTTTCGACACACCCACCAATGCAGTTACCATAGTCACCAAAGACAAAGTGCTCGAGCTGCCCTTATTACAGAAGACAGAAGTCGCTCATCGTGTACTTGATGTCGCTTCTGAACTACGAGCTACAAAAAGTCGATAAGGAAGCAAATGGAATCATCCGACAATGATCTCGCACGCCTTGCTGAAGAGACGCGAAAGTACCTGCGTCACCTGGAATTGTTGGGAGTGGAAGCAATCCAAGTTAGCAGTGCAGGAATCACCGGTGTGGCTCCAGCAGAACCGCCGCCGACAGCTCCGCGAATAAGCGAGCAAGCAGTGAAAGTGCCTGCGGTCGCACCGGTCGAGGTTCGAAGACCTGAACCAAAACCTCGAACTCAAACTCACGAAGCGTCAACGACTTTATTTGGCCAGAGATTGGGCGAGGCAGCGACTGAAACCCTTACTCCATCGAGCGAAACCTTTGAACAGGTTTGGGCCGACATCGGAAACTGCACGCGCTGTCCGCTGTATGAAGGCCGCACCAACATCGTCCACACCGAAGGAAATCGAAAAGCGCGGCTCATGTTTGTTGGAGAAGCTCCCGGTGCCGACGAGGACGAACAGGCGCGCCCCTTCGTTGGCCGGGCTGGTCAGCTGCTGACGAAAATTATCGAGGCGATCGGGTTGAAGCGTGATTCCGTCCTAATTGGTAACGTCAATCGCTGTAGACCGCCGGGAAATCGACCACCCACACCTCAGGAGGCTTCGATGTGCCGGCCATTCCTGTTACGTGAAATCGCGATCGTTCAACCTGAAGTCATCGTGACCTTGGGCAACACGGCGATGAAGAACCTTCTCGGCACGAACGAGGGCATCACGAAAGCTCGTGGAAAGTTTCAAGACTATAAAGGCATTAAGGTAATGCCAACGTTTCATCCTGCTTACCTGCTACGAGATCCTTCGAAGAAGAAGGAGACGTGGGAAGATTTGAAGAAGGTGAGAGACCATTTGGGGTAAAAAGCGTTATTTTCCATTGGTCATTTTCCATTTGAGTTTATCTCAGAAGTCCGAACATGAGATTTAGAGTGCTACTGGTCGAAGCTAAGAAATGCACAATGACAAATGACAAATGAGAATTAAAAACGCCTCTACTCTATAATCTCGCGGTGTCCACAATCCCACAGCGTCAAACAATTGCTCAGCCAGCTTTCGCAGAAGTAGCTCTACCGGTCCACGTTAACCAAACCTTCACGTATAAGTTGACTGCTGAACAGGCCGTAGTTGCCACGCTCGGTGCGCGGATTGTCGTTCCCTTTGGAAACAAGTTTCTCACCGGCTACATAGTTGGCTTGAAAGAGGAAACAGATCTTGCCCCGGCGCTTCTTTCCAAAGAAATCAGAGAGGCAAAGGACATTGTCGATACTGTTCCTGTTTGTAACGAGGAAATCCTTGCGATTACTCAATGGGTTTCGGAATACTACGCTTCGCCCTGGGGTGAAGTCATCAAGGCTGCACTGCCGCCCGGTATCTCGCCGGCCATTCATGAATTCTACTCTTTAACAGATGGGGGTAAGACGTTCCTTAAAGAACACGTTGACGACACACTCGAATTAAAAGTCTTATCGAGCATCAACAAGGCCGGCCAGCTTCAAAAGGAGCAGTTAACTGAACTTGCCGGTAACAAGTTATCTCGCCTGTTGCGCGAACTCGAGCAAAATGGACTCGTCAAACGAGCACAGTCGACAAGCACTATGTTTGTGCGAAGCAAGCTCGGCTCCTACGTTCGCTTGCTGGACCAGAACCTTGAAATAAGCGAACTAAAGCTAACGACTGCGCAACTCCGAATTCTCGAAGCACTAAAAACCGGCCCGGCATTGCTGCAATCACTCCTAAAACAGGCGCAAGCTGCAGCGTCGACAATCGGGACCCTTGAAAAGCGAGGTTTGATTGAACGCTATACGGATACCGTTCGCAGAGATCCACTGGCGGATTTTCGACCTCGCGAAAATGAGGAATATGTTCTAACCGGAGCCCAGCAGACCGCTTTGACGCGAATCGAAGAAGCTGTGGCTACGGGCGAGTACTCACCCTTCCTACTGCACGGCGTTACCGGCAGTGGAAAAACCGAAGTCTACATCCGCGCAATGCGAGCCGCAGTTGACCGAGGTCGCTCGGCCATGATGCTCGTACCGGAGATTGCGCTAACGCCGGTTTTTTCTCGGCGGCTGAGGTCTCAATTCGGTGATCGCGTCGCGATTTTTCATTCTTCATTACAACGGGGCGAACGTTTCGATGAATGGACCAGGGTAAGAAATGGGGACGCACGAGTGGTTATCGGCACACGCTCTGCCGTGTTTGCCCCGGTAGAAAACCTCGGACTGATCGTGGTCGATGAAGAACACGAGTCTAGTTACAGGCAACAGGAATCTCCATACTACAGCGGACGTGATACTGCGATTGTTCGGGCGCAAAGAGCATCAGCCACAGTTGTTTTAGGATCCGCAACTCCCTCGCTTGAGAGTTATTACAATGCTCGTAACGGCAAGTACACGTATTTGAGTCTGCCTGAAAGAATTGGTGCGAGGCCGATGGCCCAGGCAAGTTTGATTGACATGCGTGAAGTTTTTGCGGAGTCGGGCAAGCCAGGTGTTTTTTCCTCACAACTTATTGATGCCATTCGCGCAACTCACCAACGCGGCGAGCAGTCGATTATCCTTTTAAATCGGCGCGGATACTCCAGTTTCATTCTCTGCAGGTCTTGTGGCGAGACGGTCCAATGTCCAAACTGTGACGTGACACTCACCTATCACCGCAGCGAAAGAGTAATCGTTTGCCATTACTGCGACCACCGGCAAGCCGTTCCGTCGGCCTGTCCGCATTGCGCCAAGAAGTACATCTATTTTGTCGGAGAAGGAACCGAGCAGATCGAGGAAATACTCCAGCAGCTGATACCTGAATTGAAAATAGCGCGAATTGATCGTGACACTACTACACAACGACGTCGCTTTGAGAAATCCTTAAATGACTTTAGCGAAGGTCGATTGGACACGTTGGTGGGAACGCAGATGCTGGCAAAAGGACACGACTTTCCAAACGTCACCCTGGTTGGAGTGGTTTCAGTTGATGCCGGACTGGCGCTCGCCGACTTCCGTGCGGCGGAGCGAACCTTTCAATTGATCACACAGGTGGCGGGCCGGGCAGGTCGTGGAGAGCTGCCCGGGCGCGTACTCATTCAAACATATCATCCGTACCATTACGCTTTGCGTCATTCCTGCGCACAGGACTACGAGGGCTTCTATACCGAGGAGATGAGATATCGCCAGAACCATTCGTATCCGCCTTTTGTGGCATTGGCCAGCATTTTGGTTCGAGGCCAGGATTTGAATCGCGTTCGGGAGGACGCTCATACAGTTCGCCGTGCGTTGGACCGGGCAAATGCGGACCGGCGCCTACGCATACTTGGTCCAGCACCTGCCCCGCTCGCGAGATTGAAGGGTGAACATCGATTTCAGTTGCTGTTGAAGTCGCGTACACGGAAAAGACTTCGCGAAGTTGTCGATGTCAGTATGAGGCAGCTTGTCTCCGACGGATTAAACCTACGTTCAATCAACCTCGAGATTGACCCCGTCTCCATGATGTAAATGATGTGTTTCTGCTAAACTTTGAACATGAAACTCTCTGAACTTGCGAGCCTGACTGGAGCTCAAGTTGAAGCGGAATCAAATGAGATCGAGATTACTGGAGCGGCGGGTCTTGATGAAGCACGCGTCGGTCATGTCACTTTTCTTGCGAATCCACGCTACACGCCACGCGTCAATTCGACTCAAGCGTCAGCCATCTATCTTGGACCAGACGTAGCAACTGACAAACAGATTTCTATCCTTCGGGTGAAGGATCCCTACCTCGCCTACACACGCGCACTCAGGATCTTTTATCCGGAGCCAGCGCTCGAACCCTTTATTCATCCTTCTGCGGTTATTCATCCCACAGCTCGCGTCGCGAATAACGTAGCGATCGGAGCTTGTGTCGTCATCGGCAAGAACGTTGAGATTTCGGAAGAAGTCTGCATACACCCTAACGCGACAATTTATGACGACGTTAAAATTGGTCGTGCCTCGGTCATTCACTCGGGAGTAGCGGTCCGAGAACGAACACTCATCGGCGAACGAGTCATCATTCACAACAATTCCGTTATCGGGTGCGATGGATTTGGCTACGCAAAAGACGAAGAACGACGCTGGTTAAAGATTCCGCAAGCGGGTCGCGTAGTTATCGAAGACGATGTTGAGATTGGCGCAGCGACAACAATAGATCGGGCGTCGGTAGGCGAGAGTCGTATCGGCAGAGGCACAAAATTGGACAACATGGTCCAAGTCGGACATTCGTGCACGATTGGTGAAGACGCATTGCTATGTGCACAGGTGGGACTTGCCGGAAGTTCGCACATTGGGAATCGAGTCATTCTTGCCGGGCAAGCCGGAGTGGCAGGCCATTTAACAATTGGGGATGACGTAGTTCTAACGGCAAAGAGCGCAACCAGTCATGATATTCCGGCCGGAAAGATCATTTCTGGAATTCCAGCTTTCGACAACCGCGACTGGCTACGAGCAACCGCCGCTTATCGCCGGCTCGGTGACATGGCCCGAACCGTTCGCGAACTCGAAAAGAGAGTCAAGGAGCTCGAAAAATAAAAACCCTGGAGTGCGGCGGTCCGGCGCCGCTTTCTAACTCACCCCTCTCGCATCGGCAACCTTCTTTCAAAACAGCCTCGTTCGTAGCCCCAACTCAGTAGTTAGACTTGTAATTAGAGATCGAGACCTAGCTGAGGCCCGGCGCAGCAAGACTTTACTGTTTGGAAGGTTTAAGAATTATGAATTGAGAATGATCAATTGATAATTGAGCATCTCATGGAATCTATGTGATTGCGCCGCCGTCGACGATAACAATTTCGCCGTTCATAAAGCTATTCCGCTCACTAACCATGAACGCTGCGTATTCGGCGAGTTCTTCCGGACGACCGAGTCGTCCAGCCGAGGTCCAGAAATCATGCATCTGCAAAAGGCGATCGGGCAAAGCCTGGGCCAGGTCAGTATCGAAAATCCCGGCAGCGATAGCGTTAACCCTGACTCCAAATGTTCCTGCCTCTCGCGATAAGCATTTAGTAAAGCCAATCATTGCCGCCTTTGAAGTTGCATAGTGAACTGAAGTGGGAAGCGCTCGCATTGCTCCAATGGAAGTGATGTTGAGGATATTTCCCTTCCGCTGCCGGATCATCTGTTTGTAGATTGGCTTGGTAACTGCGAAGAGGCTATCAACATTTGTGTGGATGACATCGTCCCAGGCTCGGTCCGTTGTAGTAGCGAAGTTATCACCTCGGTTGATTGCGGCATTATTGATAAGAATGTCAATGCCACCCCATTTTTCAACCAGCTCACGGGTGAGCTTCTTCATTCCCACACGATCGACGACTGAGATCTTTGCGTAGAAAGCACGACGGCCATGGGCTTCGATCTTCTGGCTCATTTCAGTTGCCAGATCGTCACGTGAATTGTAGCTGAAGGCGACGTCCGCTCCTTCGCGGGCAAAAATGTCGCAAAGCGCGGCTCCGATGCCGCGAGTACCGCCGGTGATAAACGCTCGCTTACCTTCGAGTAGCAAACTCACTTAACTTTGATTCTCCTCGGGAACCCATGCGTAGAACCGCATCGTCAGGTGCTAAACAGATGCAAAGCCTGCACCCTGAACATTTGCTGTTACCTGGGAAGTATTGGTGCCGGGAGATTAAATCCTGAAAAACGCCGTCAGTCAAACAGAGGGGTTAAGAATATAGGACCTATCTGACCGCTATGACCTATACAATCAACCAATTAAGCGGAAATTACTTCGCTGAGGACGGGCTGCTCGGGTTGGGGAATCAAAGCTGCGATCTCTTCGACAATTTGTCTTGTGGCGTTTGGTAATGCCAGTCCGGCAGTTGCATTCCGCAGACGTGAATAGTGGACTTCATCTTCAATCATACGGCGGATTACAGGAACTACATCACTGCAATGCTTCAACATTACACCCGCCCCGCGTTCCACTATTAAGTTAGCCGTGCCAGCCTCTTGCGGCATGGGTTCGGTGATCATGTCACCAATGATCGGAACGCGACAGGCAAGCGCCTCAAACGTAGTTAGTCCGCCTAATTTTGAGACCATTACGTTTGCCGCACTCATCAATTGTTCGATCTCTTCGGAATACCCTATGACCTTAATTGGAAAGGGAGCATCGAGTGCGAGCGACTCGGCAGCTACTCGGAGATCCTCATTCTTGCCAGCCAGAAAAATTGCCTGAACGGGGAGTTCACCCCGAACCAGTTCACGAAAAATCTGGGGAATATTTCCGCCGCCAGCCCAACCGGCATTCACAAAAACTGTGAATTTCTCAGGATCCAGTCCAAGCGCACGACGAGCCGCCTGGGCTGCCTCCTCACCAGGATACGCAAACTTCGGATGAACCGGCATGCCCGAAATCTTGATGCGGGCCGGATCAACACCGTAGTCGATCAACTGCTGGCGCGCCTCGTCGCTGGCTACGAGATAGAGGGTGACTGCGTCGCAGGCCCAACCCTTCCAAAATCCGTAACAAGGATCAGTAACTACAGATACTAATGGCACACGTTCGGACAGGTTTAGCTCCTTTAACACACGTCCGAAGATGTGTTGTGTCAAAGGATGAACACTGACGACGATATGAGGACACCAACGCTCAAAGAGATCGGCAACATAGCCGACACATCGTTTGTGAAAGAACTCCCGTCTCTCAGGCCGGATGTGATTGACGCACCAATAGAAGTACTTCATCCAGTGCTGTCGATTCCTCAAGATCCAGTTGTATAAGCGAACAAGCTTTGCAGTTAGGTCATGCGACTCCTCAATCGCCTTGACGACGCGTACCGCGTAGGATTCACCTTCGAGAAATTTTTGTACTCCCGCTACGATCGCCGCAGCAGCAGAGCGATGTCCGCCACCCGTATCAGACGAGATAATCAGGATTTTGGGTATTCTTTGCGAAGGGGTAGTCACGTTTACGATTGTTCTTCGAAACTCCGCGCTGTTAAGTTCTGGGGGAATTTAAAACTCTTGAACGTGCACTCCGTCGGGTGCAGGGGTTGATTTGTCGATCGACTTACGAGCCTTCTTCATCTCACGTTCCAACTTCTTGATCTGAATCAAGTGACCAGGGTTGAAAGGAAGTGAAGGGTAATAGCTGTTTGACTCGTGTGTGCAGAAGCAGCCATCAGCGGCCTTTTGACGACGAGCCTTCATTGCCGGCGACAGCCACAACTTTTGAAAGTTCCAGTCAAAGTCTCTCAAGTTACCGATTGGATCGAGATTCTCACATGACGAAACAGTTCCTTCGTCGTAGATCACGCCGCCAGCTGTACCGGCATAACATTTCATCTGGGCAGTCTGCGTCTCCTGCGTTTTGGCGATCAAACCGTGCATGTAGATATCGATTGCGGCCTTAAAGAAGCCCGCTTTACCACCGTAGTTATTCTTGATCGCGGCGTGGCGAGAATCGTCATCGATCATTTCAGCCAGCTTTGCATACCGGGAGTGATCGATGTCGAGTTCGCGCGGATCGGCTGACGGTGGGCGAATGTAATTGAAATTCACCTTATCAGGCTTGAGATCGTATTTAAGAAAATCGTACCACTCGAAAATCGTGTCCTGATTCGAGTTCATGAAACACGTGCACGTTTGGACATCCAGTTGCGGAAATTCTTTCTTCAGAGCCTGAAGTTGTCGAGCGGTGTCAATCGCAATGTCCCATGAACCCGGTTTTTGCCTTATTTTCTCGTGTTCATTCTTCGGTCCATCGATCCCAAGAGCAATCGTGACGTTCAGATTCGGACATTCCTGAAGGATTCGCGTCACGTCTGGAAAGATTCGCTTCTGAATCTGGCCGTTTGACATGATGTAGATCGACTCGAGCTTGTTGTTTCGATAAAAAGCACTCGAGATTTCAGGTAAATCTTTCCTGGTGAACGGTTCACCACCCGCTAGAATGAGTACACCGAGATTCCCGCCGAGAGTCTCCGAGATTTGCTCAATCTCATGCGTTTTCATTTGCAACTTCTTGCGCGGTCGATCGTCGAGTTCGTCAGTAAAAAAGCAATGAGTGCAACGCATGTCGCAAACTGACGTCACGAGAATATTGAGCAATACCGGCGAAAAAGGCTGTCCCAGCGCCAACTTCGCGTAACGTTTTAGTAGTTCTTTGGTAGTAAAATCCATCTTCAATAATTGCTTTCTCGATGGTCGCAAATGTCCGCGACGCAACTGTAAACAGATAAGCTATTTGTTTTCGCCTGTCAACGTAAGTTTATGATGGGGTTGGGATAACTATCGCGTAATAGTGGCCTTTGCTACTTGATTCTTGTTCGGATCAAATCTGGGGGCTTCGGCGACGATGACATCCATAACCCTAAAGGCGCCGCCGGAAGGGACTTCAAAACCAATATCCAGATAACCACTCTTGCTTTCTACAACGTCAGAAACTATCTCACTGATTTTCTCTGGTTCAATGGTCCCCATCGACTTTGCTGCCACCCCCGCCTCACCGACAGACCAACTCACCAACCCACGCGAGACACTCACTCTTGCGTAAAATAAATATCGACAGTTTGGACGGACTGCTACACGCTGAAACAGTTTTCCTCCTGGCAAAGCTGAAAGAGCCTGTCCTCCTGCAACTGTCATCGCCTCGACTGGTCCGGCCACCGACCACTCGTCAGCGATGGTGTCCGATCTGCTGGTAAGTCTGAATGAAGGATTGCGCGCAAGATTCAGACCACTAAACAGACCGAGATCTTCAGCGCGTTGATGTAAATATGCACAACCTTGAACTGTGCCGGTAGTGGACCGAACGCGAAGACCTGGACTCAGTTCGCGCCTGTCTCTAATAAAGAGGTCACTTCCCAAGATCTGCAGGAACACTCCCGGCGAGATCTGGCTGCGGCGTTCTGCTATCAGATTACCGCCCCCGTCGTAACGCTGAATGTCTATTCGATCGCCCGTATGGATCCAGTTCTTATCGGTCACACTCAGCGGTTCGAGCCGATTGTCAGCGAAGTACAACACCGATCCACCAGGCTTGTATTCGTATGAAATGTGACGGAAGTAGAGTCTCGGATCAAGATAGTAGCTGCGCAAAGACATTTCGGTCTCTTTAGTTCTGGGCGCAAAATCAATTTGCCGTCCATCCATTACTGCATCATGTATCGCGAGGGCGCTCGCGGGGCGTCCGTCCAGTTCCCAATAAGCATTGAAAGTGGGATCCTGGTAAACCCAACCTCCATATTCGGGCACCCAGACCTCTGCACCGGCGTGTGTGTCTACGCCAAAAAGACCATTCTGCACGGCCACACTCAACCCAACTTGTCGAGCGGTTAAACCAACGGCCTCACACAATGCGACGTAGATGTCAGCAAGGTTACCGCACAATACTGGCTCACCTTGCTTCATCTGTTCAAATTCCTGCCGTGGGATTCGCGAGACGAGACCCGGCATCGTCAACCGATGCGGGTAATGAGCCAACCAAACTCGGATCTTATTCGCCTGTTCCCATGTTGAGTCGTCAGGATCTACGACACCTTCGAGCTCATGACGCAGAAAGTTGGCGTCATCGTCGCTCAAACGTTGCCGGGGCTCAATTCTTCTTTCAGTGAGTGGCGCACCATTAATGATCGGGCCGTGGCGTTGAAGCTTGAGTTGGGCAAGCTGAGTCTCGGGCAAGCGGCGGTCGTAAACGGTGACGATCGTTTCACCCTCGGGTATGGCGACTTGAAAGTCAGCGACTTGGATCTTCGCTTCGCTGGCAGGCGGAACGGATCTCGAAACGAGTGACAGTCCGAAGCCGCCGGCAAACGCCGCCAGGATGATGCAAGCCAGAAGCAGTTTCCTTAATGGGTGCGGCTTGCCGTTGGTGGAGATGGTTGAAATTAGACGAATTGAATTGGGGGCGAACACATCCCTCTCGCCCACCGATTTCTTCGGCGTGAGGAGAGTCATATTGATGAAGCCTCTACTCGATCAGCTGACTAACGTTAATAGGAGTGGGGACAGTCCGTATTAGTGACCGAATTTACAGCGGGTATGTATCAAGGTAGTCATGCTTGTGTAAAGTTTTGTCAATTATGGTCTTAGGTCTTGGGTCTTAGGTCTTTGATCTTAGAGTCTTTGACTTTCGGTCTTTTTAGTCGAGTCATCGATGTCAAAGACGGCAAGACCAAAGATCAAAGACCTAAGACCAACAACCAAACCAAAGATCAACCTCCAGTCCCTTACCTATTCTGTATCCCAAGAGCTCTCATGCGACGATAGAGATGACTCCGATCAACGCCCATTAATTCGGCGGCGCGCGATACATTGCCCTCCGCCTCTTCGAGCTTACGTTGGATGAATTCGCGATGATATGCCTCGGTCGCCTCTTTAAATGAAGGGAATCTGAACGACGCGGCGGGAGGTTCCTCTTTTCCATGCGGAGGTAAATCGGCGGCTGCGACTTTGCTTCCCGGGTGCATGATTACCACGCGCTCGATTGTATTCCTCAACTCCCGCACATTACCCGGCCACGAATAGGACTGGAGATCGTCGAGCGCCTCCGGCATAAACTGCTTTGGCTTCTTCCCGTACGCCCGCGAAAAGTGCTGGTTGAAATACTCGACCAGCTGGGGTACGTCCTCGAGTCTTTCACGCAACGGGGGCAGCTCAAACGGAATTACATTAAGTCGGTAGAACAAATCTGCCCGGAAATTTCCCTGCTCGATTTCGAGGTCAAGTTGCTTGTTCGTTGCCGCAATTACCCGCACATCGACATTGATCGTGTTGCCACTTCCTACCGGCTCAAAGCGCTGTTCCTCAAGTACGCGCAAAACTTTGGCCTGGACTTTTGGACTCATATCACCAACTTCATCCAAGAAGATCGTTGCGCCATCTGCCAGTTCAAACTTTCCCTTTCGAGCCGCAGTCGCTCCGGTGAAAGCACCTTTCACATGTCCAAAGAGCTCAGACTCGATGAGTTCTTCCGGAATCGCAGCAGAATTCACTTCGATGAACGCCGCGGCGCCTCTTCGCGACTCAAGATGAATTGCGCGCGCGACAAGTTCCTTTCCAGTCCCTGACTCGCCATAGATCAAAATGCGTCCGTCAGTAGGCGCAACCACTGAGATCTGTTTTCTCAGGGCACGCATTGCAATCGAATCGCCTACCATCGTGTATTCGCGCGCGAGGGTGGCGGCCATGTCAGCATTGATTAGTTCCAGTCGTTGCTGGCGAAGCGCATTACGAACGGTGAGAACAGTCTTTTCGATTGAAAGAGGCTTCTCAATAAAGTCGAAAGCGCCTAACTTGGTGGCTCTTACCGCCGTTTCGATATTTCCGTGTCCAGAAATGATTACAACTGCGGCATCTGATCCGTTTGCGCGCAACTGCTTTAGTGTTTCGAGACCATCGATCCCCGGAAGCCAAACGTCCAACAGTATGCAACCGTAAGCGCGCTTGCCTAAGGCCTTCAAACACTCCTCTCCCGTAGCCACCGCGTCGGCCACAAAACCTTCATCCTCCATCACAGCTCGCAGCGTGTCCCGTATACCGCGCTCGTCGTCGACTATTAGTATTGAATCCATTAAGTGTTGCTTAACCCGTTGTTATTTAAGTCGGAAGTTCGATGACGAATCTGGCACCGCGAGGATGATTGCGCTCGGCTCGAATTCTTCCACCGTGCTCCAGGATTATTCGCTGAACAATAGCCAGACCCAATCCCGTGCCACTGTCGCGTCTGGAGAAGTATGGCTGAAACAATCGTCGAAAATCGCCTTCCTCAATTCCCTGCCCTGTATCGGCCACCTCGACTCGCAAAAGACTTCGGTCAGTATCATGTCGCGTTGAAATGATCACTTCTTTCTTTTCGTTTGAATCAGTCAACGCATTCAGGGCATTGTCGATCAAGTTTACGAACACTCGTTTGAGTTGTTCTCCATCAATCATGGCGAGCGGCAAATCCGGTTCGAGATTCATGTCGATGGTCACATCGTCGAGCCTCTCCTGATATAGACCGACTGCCTGTTGAACTACTTCATTCAAACTCGCCAGTTCCCGTTTGGCCGGCGGCAGCCTGGCAAAGCGCGAGAATTCATCAACCATCGCCTTCAAACCGGCGACTTCACGCGTAATTGTCTCGGTACACTCCGCGATCACATTTGCGACTCTCTTTTCGTCGCGCGGTTCATCTATCTTGCCGTTTGAACCATTGCCACCGTTGCTCCGACCGTAACTCTTGGCAATGCGCTCTGCTGACA
>DASROI010000254.1:0-9457 GCA_035646955.1 Pyrinomonadaceae bacterium
GTTTGTGATCTGCGATTAGAAGTGGAGATGGAGTACTCCTCATGACAAAGAAATCCCAAGGCCGTCGAAGGAATCGTCGACGTCCAAGGTACTGGGTTGTAGCGGTTGGATCTATGACCGTGTTCCTCGCCTTTAGCTCCAGCAGTGGCCATGCTGTCACCCTCCGCCAGGCTGTCATCGACGATAACGCAATTATCGCGACACAGAAATCAACCCGCTTTGATATTCCACCTAATTCCCTTGAACAGGTTCTTATAACGTTCCAAAAAATTTCCGGATTTCAAGTTGTTATCCCGAATGACGCAATCAAAAGCCTCGCGTCCGAAGGCGTCTCGGGCTTCTACTCCCCTGAAGAAGCTCTGAAACAAATTCTAAGAGGCACCGGTGTGAGTTACCGCTTTGACGGTCCAAAAACCATTACACTTGAAGTCCAGGCAACATCCGCTTCAGTCGAGATTAGAGACGACTCAATGGGCCAGGTGGCGTCTCCAAAATACACCGAGCCAATTCTGGATACGCCGCAGACAATTACAGTAATCAATAAAGAACTGATTGAAGCCCAGGGTGCAACGACCCTGCGCGATGTCCTTCGCAATGTTCCAGGTCTAACCATCACTGCCGGTGAAGGCGGTACTCCCGCCGGCGACAACCTGACCGTGCGAGGCTTTAGCGCTCGTAACGATATCTTTATCGACGGCGTTCGTGATTTAAGTCCACAAGCAAGAGACCCATTCAATCTTGAAGAAGTAGACGTCGTAAAAGGACCGGCTTCTGCGTTTACTGGGCGCGGATCGACTGGCGGTACCATCAACCTGATCAACAAAGCTCCCGGGTTGAAAAGAACATTTGGAGGCACACTCGACTTTGGGAGTGACCACACTCGACGTGCAACCGCGGACGTAAATATTCCTCTTTCAAGCTCAGTAGCATTCAGATTGAATACGCTTTCGCATCACTCCAACGTGGCCGGGCGCGCTGTCGTTGATTTTAGTCGCTGGGGACTTGCACCCTCGCTGTCAGTAGGACTCGGAACCACGAGCCGACTTACGATTAGCTACTATAAACTCAAGCAGAATAACTTGTCGGATTACGGTATTCCCTGGGTTCCTGTTACCAACAACGTGCTGGTTGACTATCGTGATAAACCCGCGCCAGTTCCACGGGCCACTTTTTACGGTCTTAAAACGCGTGATTTCGAAAATCTTGATTCGGATTTAGGAACAATAAAGTTTGAGCGCGATTTCAATGATGCACTCTCATTTAGGAATCAGCTGCGCTACAGCCATGCAACTCGAGACTCGATAGCAACGCCGCCACGCTTCGCAAACAATAACTCGACCGACATAAACCGGGAACTGAGGTCATGGCAAACCCTTGATGCGACCTGGGATAACCAGAGCGACTTTATTGCGCGGTTTTCAACTGGTCGAATTGAGCATGACCTCGTAACCGGTTTCGACATCTCTCGCGAAAGCAATGAGAGAGGGACTCGCACTGGCTCGAACATGTTGACCTCGCTGTTCAATCCAAATCCGGACGATATCTACACGGGCACTATCGTAACGAGCCCTATCGTCGGTAATGTGGCAGCTAACTCCCAAGCTCTCTATGTATTCGATACCGCTAAGTTTGGCGCAAGATGGGAACTGAGCGGAGGTCTTCGCTGGGATAGGTTTGCTGCCAATGGCATCACAAATACTGGAGTACCAGTTGCTCGCGTCGATCGAATGTTAAGCGGGCGAGCGGCTCTTGTCTTCAAGCCGAAGTCGAATAGCACCTTCTATGCTTCTTATGGAAACTCCTTCAACCCCTCGCTCGAAGGACTTTCTTACAGCACCGCCAACACGGTTCTCGATCCAGAAAAAACCTATACCTATGAAGCGGGAACGAAATGGTCCTTTCTTGATGGGCACATGTTGTTGAGTGGCGCCGGCTTTAGAACTGAAAAGACCAACGCACGAACGCCCGGTGTGCTGCCTGGCGATCCTCCACAGGTATTAGAGGGCAGACAGCGAGTGAATGGAATTGAGCTCTCAATCACTGGCAATTTAACTCGTGGGTGGCAGGTTCTTTCGGGTTACACGTTTTTAGATACCGAGACGCGTGATTCAAACGTTCCCGCTGAAATCGGCAAGCGACTGGTTAATACTCCCGCTAACTCGTTCAATGTATGGTCCACCTATCAGTTGAAGTCCGGACTGACGGTCGGCGGCGGAGCAAGATTTGTCGGCAAGCGTTTCGGAAATACGATCAATACGCGATTCGTAGATTCCTACTGGACGTTTGACGTCATGGCCTCGTATCCCGTTACAGAGCACATCGACCTCAAACTGAATATCTACAATCTTGCTGATGCCTTCTACTTTGATCGTTTGGGTGGTGGACACGTAGTGCCCGGCCCCGGCAGATCCGCGATCCTGAGCACCAGTTTTAGATTTTAAGTAGCCTGTTCCACGCACAATTCTATGTTGCTGCAGATCCAAAATGTACTCGGAAAGGCCGAGCTCGCTCATTGCCGGCAATTGCTGGCGAGTGCTGATTGGGTTGACGGAAAAATCACGGCCGGACATCAATCCGCACGCGCAAAAGACAATATGCAACTGCGTGAAGATCACCCGGTATCGACGGAGTTGGCAAATCTTATTATTCCCGCGTTGGAGAAAAGTCAGCTGTTCATGACCGCAGCTCTACCATTGAAGGTATTTCCACCGCTTTTCAATCGATACCAGGAAGGTCAGTCGTTCGGAAACCATGTTGACAACGCAATACGTCAGGTGCCGGGAACACCACACCGAGTCCGCACTGACTTGTCGGCAACTCTGTTCCTGAGTGAAGTAGATGAGTACGAGGGCGGTGAACTCGTAGTCGAGGATGTCTATGGCGTCCATCAGGTGAAGCTGCCTGCAGGCGATTTGATTCTTTACCCGGCCAGTAGCCTGCATCATGTTCAGCCAGTAACGCGGGGTGCACGCGTCGCATCATTCTTTTGGATTCAAAGCATGGTACGTGACGATGGCGAACGCACCATGCTTTTTGATCTCGATATGGCAATTCAACGACTCGCAGCGGATTCGCCCTCTCACCCGTCCGTATTAGAACTCACCTCTCTTTACCACAACCTCCTGCGACGTTGGGCCGACGTTTAGTTACAATGAGACAGCTCCGTAAGATTATTTTCTGGTGCCATCTACCCCTAGGTTTAGTTGGTGGTGTGGTAATTCTCATTATGAGTGTGACAGGAGTGTTGCTGACTTATGAGAAGCAAGCCGTCTCGTGGGTCGATGCAAATCAACTCCGGCCGCAAGTTAATCCGAAAACCAATTCATTGGCGATGCCAATGCAGACCTTGATTCAACTGGCTCGGGAACATCGACAGCAGATGCCTACGGCGATCATTGCGCACGAAGATCCCAACTACCCGATTGAATTTTCATTTGGACGTGAGGCGTCGCTATTCCTGGACCGACAGACTGGACAGGTTGTTGGAGAAGGTTCGCAAGGTGTCAGGAAGTTCTTTCGCGTAGTGACTGACTGGCATCGATGGTTGGGAGCGCAGGGCCAGAACCGCGAGGTTGCGCGGGCAGTAACTGGTGCGTGTAACCTCGCATTTCTAGGTCTCGTAGTGAGCGGCCTATATCTGTGGTGGCCCCGAAAATGGTCGTTCAACTCGTTACGTAGCTCTTTATGGTTCAAGCCGACTCTTAAGGGAAAAGCACGAGATTTCAATTGGCACAATGTCATAGGGTTTTGGTCGGCCATTCCCTTATTCATCGTAGTCGTCAGCGGCGTCGTGATCTCATATGCGTGGGCCGGTAATCTTGTTTACCGGGCCGTCGGTGAGACTCCTCCAAAACCTCGCTCACCGCAGTCGCAACCTCACCTCAAAGCCGAGCCACAGACGTTGTCAGGTTTGGACCAGGCTTTTGCGACCGCCCAGCAACAAGTCAAAGGGTGGCGAACCGTAACGTTTTCACTTCCTGCCAAAGACGGCGAGTGGCTCTTCAGTATTGATCGTGGCACAGGTGGTCAACCGCAAAGACGCTCCCAAGTCGTCATCGAGCACGAAACTGGTGCGGTCATTCGCTCCGAATCCTTTTCCGACAATTCACCTGGAAGACGCCTTCGTTCGGTCCTTCGCTTTGCTCACACTGGTGAGGTTTTGGGAATTGCGGGTCAAACCATCGCGGGAATCGCTTCGGCTGGCAGCGTGTTCCTGGTCTGGACTGGATTTGCTTTAGCTTGGCGACGATTCCGGGGATGGCTTAAAGCGAAATCTCCCGTAATCAGCTCAAATGATGTGGTGACGAACCAGTTCGAACATTCTCAGTCGTGAACAGGTTAGTCGCAGGTCCAATTACCCCCCCGGCAAGGACTCACAATCCCTATGTTATACTCCGTGAAACTTTCGACTAAGGATGACGTCACTTAAGCAAATGACGGTGTAAAACTGAATGAACGCTGAAAGACTGGAATATTTTCGGAAACTTTTGTTAGCGCAGTTGCGGCAAAACACTGAACAAGTGCGGGTGGACCAAGCGGCCGCTCTCGATTTGTACGATGATGGTGTGAAAGATAGTGTTGACCTGTCAGTATCTGATCTCAATAAAGAGATTGCACTTCGACTTGGTGAGCGAAGCTCGCAGGAAGTCGCTGATGTAGACCAGGCTTTACTGCGAATCACGGAAGGCAGCTACGGAATCTGTGGCCGCTGCGGACAACCAATTAGCGAACGCAGGCTTGAAGCGTTACCTACCGCTCGATATGACGCACAGTGCCAGGCGTTGATTGAAAGCGCCAACGGCGAAGACGAATTTTCAACACTCTAAGGTCCCGGCCTCAAGCCTTGGGGTGGGCCTTGTCGTAGACCGCAATCAATTTCTCCATCGAGACGTGCGTGTAGACTTGTGTCGTCGAAAGACGAGCATGTCCCAACAACTCCTGTATATCACGCAGATCAGCGCCACTATCCAGTAAGTGGGTTGCGAATGAGTGGCGCAGCGCATGCGGGCTAATGTTATGTATACCGGCGCAAATCTGAATGTATTTGTCCACCATGCGTCCAACTGAGCGAGTTGTGATTCTGGTTCCCTGGTAGTTCAAGAAGAGCGCCGCCTCATCGCGTTTGGAAACCGGAGCCTTCGACAAAAAGTTGTCTCTGGTTTTTATGTAAAGTTTCAGAGCCTGCGCAGCGGGATCTCCGAAAGGAACGATTCTCTGTTTGCGCCGTTTGCCCGTCACACGTATCAACTGATTTCGAAAATCTATATCCCCGAGGTTGAGGGTCGTCAACTCCGCGACTCGTACGCCTGTGGCATACATCAACTCGAGAATCGCACGGTCTCGTTTGCCGAGATCTGTTTCACTGTCCGGCGTCTCAATAAATCTGACGGCGTCTTCGATTGACAGATGACGCGGTAGTTTCTTCTCCTGTTTTGGAGTCGAAACCAACTTGGCCGGGTTTAATTCCAGGACTCCTTCACGCACTAGAAACTGGAAGAACGTTCGTAGCGTTGCCAGCTTTCGAGCAATCGAGGCTTTCTTCTTCTGCGCCGAATGCAGTGACGCAATCCATTCACGAATGGTCAAGTGATCGATAGCTGTTACTTCAGGTAAATTTCTCTTTTCACCGTCGTTTTTTACTGGGGCGAGGTAATCGAGGAATTGCTCGAGGTCGCTCGAATAATTGCGAAGAGTGTGATTGCTGACGTTGCGTTCGTATCGAAGATGTTCGAGGAATTGTTCGACTTGTTGCTCCATAGACATGGCTACCAATCAGCAGCCGCTGATTGTTTCGGAGCATAATAGCCTTTTCTAGAACGAACGCGAACATCATTTCTAGCCTTAACTTTTAGGTCCAACACGTGGAGCCGGCCATCTCGATGATCAGAGGGAGGGTAATAACTCAACACATACTGTTGAGCGAGGTCGGCAGCAATCTGGTCGAACGCCTGATCGAGCTCCGGGATACTCTTAGGCAGATAAACGGCGCCTCCTGTTTGACCAGTCAGTCTTTCCATTCGTCGCTCAGCAGCGAGAGCCCGAACATTTGCACCTTCATATAAACCAGTCTGAACAACATAAATCTGACAGTCAGCAGCCAGTACTTGTTGAATGACTGCTTCAAAGTCGCTGTTCCTGCTCGTAGTTTCAATGCCATCAGAAACGATTACGAGCACCCGTCTGCCAATGTAAGGTCGCAAATAACCTGACGCGTCAATTATCGCGTCAAATAACGAAGTACCACCTTCGGGTCGACCAAACATCGTTATGGTTTGCTCCAAACGCGACACATCCTTGGTAAGAGGCTGGGCAAGATAACTATCCGTTTCGATCGAGTAGATAGAAGCCTCGTCTTTCGCGCGCATAACTTTACGGAAAAATCGGATTGCCGCGTGCTTCTCAAACTCTCGTGCCGAATCGAGACTGCCGCTGTTATCAAAAAGCATGGCCATGCGGACTACCGTTTCAGCGCGCGTCAGATCTGAAAGTGAACGTTGTTGACCATCAACCCACAATTCAAAATCGTCGAGCTTAAGATTCACAACCGCGTTACCCTTCGAATCAACTACCGAGGCTGGAATCGGCACAAGATTCGAAGTGATTTTCACAACGTCATCTTCCGCGACTTCATCAGTTGTTTTTCGCGGCCGGCCGGAAGTTGACATACCGGGACGGTCTGGATCGGCAATCGGACCTGGCGATGGTTTAGTTGGCTTGCCTGGTTCCTGGTGGCGTCCTGACTGAGCGACAGCGGTGTCGAATTGACAGAGGAGCAAACTAAGAAGAAGAGGAATTTGGCAGAGCTTTGTCATTCGGCTGAAGAGCGCGCCATTTCTAGTGGGTGGATTTGTTGAAGCCACGCTATCCATTTTTGTAAACCTAACTCAACTTGCTGCTTACGGCGCTCGCTCTTTTTACGCGTCCGGCGTGCCTCGGGTTCAGTTAACGGAGGCAATAGGCCAAAAGTGATGTTCACCGGCTGAAAATTGCTTGTTTCCACCGACGAAACGTAACGAGCAAGCGCACCGGTGGCACTCTCTACTGGCGGTTCCAAAAGTGACTTACCACTTGATAGTCGCGCCGCATTTACTCCCGCTAGCCACCCCATTGCTACGGATTCAACGTATCCCTCGACTCCAGTAATTTGACCGGCGAAGAAAATGTTGGGCCTGTCGCGCATCTGCATTGTGCCGTTCAACACCCGAGGTGAACAGATGTATGTATTCCGATGGATTTGGCCAAACTGCAGAAATTCGGCATTTTCCAATCCCGGTATCAGGCGGATGACTCGAGCTTGCTCACCGTATCGTAGATGATTCTGGAAGCCCACAAGGCTGTACGCGTCCGCCATTAAATTTTCCTGCCGCAGTTGCACTGCCGCATAAGGCTCTCGACCTGTACGCGGATCTCTTAGGCCGACAGGTTTCATTGGTCCAAATCGCAGAGTGTCGACACCACGCCTGGCAAGCTCTTCGATTGGCAGGCAAGCTTCAAACCAGCGGGTCTCTTCGAACCGTTGGAGTGGGACGCTATTGGCTTCGATCAATTCAGAGTAAAACTTGCCGTATTGCTCTGCGGTAAATGGGCAGTTGACGTAATCATCGCCACCCTTGTCATAACGAGCGGCTCGAAAAGCGATAGTAAAGTCGATTGAGTCAGCAGTAACAATTGGAGCAATCGCATCGTAAAAATACATCTGATCGCTGCCGGTGAGTTTCATTATCTCTTGGGTAAGAGCCTCGGAGGACAACGGACCTGTGGCGATAATTGTTATTGCATCAGTCGGTATTGCGGTGACCTCTTCCCGCCGCAAGGTAATGTTTGGATGCTCGTCAATTCTCTTTGTAATCAATTCAGCGAACTTGTGACGATCGACTGCTAGCGCGGCGCCGGCAGGAACACGAGTAGCTGCGGCAGCCTCCATCACCAGAGAGCGGCCCTGACGAAGTTCTTCCTTCAAGAGATAAGAGGCAGTTCCCGGCTCATCCGACTTCAGCGAGTTTGAACAAACGATCTCCGCAAGTTTGTCTGTTCGGTGGGCTGGAGTCTGTTTTACCGGACGCATTTCAAAGAGTTGAACTTTCATGCCCAACTCAGCAGCTTGCCATGCTGCTTCGACACCAGCGAGCCCACCACCTATTACAATTAGTTCATTCATTGTCTAACTATTGGTCCTATATGTCCTATACGTCCTATCTCTACTATCTCTTAATAGATCCTATAGGTCCTATCTCTACCATCAAGGCCTCTCCCCAACTTTCGGCGATTCGATCTTGTAATCCTTTACATCTCCTGAGAAGTGCTTGTAGTCACTCCATTCAATAGTTTTGTTGTAGTCGCCACCGCCGAATAACAAGACTTTAACCGAAAGATTCACCTGGGCAAATCTCGGCAACCACACGCCGTCTGACATACGTGTCTGTTCCATAACCATGGCGGCGCCAGGTTTCAGGGATATAAGAAGGCCGCCTGCCATTTTGAAGCCTTCGGCAAGTCGAGCCTCCAGACGAACAACCTGTTTATCGAGCGGGTCGATCCAGACCACTCCTATAAGTTTTGAAATCAGGCTTTCGACTCGTGACGAGGGTTTGAAACCAGGGCGAGGGCGAAAGTCAAAAACAATCGTTTCACGATCCGCGAACCGTTCCCGGCGAGGAGAAACAAATTCACATGCTTTGAGAAATTGTGAAATTTCCGGATCGTCATCTTCATCACGACCTGCAGACCGATTCTTCTTTTCTCTTTCAGCACGCTTGCGAGCGACAGACTGCGCATCCTTTTCCTTGTCGCGCTCCGCTTCCAACAATTCTTGCTGCACTCGCTTGTCTTCTTTTGCCGCTCGCTCGGGTGAAAGCGGTACGCCGTTTTCACTGATTAATTTCTGAACGGCTTCCCGGTTTGGTAATGGATAGACCTCGTACAGTTTGATAGTCTCTTTTTTTAGCTCGCCTTTATCGTTAATTTCTCGATCAATCTCCTTTTGACGATAGGAGTATTCCGAGACTCGCTTCTCAACTTCGTCCTGATTCCTTCCGACTTCTCGGAGAATGGCTTCAATGTCTAGTGTTTCAGCAGCAGCCGGTGGATCGAAAACAGACTGGGCCAACCCCGAGTTATAAGTGACTCGTTGCAGAGTAAGTGTGTATTCAAGGGACTTATCGAATGCTACCTGAACGCGATGAGGCTCGACCACTCCTTGTTCTGTTCGATAATCGTCGAATACAAAAACTGATCTACCGATCTCATCAGAAACTTTGGTAATCAAAGCGCTGTCCATTGCAAAGTTATAACGCACTCGAGCCCCGCCCCGCGTTGAAAACTCGACTACGTACGATGGACCACTCAGCGCAGTTACTCGAGCGAGAACATTACTCTTCTTCAAGTTAACCAGCCGAGAGCTATCCAGTGCAGCTTTTAGTTTTGCGGCAGCAGCTTCAAGCCCCGTCAGGGTCTGGAG
>DASROI010000255.1:0-9840 GCA_035646955.1 Pyrinomonadaceae bacterium
TAGAGGACGAAATGTAAAGAACTGGTCCAACGCTTGTTCGCCGTGGTGGATATGGCCGCCAGTCAACCCATAGTTCGATTCCAGATCAACCGGAGTAATAACTTGTAACGAAGTGATCACGTCCTTAATGCCGGGGGCGTAGTGCGAAAGAGTATCGATAACAGCGTCCGCAAAAAGTTGCTCGTTGGTGGCCCAATCCCCGGCTTTCAGTTTATAGGGAGCAAACTGAGCCAGGATCGACATCACATGTTTCCCTGACGGAGCCAGGGTCGGATCACTGAGAGAGGGAATTGTGATGTCCAGGAATGGATGCGGAGAAAACTCGCCGTATTTTGCGGAATCGAACGCCCGCTCCAGATAATCGATCTCTGGTCCAATATGTATTCGCCCTGCCAATCTGGTTAAATTGTCATCCGACTTGATCGCCTTAAATGGCGGCAGAGCTGACAGGGCTAAGTTGATCTTCGCTACGGTTCCAACCGCACGGTAATTACGAAGCTTGGACAGAAAATTAGGATCCAGATCGACCGGATCTACGAGCTGCAGAAAAGTTGATTTGGGATCAGCATTCGACACGGCAGCTCGTGCTTCGAGTGACTCGCCAGTCTTTAAAGTAATACTGACGCGATCGGCGTTGCTGAAATCGATTCGTGAAACCGTTGAGAGTGTCCTGACCTCGACTCCGAAACTTTCAGCAGCTTTGCTTAAAGATTGCGTTAGGTTACCAAGGCCACCTTTTACATATTCAGCTGGAGCAATTGGGCTGCCACCGAGCGCGGCCTGCCAAAGGAGACCGAGACTTGTGCCGGCGGACCACGGACCAGCGGACGCTCCCGAAATGCCGCGCGCCGCGATCATCGCTCGCAAGAGCTCGGTTTCGAACCATTCAGCTACGAGATCTGCGACCGCCATCGGTCCCCAACGCAGCAATCGATACTCGTCTTTTTTGCCGAGTCCGCGAAACGCCAGACCAAACTTTCCGAGTTGCCACACTTCGCCAGCGCTTGGCTGATCGAGGGACGGAGGGGTCATTGAAAGTAAGGGCGAGAGTACGGCGCCAATTCTTGCAAAGCAGCCGGCAAATTCGGCGTACTTATTCGCGTCGCGAGCCGAAAACTTATTTATCTCTTTTGCAGTACGTTCAGTGTCATTGAATATTGCGAGCGACTCGCCGTCAGGAGTCAGGCCGAGCAATTGTACTTCTGGAGTGAGGAGTTCGAGTCCGAAGCGTCCCAGGTCCAGATCGGAAACGACACTTTTTGAAAATGGGCCAGTGGCATGGTCCAGGGACGAAACGCGAAAGCCAGGCTCGAGCTCTTCGGTAACAGCGCCGCCACCCACAGATTCCTGGCGTTCAAGCACGGTGACTCTTAGCCCGGCTTTCGCTAGATAACAAGCGGCGACCAGACCATTGTGTCCCCCACCAATAATTACAATATCGTGCATCTTTGGAGTGCGCCGGTTCGGGCGGCGCTTTCACCCTTTTCCCTTACTAAGTACCTCAATTGCAAGTCTCAGATGCGCTTCCAATCCTTCAGCATTTTCAACGCAGCATTACGGCCCGGCGCGCCCATTATTCCCCCACCGGGATGTGTGGCCGAACCACACATGTAGAGGTTTTTTATTGGAGTTCGATACTGGGCCCAGCCTGGTACAGGTCGCAAAAAGAACAGCTGTTCGAGCGTTAGCTCGCCTTGAAAAATATTGCCTTCGGAAAGACCAAAGTCTCGTTCAAGGTCCAATGGGGTCAGGACTTGTCTATCAATAATCAAATCGCGAATGTTCGGAGCATGTTCCGCGATCGTATCAATTACTGTCTCGCCAAACTCGTCGCGTTTTTCGTCCCAACTCCCCTCTTTCAAATTGTAGGGGGCATACTGCACGAAGCAGGACATCACATGTTTGCCCGGCGGTGCGACTGAAGGATCGGTCAAACTCGGTATCACCATGTCGATATAAGGTCGTCGGGAAAATCTCCCATACTTTGCTTCGTCGTAAGCTCGTTCCATATATTCGACCCCGGGTGAAATAGAGATTGCGCCGCGCAAATGTGCACCTGGACCAGGCATCGCCTTGAAGTCGGGCAGCCCGGCAAGTGCCAGATTCACCTTACCGGATGATCCGCGATACTTGTAACGATCCAGGTCTGCACAAAAATCATCGGGCAGGTTTTCATTGCCGATCATTTTTGTGAAGGTCAACCGCGGATCGACACTGGAAGAAACTACCTCAGCCTGTATTTCATCACCGTTCTCCAGGACCACACCAATTGCTTTTCCGTTTTTCACTTTTATCCTGGCTATCGGCGCTTCAGTCAGGATTTCGACACCGGCTTCACGAGCTGCAGCACCGATGGAGTTTGAGATAGCACCCGTTCCACCCCGCGCGAAACCCCAGGAGCGGAAAGCTCCATCTATTTCGCCCATGTAGTGATGAAGCAGAACGTAAGCGGTTCCCGGCGACCGAACGCCCAAAAAAGTCCCGATAATTCCCGATGCGGACATTGTTGCCTTCAGCACGTCCGTTTCGAACCATTGGTCCAGAAAATCGACAGCGCTCATGGTCATGAGTTGGACCGTGTTGTATTTGTCGTCAGCTGGTAGCTTTTGAAATCGCCGGCCCATGAAAGCCAGATTTTTCCAATCCGCCGGCTTTAATGAAGTTGGATCGGGCGGCATCATGCTCATGACTGGCTTTACAAAGTGGGCCATTTCGATCATGGCTTTGCCGTATTCGTCATAAGCCTCTGCATCGAGCCGCGAGTGTCGTGCAATTTCTCGACGGGTACGAGCATGATCATTAACGCGCCACAGATGATCGCCATTTGGCATCGGAGTAAAAGTCCCGTCCAGAGGCAGGATCTCAAGACCGTGACGAGGAAGATCGAGTTCGCGAATTATCTCTGGACGTAACAACGAGACTACGTAAGAACAGACGGAGAATTTGAAGCCGGGAAAGACTTCTTCCGTGACGGCCGCGCCCCCGAGGACGTGGCGGCGTTCAAGTACAAGTACTTTTTTTCCTGCGCGGGCGAGGTACGCAGCATTCACAAGTCCGTTGTGACCGCCGCCTATGACAACGACGTCGTATTTATTGTTCATGCTTGTGTCGGTAATGCAGCTTGCTGAAGATTCGTTAGCATACTTATAATCGCTCGCCCTGACAAACGCATCACTGGTGTTATCGTTAAAACCCGCGAAGCTTACTAAACTGATCGAATATCGAGCTTTGGCGCAAACTAAGTTCGACTCTAATTGATTATGCCTATCGGAACTGCATTCCATGAGCGAACCTTCGCACTCTGCGAAAGTTTAAATTTCCGCGACTGGTCAGGTTACTACGCTGTTAGTTCATACGAGCCGCATCACGAGCATGAATACAATGCGATCAGGAATGCCAGTGCCTTAATCGATATTTCACCGTTATTCAAGTATCGAATTACCGGTACCGACGCAACCAAACTTGTAGACCGCATCATTACGCGCGATATGAAGAAGGTTTCGGTGGGCCAGGTAGTTTATACACCGTGGTGTGACGAACGCGGTAAGGTTATTGACGACGGGACAGTTTCCAGGCTTGAAGAGAACACTTATCGCTGGACAGCAGCTGATCCAAGTCTCCGTTGGTTTACCCAAAATGCCGCGGGAATGCAGGTGCACATTGATGACATCTCCGAAAGCACATCGGCGCTTGCTTTACAGGGACCTACGTCCGGAAGGTTACTTAAAACTCTGGTCCATGATGCCGACATCGAGAATCTGAAGTACTTTCGCGTTACCAGAGGAACGATTGCGGGCGTTGACGTTGAGATCTCTCGAACTGGATACACCGGCGACTTAGGCTACGAAATATGGATCGCTTCGGACAAAGCGTTAAGAGTTTGGGATGCTTTGATGGACCACGGCGTCGCTTTTGATATTCATGCTGCGGGGATGCTCGCACTCGATGTGGCGCGAGTTGAAGCCGGTTTATTGCTGATCGATGTCGATTTCAATAGCAGCAAGAAGGCTCTGGTTGAAGAGCAAAGATACTCGCCTTACGAAATGGGGCTTAGCAGGTTGGTTGATCTGGACAAGAGTCGATTTGTCGGACAGGCCGCATTAATTGAGGAAAAGAAGCGAGGGCCGGCAAGAGAAATCGTTGGTTTGGCGGTCGATTGGCCACAGGTTGAAGGTCTTTACGAATCGGTCGGACTGCCGCCATCTATCTCTCCCATGGCTTCGAGAGTTGCGGTGCCGGTCTTTAAAGAGGGCGTCCAGGTTGGTAAGGCGACAACTAGTACATGGTCGCCGACTTTGAAGAAGATGATTGCACTGGCGACTGTCAGGCGTGAATTCACCAGGCTAGGAACAAGGTTGCAGTTTGAGATTACCGTTGAAGCTGTGAGGCATCAGGTTGGCGCCACAGTAGTTAAGACACCATTCTTTAATCCGAAGAGAAAGACGGCTACACCGGTGGTGTAAGGTTCGACTTTAGTCTTTGAACTTCGTGCGTTGTACTTGGCAGTTTGTGCTTTAAAAATGCGCCAAAGTACAAAGACCTAAGACCAAAGTACAAGACCAAAGCCAACCCCCTCATGACTCATCTACCTGACATCATCAACAGTTACGATCCGACAGCGGCGCTGGAACATGCGTACACGATACCTGCTTCCTGGTATGTCGATCACGAACTGTACCTGCTTGAGTCCAAAACAGTATTTCCCAACACCTGGCAACCAGCAGCCCGTTTGGACCAGCTTCGTACGGCCGGCTCGTATGTCACAACTGACATAGCTGGCGAGCCTGTGGTCATTGTGCGAGGTGCTGACGACGTGTTGAGAGCATTCTTCAATGTCTGCCGGCATCACGCCGCCGCCGTCATGACTGAACCTTTAGGTATTGCCGCTCAGCTTCGATGTCCGTATCACGGCTGGACCTACTCTCTCTCCGGTGAGTTAAAAGGCACTCCTGATTTCGCCGGCGTCTGCAATTTCGATCGATCCTCAAATGGGTTGCTGCCGGTTGCGGTAGCTGAATGGGAAAACTGGGCCTTTGTAAAATTAAACAGTGATACTCCGTCACTCAATAATTTTCTTGGCCAGGAACTACGCGATCAAATCACTCCTCTAAGACTCCAGAATCTAAATTGGCAGGAACGAAGGCTCTACAGTTTTGACTGTAACTGGAAGGTTTTTGTTGATAATTATCTCGATGGAGGTTATCACGTTCCTTACTTGCACAAAGGCCTCGATAGCGTACTTGACTACAGCAAGTACATGATCGAGAACGGCAAGCATCATTGTTTGCAGTGGAGTCCTCTAGTAAGCGCAGGTGCTGAGACCCAGACCGGCGCAGTCAGGAAAGGCGACCGCGCGCTCTATTACTGGATCTATCCCAACTTCATGATCAACTGGTACGAAGGAGTTCTAGATACAAATTACGTAATACCTCGCGGCGTCGACCAAACTGAAGTAGTATTCGACTTCTATTTTCCGGATGTAGTTTCTGCGGAAGCTCGGCAGCGGAATCTCGCCAGTATCGATGTGGGCCAACGTATCCAGGATGAAGACGTCGCTATCTGTAAGTCGGTCCAACGGGGATTAAGTTCTCGTGCCTACCAGGCAGGACGGCTGTCAGTCCGTCGCGAAGCTGGCGAACACTTGTTTCACCGGCTACTGCATTCAGACTTGAAACAAGGGCTTGATCAACTAACGAAGTAACGCCAGCTTTAACCTCGGCCTAAATAGAATCGACGGTATCGTTGGTCTCAAAAGTAACGAACCCCTCCAAAGAAGTTCTGTCCAGCAAGCGCGGCCATCTACTGAGAGTGCTCGGAGTTGGCTTTGGTATCGCTGTCATCATCGGAAACACAATTGGCGCCGGAATCCTCCGTTCACCGGGTTCAATAGCGGCACAATTGCCGAACCTTTGGTGGTACCTCGGAGTTTGGTTAATTGCAGGTGGTTATGCACTTCTGGGCGCCCTCTCGCTCTCTGAACTCGGCGCGATGTTGCCGCGCTCCGGGGGACAATACAACTTCGCTCGGTATGCTTTAGGAGAGTACGCGGGGTTTATAGTTGGGTGGACCGATTGGATTTCGACTGCTGGCAGTTGCGGTGCACTGGCGCTGGTAGCTGGAGGCTTCACCGCTGCACTATTCCCGGCACTCGGTGGGCCAGGTGAAATAGTTGTAGCAATAGCGCTCACTATCTTCTTTGCTCTCTTGCAATGGCGCGGCGTTGTATTGGGCAGTACAGCTCAGAATATTACGAGCTTAATAAAAACGGTCGCGTTTCTGATATTGATTGCCGCTGCATTCATGAGAGGAACGGGCGGAGAACTGGCAGTTACGAATCATGCGATTGGTCCCACCGGCCTGGGCTTTCTCACAGCGCTGATCATCGCGTTACAGGGCGTCATCTACACCTACGATGGTTGGACCGGAGTAATTTACTTTTCCGAGGAAGTAACTAATCCCGGTCGTGATATTCCTCGCGCCATGATCGGAGGAGTTCTTTTTGTTATCGCCATTTACCTGCTAGTGAATATTGGATTGCTATATGTGCTCCGCATTCCCGAGTTTTCAGGTAAAGACTTTGCCATGGGTGTTGTGGCCAACACAGTCTTTGGACACTACGGCGACACGGTGTTCCGTTCGCTAACCATCATCTCGATGCTGAGTGCGATAAATGCTTGTCACCTGATGGCCACCCGCGTACTTTTTGCGATGAGTCGCGATGGACTATTTGTTGAGCGCGCTGCGACCGTCAATCCGGGAGGCACCCCGGCGTTCGCCTTACTATTGAGCGCTGCTGTTGCGGTCCTCTTTATTCTGTTTGGCCAAACGTTTGAGAATGTGATCACCGTGCTGGCATTTTTCTTTGTCGCTACGTACGCGCTCTCGTTCTTATCGGTTTTTGTGTTGCGAGCTAGAGAGCCGGACAAAGAACGACCTTACCGGGCATGGGGATATCCGTACACTACGGGGATTGCGTTGGTTGGTTCAATTCTTTTCCTGGTGGGAGCAATTAAGGGGAACTCGCGGAACAGCCTGTATGCTGTGTTGCTGCTGGCGCTGAGTTATCCGGTTTATCGACTGGCGAAGAAACTCGCTTGATCAACTTTTAAGTATTAGTTCGTTTATGCTGTTCTAGATTGCTTTGGCGGGCTTGGAGCGCTGCACTCGGCACCCTGCGTTATCGACTTCCAGGATGCGAGTTGTTGAACGAGTCTTGTGGGCTCCAAAACAATCCTGGATCTTCTTACCAATTTCCTCAGCATTTTTATCCACGAGTGCGAGAATGCTCGGGCCTGCACCGCTGAGTGCGATCCCTAGTAAACCGGGAGTTTGTGGAAGCTCCAACGCTTCTGCGAGCCCCGGGACCAGCTTTTGTCGCTGCGGTTGGTGAAGTCGATCCCTCATTGCCTCCCACAACAAATCAAATCGATTTTGGGCGATTGCTGCTGTGAAGAGTGCCGTTCTTTGCAAGTTAAAAACAGCATCGATTCGACTAAGATTCCGTGAAAGGGCGGCTCGCGCAACGTGAGTTGGCAATTGCGATTGAGGTGACACCACTACCACTTTTATCTTCGAGGGCCAATCGAACCTAATCGAACGAACTTCGCCATCGCTGTTTAAGGAACTGACAACAAACCCGCCATAAAGGCACGCGGCTATATTGTCGGGATGGCCTTCGAACTCAGTGGCATAGTTCTGAATAGTCTGATCCGACAATTCGCGTCCGCTAAGCAGTGCGAGCAGTTTTATCCCACCGATAATTGCAGCAGCGCTGCTTCCAAGGCCGCTTGCCAGTGGAATTTCATTGTGAACGGCGAGATCCACTCTCGGCAGTGAAATTCCTTCCTGACGTGCCGCGAATCCCATGGCACGATAGATCAGGTTGGCTGCGTTCCGAGGCAGGGTTGAGTTCTCTCGTGGTCCGGTTGTTCTTACCCTGCACGGTTCTTTGGCGTCGTCGTGAACGGTGGCGCGAATTGTCAGAAATAGTTTTAGCGCCAGTCCGAAACAGTCAAACCCTGGTCCAAGATTTGAGGTGGACCCTGGAATTTGGACCTCGGCCGAGATGCGCTTCTTTGTTTGTGCCCTGCCAGCCATGAACTTATCGCTTCACTTTTGTTGTAGCGCTAATTCGTCACTTTTGTATTCGCGCTGATCAATCAACCGGCGAAAAACAGCCGATATCTGATCGACTGCACCTGAGACTTTCACTGGTTCGTTCCTGAATTTAGTTTCTACCGATTCGCTGAAAAGGGTGCCGGTGTGGTATTTGCCGGTGTAGTCAGTATCTTTAAGCAGGTGTCCAGTTAGAATGGCGACAACATCCTGGCCGCGCTGAATAATCCCTTGTTGGACCAGTTTACGAATGCCTGCCACAGTTGTGGCGGAAGCGGGCTCACAGCCAATACCGTCGCGTCCAATGACAGCTTTCGCGTCGGCAATCTCTGCTTCAGCCACGGTCAATACCGTCCCGCCCGTTTCGTTTACTGCGCGCCACGCCTTCTGCCACGAAACGGGGGCCCCAATATTTATCGCCGATGCTAAGGTGTGGGGCTTTCTTTCGGGTTCAAGTTTTAGCGTTCCCGTGTTTTGCAAATGGTCCTGATATAGCCGCGCGAAAGGCGAAGCGCCCGAGGCCTGGACCACACTTATGTGAGGCTGTTGTTCAATCAATCCAGAGGCAAACATTTCTCGGAAGCCTTTCCCGAACGCCGAACTATTGCCAAGGTTCCCGCCGGGGATCACGAGATGATCCGGGACTTTCCAGTTCAGTTGTTCCATTAATTCGAATGCGACTGTTTTCTGACCTTCGATTCGAAATGGATTGATGGAGTTGACGAGATACACGGGCAATTCATCTGAGATTTCTCGGATGGTTGCCATGCATCCATCAAAGTTACCATCTACCTCAATTACAGCGGCGCCATAGTCCAACGATTGGGCCAACTTTGCCGCGCTCACCTGACCGGCCGGCACCATGATCGCGCAAGGCAGACCGGCCCTCGCAGCATAAGCAGCTAAACTGGCCGCAGTGTTACCTGTACTCGCACAGGCCACGAGTTTCGAATCGAGCATCAACGCCTGCGTCACCGCGACAGTCATGCCAGTGTCTTTGAAAGAGCCGGTCGGATTACAGCCTTGATGTTTTAGTTTCAAAGAGTCGAGATTGCAGTAACTCGCGGATCGGGGTGCGTCGTAAAGAGGCGTATTCCCTTCTTGCAATGAAACAATCGTCGCTTCATCTTTGATGGGAAGCACGTCTCTGAAGCGCCAAACTCCGCTACGGTCGTACGATTCTGAAGATGCCCGTCGATCTTTCCATGTCGATTTCAAACTTGCTGGAGAAGGAAGAGTTCCATTGAGCTCGATATCGAGCAGCCCTCCACACTCTTTACAGACATAGAGTCGTTGCTCAATCGAATATTCCGCGTGGCAGTTTGATTCAATGCATCGCTGAACAAATTGCAGGGGCGAGGAATTGTCGCCGGTAAAAGGCGCCATAGTTTAACTCAACAATTCAAGAAGAATGTAAGCGCTGCCAATATAGTTACTGAGGGAATGCATTACAAGACTAAAGGGACATCCGTGGTTACCGGATGCCCCTTGAAGTTATGATGCTCTTTCCACTCTTAAAAACTGAATCGAAGTTGGATGTCAATTCTTCGGTTGTAGGCTGAACCCGCCTGTCCGAAACCACCAAAAGAGGTGGTCGAGGTTGATTGGCCGAAAAATGCTGAACCAAGGTTGCCGACTGGAATAGCCAGGTTGCTATGGTTCAACAAGTTACTAAAGTTAAGTGACAGCGTTAGATTGTAGCGGCCTCCGCCATTGGCTCCGCCC
>DASROI010000256.1:0-7710 GCA_035646955.1 Pyrinomonadaceae bacterium
CGGTCAATCTACCTAAAACGTCGTTTTCGCAGAAGGCCAGTCTGACCCAAAGCGAGCCCGCCAGACTTAAAAAGTGGGAAGGAATCAATCTTTACCAATTGATTCGACAGGCCCGCGCCGGCGCCGAGAAATTTATCCTTCATGATGGGCCGCCATACGCGAACGCCGATATCCATCTCGGGACTGCGATGAACAAGAGTCTCAAGGACTTCATCGTTAAGTCTCGAACGATGATGGGATTCGACGCGCCCTACGTTCCCGGCTACGACTGCCATGGCCTTCCGATCGAGACTCACGTAGAAAAAGCGCTCGAGAAGAAGGGTAAGAAGAAGAGCGACCTGAGTGTCGAGAGCTTTCGCCGTGCTTGTCGCCAACACGCTGAAAATGCATTAAAGGGTCAAACCCGTGACTTCAAGCGGTTGGGCATTCTTGGCGAGTGGGACAATCCCTATCTGACAATGTCGAACCACTACGAGGCTGAAACTGCTCGTATGTTCGCGAGATTTGTCGAGCGAGGTTTCGTCTACAAAGGATCGCGACCCGTCTACTGGTGCATAAAGGATCAGACCGCACTCGCTGAAGCCGAGGTGGAGTATCAGCAACACAGCAGCCCCTCAGTCTACGTGAAGTTTCCTTTAAGAAGTGATCCGGCGCTGATCGATCCGGCTTTAGCGGGTCGTAAGGTGTTCCTTCTGATCTGGACCACAACGCCATGGACGCTTCCGGCCAATCTTGGCATCACGGTCCATCCAGACTTCGAGTACTCGGCCTTCGAGTTCAACGACGAAGTCTATGTGGTGGCAAGTGAACTACTCGAGGCCGTATCGGCCAAATGCGATCTGGCACAAGTAGATCAAAATGGTCAACGAGTGCTTCCCAAAGTGATAGCGCGCTTTTCCGGATCGAAGCTGGACCTCTTAGAGGCGGGTCATCCGTGGATTGATCGTCCCTCGCTCCTGATGGTTGGCGAGCACGTTACTTTGGGTGGGGAAGCGGATGCCGAGACTGAATTGGACGTCAGCGAAGCGCAAAAGAAGAGTGATGGGAAAGCGGGCACCGGCTTGGTCCATACTGCTCCCGGCCACGGTCACGACGACTTTGTAATTGGCAAGCGATATGGCCTGGAGATCTACTGTCCAGTCGATACCGCCGGAAGGTTTACGCCTGAGGTGGAGTACTTTGCCGGTCAGCGAGTGTTCGATGCCAATAACGTAATAGTCGATTTCATGAAAGAAAAAGGCGTGCTGCTTTTTTCCGAAGACTACGAACATCGCTACCCCCATTGCTGGCGTTGCCATAATCCAGTGATCTTCCGCGCCACTCCACAATGGTTCATCGCGATGGACCACGCTCATCGAAGCCTGGTTGAGAAGGATCTGGAGAAGGACGAAGACGGCAGGGATCGTAGTAACTACACAGATAACCTACCTGAAAATCCTGCCTCCTCGTTGCGGTCATCGGCGCTGTCAGAGATCGAGCGGGTGAATTGGATACCAGGCTGGGGCGTGGATCGGATGCGCAACATGTTAAAAGGGCGTCCGGACTGGTGTGTCTCGAGGCAGCGAGTTTGGGGCGTGTCGATCCCTGTATTCTACTGCGCGAAGTGCACGGCCGCAGTGGCAGATCCAAAAGTGATAAATCACGTGGCCGACATCTTTGAAAAGGAGTCGGGGGATGCGTGGTACACAAGGCAAGCTACAGAGCTTTTGCCTGAAGGTTATACCTGCACAGGCTGCGGCGCTAACGAATGGACCAAGGAGACCGACATCCTGGACGTGTGGTTCGATAGTGGTGTTTCGTCTATAGCAGTGCTTGAAGGTAATTCAAATCTACGTTGGCCCGCTGACGTCTACATTGAAGGTGGAGATCAATTTCGTGGTTGGTTTAATTCATCATTAATGGTGGGATTGGCTGCCCATGATCAAGCTCCTTACAAATCAGTCATTACGCATGGCTGGACTCTCGATGCGCAGGGTCGAGCGATGCACAAATCGCTCGGTAATGCTATCGACCCGAATAAGGTGATCGAGCAGTCGGGCGCCGAGATCATCAGGTTGTGGTGTGCGTCGTCGAACTACTTCGATGATCTGCGAGCGTCCGACGAAATACTTCAGCGTGTTACAGACGGCTATAGAAAGATCAGGAATACTGCCAGGTTTGCGCTCGGTAATCTAGACGGGTTCGATCCCGAACGTGACAGTGTTCCTTACGAAGAGTTGGAGGAGATCGATCGCTGGGCTCTTGCTGAGCTTGATCGTGTAATCGAGGCGGCGCTGGCTGCTTACCAGTCGTACGAATTCCACTCGGTATATCGGGCGGTCTACGGCCTGACAACCGTCACGTTGTCAGCTCGTTACTTCGACATTATCAAAGATCGCCTTTACACGTTTGCTCCGCGAAATAAGGCCAGGCGTTCCGCGCAAACCACGATCTTCCGGATAGTTGATGTGCTGGCCCGGTTGTTGGCACCGATCCTGGTCTTTACCAGCGATGAGATCTGGGAAAATATGCCCGGGCGGAAAGAGTCGGAGCAGTCGGTCCATTTAGCCCTATTTCCCGAGCCAGGGGGCCCTTCGAATGACGAGTTGGTAGCTAACTGGAATCGATTGTTTGCTTTGCGAGACGAGGTCCTGCGAGTTCTTGAAGAGGCGCGTATTGCAAAGCAAATTGGCAGTTCGTTAGAGGCTAAGGTTATCCTTGCCGCAGGAAAAGAGGATCTTGAGTTTTTGTCAAAGTATGCGGGCGAACTCAGGTACCTGTTTATCGTATCTCAGGTAGAGCTAACTGCTGCGGGGGGAAAGACCGTTGGGATTACAGTGGTGCCGGCCGATGGAACGAAGTGCGAGCGATGTTGGAATTATTCAACGAGGGTAGGTGAATCCGCCAGGTACCCGACCGTGTGTGAAAGATGTGTTGCCGCACTTGACGAACTTGCGACGGAATCCTCTGAAGTTTGAGTTCGGTAGTTTAAGCGAGAGACTTGGATACTAGTATTAACAGTCCAACGGATACGAGTGGTATCAGGCTGCGGCTAGCATGGCGGGCCGGTTACCTGCTGGCGGCATTCGGAATTTATCTTGCCGATCAGGCTTCAAAGGCGTGGGCAGTTCGGGCTCTCAGGTTTGGTGACGATCGCGTCGTGGTCAAAGGTTTTCTCGCGTTTATTTACACCGAAAACTCAGGCATTGCTTTCGGTCAGTTACAGGAAGGTGGAGATTTTGGCCGGTGGTTTTTCGTAGTGCTTGCCGTGGCTGCGGCCATCGCGGTCTTGTATTACTTTTTGCGCACTTCCGGGAACGATGATCGAACGCTGGGAGCTTGTGCGTTGTTGTTGGCGGGGATACTAGGGAATCTAACTGACCGGGCCAGGCTAGGTTACGTCATTGATTTCATTGTGGTACACGCTGGCGACTATCATTGGCCAACCTTTAACATTGCCGACGCCAGCATCACGATAGGAGCGTTACTGCTGGCCTTTGATTTGATATTTGCCCATAGGAAGTCTTAGATCTTTGGTCTTTGACCTAAGGCCAAAAATTAATAGACCAAAGATCAAAGACCGAAGACCTAAAGACCCAAGACCAAACCCTAAAATGTTCCCAGAGCTGTTCCACATCGGTAATTTCCCCGTCAATACTTATGGCGTCTTCCTGGCGCTGGCGTTTCTGTTTGCCATCCTAATCGCGGTCAAGTTGGCGCGGCGGGATGGGTTGCCGGGCGACAAGATTTATGACCTAAGTCTGTGGATGCTGCTTGCCTCGCTGATCGGGTCGAAAGTGCTCATGCTTTTTACGGAGCCGGAGTACCGAGATCATCCATGGAGCCTCTTTTCGCTCGATTTCCTGCGCTCTGGAGGCGTTTTTTATGGCGGCCTGCTAGGCGCAGTTATCGCCGGGTACTTTCTGATAAAACGGTACCGCCTTGATTGGTGGAAGACTGCAGATGCTTGCGCACCAGGAATCGCGATCGGTAACTTTTTTGGCAGGCTAGGTTGCTTTTCTGCTGGTTGCTGTTGGGGTAAACCAACGACCCTTCCATGGGGCGTCAAGTTTACTGAGTTGGGCCACGAAATCACCGGCGTTCCTACTGATGCTTATCTTCACCCGACTCAACTCTACGAGTCGTTCTCAATGTTGATAGTGTTTCTCTTCTTACTGTGGCTTCACAGACGCAAGCGGTTCAGCGGTCAGGTTATTCTGGTCTACGCTTTGTTATATTCGATTATCCGGTTTGCAATTGAATTCGTTCGTGATGATCCTCGCGGCGACATTCTGGGTTTAACTACGCTGACAGGTTTGTCTACTTCGCAAATGATCAGTTTGATTGTTGGTATAGCTGCCGCGATCCTACTTTTCATTCGTCGGAAGCGCGCGCAGGTAGTCAAGAAAGCGGAGCTCATTGCATCGGGCGCAAGTGCTTAGTCTTCGTTCTCGCTTCCTCTTGGAGTGCCACGATGCAAAGTCGCAGCGCTCCTGGTTCCGTAAATACATAAGGACACTCGTGGCCCCAGGGTTGCCAAAGCCCAAGTCTGGCTGAAATTAACAACCTTCGGTTTTCCACCCTAATTCCTAATCATGATAAAGATCACACTAGGTTTCTTTTTATCAATCTTATGTTTCTGCGGTTGGCTCTCAACAACGCGCCTCGCTTCATCGCAGGAAAAAACTTCCCTACTTCTTCCTGATGAAAAGCATCTCGCGAACATTAAGCAGTTGACCTTTGCGGGCGAGAATGCGGAGGCGTACTTTTCAGCAGACGGAAAGAAGTTGATCTTTCAATCAACGAGAGATGGGCGAGGCTGCGATCAGATCTACTCGATGAATATCGACGGCTCTGACGTGAAGATGATTTCCAACGGAGAAGGTCGCACCACCTGTTCTTATATCTTTCCAGGTGGAAAGCGCGTTCTCTATTCGTCGACGTATTTAGCTGACAAGCAATGTCCACCCAAACCCGACTTCTCCCAGGGCTACGTGTGGGCCGTGTACCCGGGTTTCGACATTTTTACGGCGAAACCTGACGGTAGTGACATCAAGCAACTGACAAAGTCGCCGGGATATGATGCGGAAACGACAGTGACGCTTGATGGTAAGCACCTGGTTTTTACGTCGATGCGCGATGGGGACCTTGATATTTATTCAATGAATGCCGATGGTAGCAATGTTAAGCGACTCACTAGCGAGTTGGGCTACGATGGTGGTCCGTTTTGGTCTTACGATGGCAAGCAGATTGTCTACCGCGCTTTTCATCCAGAAACCGAAAAACAAAAGACCGATTACTCCAACCTTCTAAAACAAAACTTGATTAGACCAACCACGCTCGAGATCTGGGTCATGAATGCGGATGGTTCAAACAAGCGCCAGGTAACTCACAACGGAAAAGCGAACTTTGGTCCATACTTCTTTCCGGATGGCAAACGAGTCATCTTTGCTTCGAACATGGATGATCCGCGCGGAAGAAATTTTGATCTCTACAAGATAAACGTAGATGGTAGCGGTCTCGAGAGGATCACCTTCAACAACACGTTTGATGGATTCCCGATGTTTTCACCCGACGGAAAGAAATTAGTATTTGCTTCGAACCGTAATGCCGCAAAGGAAGGCGACACCAACGTTTTTATCGCCGATTGGGTCGAGTAGAGAGAAATTATGAAGAAACGATTCTATGTATTGTGCGTGGCTATCCTCTGGTCTTTGGCAGTCGCGTCGGCACAACAGGTTGCGCCAACAGTTGAACCAAGCGCGCAGCGACTGCAGCAACACATCTCCTACCTTGCATCTGACGCGCTTGATGGGCGCCGTACCGGGACACAGGGCGCAAATGATGCGGCGCATTACGTCGCGGGCGAGTTTGCGCGGCTTGGACTAAGACCTGCCACGCAAGGCGCCGCGGCAAAAAAACCGAGCGCATTAATGGCCCAGTATCTTCAAAACTTTCCGTACATCGCGGCGGTGCAACTAGGAAATGGAAATTTGCTAAAAGTCGCCGACAAAGATTACGCGGTTGGGACTGATTGGATGCCTTTGGGCTTCTCTGCAAATGGAGACTTGCGCAACACCCAGGCGGTTTTCGTAGGTTATGGAATCTCTGCGCCCGATCTTAAGCATGACGATTATGCCGGCGGAAGGGCATCAGGAAAGATCGCCTTTGCAATTGCCGGAACTCCAGACGGAGATAACCCGCACGGCCAATTTGCTCGTTACGAAGGAGTCCGTTGGAAAGCTGTAGCTGCCCGAAACGCTAACGCTAAAGCTTTGGTCATTATCAGTCGCGAGCCAAATTTTAAGGACGAGCGACTTTCGCAACTGAGTTATGACAATAGCGCTGGTGATGCAGGGCTGCCGGTGGTTGTTATTTCGCGCGAGGCGATGGGCGGCGCGGATGGTTTCGGCAACCTTGAAGCGCTTGCAAAACTCGACCCGGCCAACAAGCAAGCACCGGATTTTGGAGCGATGGATCCGGCCCCAAGTCTGAAGGTAGATCTCGTGAGAAAGGAAACTCCTGCGTATAACGTCATCGGCGTACTCGAGGGTTCCGATCCAGCTTTAAGAAAGGAAACAATAGTAATAGGTGCTCATTACGACCACCTTGGCCGAGGCGGTGAAGGAAGTCTTGCGCCAAGGTCCGGCGAAATTCATCACGGGGCTGATGACAACGCCTCCGGTGTGGCAGGCATGCTCGAGCTGGCGCGAATCTTTAGTACGGAGAAACCACGGCTGAGACGGACTGTAGTTTTTATTGCGTTCAGTGGCGAGGAAGAAGGACTGCTTGGATCTAATTTCTATGTAAATCATCCGGTGCGACCACTGACCAACACGATTGCCATGATTAACATGGATATGATTGGTCGCGCGAAGGATCGTAAGCTGATCATCGGCGGCTTAGGCACTGCTAAAGAGTGGAAAGCGGTGGTCCAGAGATCAAATCTCCCCATGGGTAAACCGGTATTCGCTGGCGAGCTTAAGACTGACAAGGTCTTGGGACCAAACTTGAAAGCCGGCGATCCGCCCTCGTCAATCAACGTTACCCAAAATGGAGCGACACACCTTACAGAAACATTCAACCTAACGTTACAGGAAGACGGATTTGGACCAAGCGATCACTCTTCCTTTTATGCAAAACAGATTCCGGTACTGTTTCTCTGGACCGGAACTCACAACGATTATCACAAGCCCTCCGACACTTTCGACAAGATCAATTATGAAGACGAGGCGCGCATCATCGTCCTGGCAAAAAACATTGTTCGATTGGTTGATGAAGCTGCGCAGCGACCTACTTACACAGTTGCCAAGAGTGACTCTCAGCAAGGGCGCTCGACCGGATTTCGCGTCTACCTGGGGACCATTCCCAATTATTCCGATTCAAACGATGGCCTATTGCTGGATGGAGTTCGCGATGATTCACCCGCTGCCAGAGCCGGGCTGAAAGCAGGTGACAAAATCGTCAGGATAGGATCTAGAGATATTAAGAATGTCTACGACTACACTTACGCGTTAGGGGAAATGAAAGCTGGAGAGGAGTACGTGATTGAAGTTATGCGCGGCGGTGAGAAGTTATCGTTAAAGATCAAACCTGAGGCACGAAAATAACAGTAAAGTACCGCGAGCGCAGCAACCGGATGACACCCCTCAATGAACCATTCATGACTGATGTCGCGGCTGCGACGAATTGAGAGATCGAACGCGAACATTCCTGGCGGCGCACTAGTAC
>DASROI010000257.1:0-6211 GCA_035646955.1 Pyrinomonadaceae bacterium
TTGATCCTCGAGACTCACCCGACGCTACCGCGAATCGGTACTGACCGGTCTCGCAACTTGATCGTTTGGTTGCGCCTAAGCCGCGCTGTGCAACCCTTGTGCTCTCGGTGCCTCTGTGGCGAACAAATCCTGAAACCTATCACCACAAAGACGCCGAGAGCACAAAGGTTGCACAGAGTTAGGAATGCTTACTACCGAAAAGGTTCAAGGTCTGAGGCTGACACGGTAGAGCTTATCTTCTCGAGCGAGCAAAGCTTGTTTACCCGTGTGAAAGAGTCTTACGTCACCATCTAACGCCGGATCGCTGACCGTCCGGGTGCTTGCCGCGCCTCTCGATGCGGAGAACATCTCCAATTCATTCTCGTTTGTCAGATGCAACACGACTCCCGTATCAAGCACCGTGAATTCAATACCGCTTGTAGCCACATCTGTTAACCTTCGCAGATCGTGAGCGCTGAAGTCCGCGGCGAACCTGTAGATCAACTTATCGTAATTACCACCCGTTGCAATAACTACGATCAGAACATTTTTTTCTAACTTTGCGTCGATGATCATATGACTGTCGAGTTCGGGTAGCCGCACCTGGTAACACTTTCCAGAGGCTCTCAAGATGGAAGCGTAGCTCGCTCCTAAGAGACTCTGTATTGCCACTCCGTTGAACATCTGGGTCGCGCGCATCATGACGTTCGCGACTTGCTTAACGCCGACCAGTATTCGTCCCCGCAACTCAAGGAAATCAATTTGGAAAATGTTTTCGGCCTGTTTGATGAACAGATTACTTTCGGCGATGGCAATTTGTTCACCCTTAACGTTACTCTCGATCTCCTTGCCTGTTGTGAGGTCCAGGAAGTTCACACCCGACGTGTCCGTATAGGCTGCGATCAAATGTCTCTGGCGAGGCGTGACAACTACCTTTACGTCCGAAGCGGGTTTCGGGAATCTATTGCCCTCGAAGTAGATACTCTCTTGTGTGATTGTAATCAGACCATCGTACGAAATGATCGCGCTGTCGTACTCGCGAGCCTCCGTAATCAAGAGCGCAGTGCTCTTAATTGGAGAAGCATTAATTTGCGCCTGGACAGTAACGACATGCCGCAGACCGTTTGGCGGAGGCATTCTCTTCCCATCTTCAAATATTGCCCGATACCAATCCAGATAAGCCGGCGGTATTAATGAGAAGGGAAGACATGACATCGGCACCGATACGCCCTTGTGTAGTACAGAAATGTTTCCCATCATTCGCGCGTCGAGCTTTCGTTGAGTGTCCGAAAGATGTTGCAGGGGTGGATAGGAGCCTTTGAATGGATGGAGTCCGACAAACATCTGAAACGAGACGACGGCAAACGCAAACCAATCAGAATTAATCGAAAAGCCGTTCGCGTGCCTATCGCGTACGCTTTCCATCAGTGAAGTTGCCGCAAATGACGGGGTTTGATAACTATCAACATCGATAAAGAAGACCTCGCCAAAGTCAGCTGCAACCAGAAAATTCAACTCATTTAAGTCGACAATAAGAATGTTTTTGCTGTGTATATGAGCCACCCCATCCTGGAGCCGGCGCACCAGTAACAAAGTCCGTTCTGGTGTTAAGTTGTTTCGTTGTCGAAAAGCCTTTGGGAACAACTGGCACAAAGCAAAGGCCTTGTCGACATGTCGCATTGAATAGCCAACCGCCTCATTCTTTTCGTTCAACACAATATCGAGAGGACGAATAATGTTCGGTTGGGAGAGAACTGATAGCTCGGCAATCTTGGCTGGCTGGATGGCACGAGATGGATTCGTGTAGATTTTGTATGCCTTCGAGCTCTTGATATAGATCGAGCCTTCGCCACCTTGTGCCTTAAAATCAGACTGGCCCAACTTGATCTCACCCTTTCCCTGGACAAAGTATCTAACGCCGGTTTTGTTCCCGCTGAAATATGACCTCAAGCCGGGAAAGGTTTGGGTGTTGAACATAGACCACCTCCAACGTGAATTGCGGCTATCGACAGGTCGTCGCTGTGCTGCCAGCCTCTTGCAACACACTCTTTCATAAATTTCTTCACACGCCGGGCCACGAAAGCTCCATTCAAGCTTTTGAAAGACAAGAGCTCCTTGATGACGTCGGTGATGTGTACTGGCTCTACGCTTCGTGATCCGGCGTTTGGAGCATTGTAAAGAAAGGAATGAAGTCCATCAGAACATAACGACACGACTTTGCAGTCAACCGCTTTAATTCGAATAACTTCAGTAATGTCGTTGCTGAAGCGTGTGCTTTCGAGTTGTAATGGGGCGTCCTTCGAGCTTGAATGAAAGTGTTGCACTTGCTTATAAGAGAACTCAGTTGAGGTAAACAATTCCAACCGAGCTGGCTGGTCTATATAAGCAGGATAAAGCGGATAGCCTGATGGGTAGGAAACTGAGTAAACGTCAATTTCGCCATCAGTCGACTCCACCACAATCAAACCATCACCGGAACAACTTGCTACGACTTCATCGTTGAAGACATGGGCGGTGAGCAACGTTGCATCGATAGCTTGGATTGGCAGTTCCAACAATTTTGACCAACTGAGTGCCAGGTGAACGGCGCGATTGTGCATGCCAGTTGGTTCCTGCACAAAGTCTGCTTTGAGAACTTGCTCAGCAGCTTTTACCAACAGCCGTGCTCCAATATCAGTATCAGGCGAAGTCGAGCACCCATCGGAAAGGACCACATAAGGATTCGCGCCCGTTGGATTTGCAGCGATCGCATAGTCCTCACAAACTGAATGCGTCGCGCCAATATTGAATATGCTGTCTGCGTTCATCTTTGGAGTGCGCCGGCCCGGCGGCGCTTTGTTATAAGGAGTTCCTACAAGTCAGTTTGACTTTAAAGCGCCGCCGGGCCGGCGCACTCCAAGGTTAAAACACGAGTGGCTGCGATGCTCCGCCGGTGCCTAGAGCTTGTGACTGTGCACTGATGCTTCTCGAAACGAATTCAGCCAGACGCGCGAGTGTCTTCGCATCTGCCTGATCGAGCTCGACATACTGGGTGAAACCAGCGTCACGATGAAATTGGTTCAGGTAGCGACTCACTTCAGCGAGCTGAACGTTAACCCCAATCAGTATTGAAACAACTGATTCGAGCGCTTCGCTTTTAATCGCATCGTCCAACGCAGCTTTGACCATCTTTGCGGATGTTCTCGAAGCGTTGTCCATACCGTCAGTGATCACAAAGAGAATCGCATTGGCAGAGAAGTCTGCTGCCGAGAGTTTGTGAGCATAGTTGGTAGTGGAGACGACTGCGTTTTCCGTCGCATCGTAGAGAGCGGTCGAACCTCCTGATCGAAGACTTCCGCCATAATCTGCCAGGTGACAATTCTCGAGCAGCTTGAACCCATGAAATTCAGTCAGAGAATCGTCAAAGGTCAGTAGCCTGAGCAGTAAGTTGTCGGCCCGTGGACTAAATTTACAGGCCTGAACAATTCGTGTGATCGCAGCTTCCATATCGAGGGTGAATGCCGTTGTACTTCCGCTGACATCGGCGACTACTGTCGCGATTGTGTATTCAGTTGCGCCGAGATCTTCCAGACGCGTCGCCGAATAGCCGTAATGACTATTGGGCAGGTTTATTTGATCAAGTTGTGTGTCGTTTAGTATTGGCATCGTCTTGCTCCTGTCATCAAGCTAAGTATTCAGTAGTCGTTGAAAGCTGCATCCCGCGACCAACCATCTCGTTCATAAAGTTCTGTGCGTGACCTTCAAATCCTGGTATGTCGCTTGAGGCGTCAGTCAGGAGCACCAGTTTTGAGACGAACGAGTCGTCGCCGAAATTGTTGGCGATATCACGCACAGTGTTCGCTAGACAGTGTGTGCGCGCTTCACCAGCGATCAGAATCTGGTCGGCGTTCTCGAGAGTCTGGATTAGACGAGTGTTGATTTGGGTGGATACATCGGCCGCATCAGGAACGTCTGCCTGGACCGCCGAATAGTGTTCGGTTAAGACGTTGCTGCCTTTTGTCACATAGTCGACGAAGGCAAACCTTGTTTCCCATTCAGTCAGAGCATAGAAGAGTTCAGGGAACACTGTGTGACCGGGACTGCCGATAAGACAGTGAGGAGGCCAGATCGTCAATTCGTAGCGCCCGTTTTTTTCCAGATTGCAGACGTACTCGAGGGCGCGGCGGTACAACCCTGGCACTGTCGGCGTCCAAACACCATCTTCTACGTCGCTGCGACTGATTCGCGTAAAGACTGCGGGATTCTGGCCATTGGTATCACGCCAGAATATTGGGTGAGCGATGTGAATGAGGTGGTGCGAATCCAGCGTGACGTGGATGTCGTCAAGCTTTGGCTTAAGCCGCCGGATCATCGTAGCAAGTCGCTTCATATCCTCTTCAGCACCCGGAACGTAGAGTGCGCCTTGTTTTGGATCGCAGAAGTCCACCTGCGGGTCGATAATTAATAGTTCTGTTCTTTTGTTCATGTCAGTCTCCTTACTGGCTACTTATCGTAAAAACTACGCTAACTATTTAAAGCAAAAAATTTTGCTTCAGGGGAATTGAATGTAACCAACCGGCACATGCTCGGTTAGCCACACTCCGTTTTCGGATCGGAAGAATGCGTGTCCGTTCTGGTTCATCATTTCGCTGGCGACAATCAGAACGACTGGTCGCCCGTACCTGGCGCCAACTTCTGACGCTACTTTCGTATCCTCTGAAAGGTGAACATGATGACGTTGACCTTTCAGTAAACCTTGTCGCGCGATGGACGCAAGAAATCTCTCCGCGGTGCCGTGATAGAGAAGCGCAGGCGGTGACAACGGTTCATATCCAACTCTGACCTGGACCGAATGGCCCTGATTAGCTCGGATAAGGGTTCGGTCGTCGCTGAAGGAGAACCGCTGTTTGTCGTTCATGACGACCACAGTCTGCAGTTCCTCCAATGTGATCGAACGGCCCTCGACTGTCAGTCTGCATAAAAGATCTGAAACGGAGGTCCAGCCTTCGGCATCGAGCTTGAGCCCAACCTTATCTGGCTCGTGTCTCAACACGAGACTCAGGAACTTACTAATTTTGGTATAACGGTCTTTCATCGTCTTTATCCTCATTGCAACTGAAAAGTGAGACCTTGTTTCACCAGTTGCCTATATTTACGCTCATCAAATTTATAGAGTCGCGCGGCCCGATGTGCCACACCCTTCTGCATTTCATCGAGCTCACGCAGGAGGTCCATCGCAAAAATCTTTTTTCGAAAGTTGCGATTATCCAATTGTCTGTCGAGCACGATCTCGTACAACTTTTGCAATTGTTTAATCGTGAATTTCTGAGGCAACAACTCGAAGCCGATCGGTGCATAGCTCAGTTTGCCTCTGACGCGGTCGAGCGCAGTTTGCAGAATCTGGGCGTGATCGAACGCGAGTCGAGGAAGGGAATTGATGGCGAACCAGCGAGCATCCTTTGCGTCAGTGGTTGCCAGGATGTCGTGCTTGTCGGGCGAGACGAGAGCGTAGTAACCAACTGAAACGACCCAACCGCGTGGATCTCGTCCTGGATCACCAAACGTGTACAGCTGTTCCAGAAAAACGTCGCTGATTCCGGTTTCTTCCTGGAGTTCACGAGTAGCTGCTTCGATCAATGTTTCACCCGACTTTACGAAGCCTCCAGGGATTGCCCACTCACCCGCGAACGGCTCGACAGCGCGTTCGACGAGCATTACTTTCAGGGTTTCTGCTTCTAGATCCAGCCCAAAGACCACGCAATCGACTGTGAGCCCGGGCCTTTCGTATTCATACTTAAAAACCATCGTCTGTTGCCCTCTCCTCCTCAATAGCGTCTGGTAAACGCTAACCTTAGCGTCAATAATACGCTTACTCATTAATTTGTCAAGGGCCACTGTAATGGGTAACTCACTAGAATCCCGCAGTTGGGAAGGGTGGCAGAGTGGCGCTTCCCTAGTCGAATCCAGCGACGCCCCGCTCAACTTAGTACTTGGACCACTGACAACATTCTCAAGCCCTCTCTCTTCAAATGGTGTTGAGAGTGGTAGGTTAGCGGGGGCGTCGCTGGATTCGAGTATGGAGGCTGCGTACATGTGCCGCTCTGCCACCCTTCCCAACTGCGGGATTCTAGTGAGTGGCTCAAGGACTCTTCCCAACTGCGGGATTCTAGTGAGTGGCTCAAGGACTCTTCCCAACTGGGGGATTCTAGTGAGTGGCTCAAGGACCCTTCCCAACTGCGGGATTCTTGTGAGT
>DASROI010000258.1:0-5985 GCA_035646955.1 Pyrinomonadaceae bacterium
TGTCCGACAAGCCAAAAAGGCTCTTTAGCTTGTTCGGTATGGCCCAAGCAATCGAGTCTTGCAAGCCAGCGACAAGCTGAAGGTAGGAGTGAAGTTTGTAGGGCACAAACAACGATAGAACTGGGCCACATGATAGTGCTAAGGCCCTTTAATTGACGACTCAGCTAGCAATTGGAATTGACATCAAGGTAGTGACCCTGCAAGGAAGTTCTTACGTTGAGACAAGCAGAGGGCCTGTCCGATGTCGCCGGGCGAATGAGGTCTGTATCGCCGCGAGGTAGCCGTTGAATTTGCTTAACCTAAGCGTGATCGCAACGGCGTCACACCCCACCCGTTACGGCGAGGTAATATTGACAAAGGGGGCCATTACTCTAAGTTGAGCGAAACGATTTCTCCCAACACGACGCTCGCACACTACCGCATCGTCGCAAAGCTTGGTGCCGGTGGGATGGGTGAAGTGTATCTGGCGCAGGACACGAAGCTGGATCGGAAAGTGGCGATCAAGTTCCTGCACGAAGAGTTCAGCAAGGATACGGACAAGCTGAATCGTTTTATCCAGGAAGCAAAAGCGGCATCGGCACTGAATCATCCGAGCATTCTGACTGTTTATGAGATCGGCGAGGTTGAGGGTAAGAACTACATCGCGACCGAGTTGATCGACGGGCAGACCCTGCGTGAGCAGCTAGGACACCGAGAGCCCTTGCCGCTCAATGCGATCCTGAAGATCGGGTTGCAAGTATCGGAAGCGCTCTCGGCAGCGCACCAGGCAGGAATCATTCACCGTGACATCAAGCCTGAGAATATCATGCTGCGCAAAGATGGCTATGCGAAGGTGCTGGACTTCGGGTTGGCGAAACTGACAGAAGCTAGACGCAACGACCGGGAGACAGGGGGAGGCGGTGACAGGGAGACGGGGCGAAATGAAGATGAGAGCAATACCCTGATCGCCGCGTCTCCGCGAGCCGGGTCTCCAATTGTCAATACAACGCCCGGCCTGATCATGGGAACGGTTTCCTACATGTCACCGGAGCAGGCGCGCGGCAAACAAACCGACGCTCGGACGGATATCTGGAGTCTGGGAGTAGTTTTGTATGAAATGATCTCCGGCAAGGTTCCGTTCAGTGGCGAAACCGTGAATCACACGATCGTCGCGATCCTCGAGAAGGAACCGCCGCAGCTGGAGAACGTGCCGGGCGAGTTGCAGCGGATCGTACGCAAATCGCTGACGAAGGATGCCGAGATGCGGTATCAGTCAGCGCGCGAACTGTTGATCGATCTCAAGAATCTGCACCGAGAGTTGGACCTTCAGGGCGAGCTTGAACGTTCGATAGTCCCGAATCGCGCTGCCCTCGGCGAGTCAGGTAACGAAGAGCCAGCCTGGCAGGCGGGGACGCCAGCGCACCCGGCCGCGGCCCAGATCTCTTCTGGTTCAGTTGCCGCGACTAGGAGCGGTCAGGCGGCCTCAACTCAAGACGCCACGACGTCGTCTTCGAGTCTTGAATACGCGGTCACTCAAGCCAAGAGCCACAAACTCGCGACTACGATAATTGCCGTGTTGCTAATCGCTGTGATCTCGACAATTGGCTACTTTGCGTTGGGTTCTCGAGGAAGTAGCAGCAAACAGATCAGTTCGATCGCGGTGATGCCGTTTGTCAATGAAAGTCAGAATGCTGATGTTGAATATCTCTCTGACGGCATGACGGAAACGTTGATCAAGAGTTTGGCCAATTTATCCAACCTCGATGTCAAACCAAGGTCAGCAGTCTTTCGCTACAAAGGTAAAGACACAGATCTACAGACAATTGCTAAAGATCTGCGTGTGCAAGCTGTCTTAAATGGAAGAGTTGCACAGCACGGCGATCAATTGACGCTTAGCCTGGAACTGGTTGATGTGCAAAAGAACAGTGTCATTTGGACTGAGCAATACCAACGCAAACAATCCGATCTTGTTTCTCTGCAAAGCGAGATTGCCAAAGATGTCTCAACAAAGCTAAAGGCAAAGTTATCGGGTGCTGAGGAAACCAATGTAACAAAGAGCGCGACTGCCGACCCCGAAGCCTATCAAGCATATTTGAAAGGCCGTTATTATTGGAACCGCCGCACGGCTGAAAATATTAAGAAAGCGATCGAGCAATTTAAGACGGCGACAGACCGCGACCCGAACTATGCTCTGGCACTTGTTGGTCTTGCGGATTGCTATGCAGTTTCGAACGAATACGCCGGAACGCCAACCAGCGAAACACTCCCCCAAGCACGAAGATATGCTGAACGAGCCTTAGCCATTGAGGGTCAACTGGCAGAGGCTCATGCAACTTTAGGAATAGTCAATGAAAATTCATGGCAATGGGCTGAAGCGGAAAAGGAATTCAAACGGGCACTCGAATTAAATCCTAATTACCCGACTGCGTTTCACTGGTATTCAATTTTCCTGAAGAATATGGGAAGGAATGAAGAAGCAGTGCCGGTGATCAAACGAGCTCAAGAGCTTGACCCTCTCTCAAGTGTGATAGCGGTGAATATTTCGAGAATGTATCAACTCCAAAACAACCACGAAGCTAGTATTCAAAATAGTCTGAAGCTAATTGAACTCGATCCGAATTTCGGCCCAGCCTATGAATATCTCTCCTTGTCGTATCTGAAACTCGGACGCAACGCAGAAGCGATTGCAGCGGCTGAACACGCTGTGGACTTGTCTAACCGATCAGGTATCTCACTCGGTGACCAGGGTTATGTCTATGCAGTTGCGGGCAAACGGACCGAAGCACTCGACAAAGTAAGAGAGCTGGAACAGAAGTACGCCCGAAGAGAAGCGATCGGTTCATATATCGCTGCCATTTATTCCGGGCTGGGTGATAAGGACAAAGCGTTTGAATGGTTGGAAAAAGATTTTCAGGCCCGAAACGGGAAGCTATCGGAAGTCCGATGGAGCCTTCAGTATGACTCTCTCCGGGATGACCCAAGATTCAAAGATTTGCTGAAACGAATGGGGTTGCCGGAGTGAGTGAGTCAATCTCGTGATGTTGGTTCATCCGCAGCTTTGCAATTACTCCCGTTAGAGCCTTTGCCTCAAAACGTCTGAACTGAAATCACCCAGCGCCAAGGAAGGGTAAGAAAGACAGGGACAAGTGCGAAGCGTAGCGCGTCGCTCTTGGATAGGCAGACAAGGTCCGTGTCGCCGAATCGGTCGATTCGGTCAGATAATCAACGAAAGTGACCGTTTTAGCTCAACTTTTACGTTGAGACTATTAGAGGGTTCATTTTAGGCCACTTCACTCAAGGAGGCAGGTTACATAGTCAGCGGCCGCGAGTCCGCTTTCTCCCAATCACAATCTAACCCAGGAGATTAACGATGAACATGAAACCAATGGGAATTCTTATATGTCTGTGTGTGATCTTTGCGGTTCCGGTATGCGCGCAAACAACAACAGTTAAAGAGAAACCACCCATGTATTCATACGTGGGGAATTGGACCATTCCGCGAACACAGTGGGCAGAGATGGATAAGTCGATCGCGGCTGATCAAAAGACTCTGGATCAAGCAATTGCGAGCGGTACGCTAGTGGGTTATGGCAACGATCGGAACCTGGTGCACCAACCTGAAGGTTACACGCATGATGATTGGTGGTCTTCAATGTCGATGGCCGGAGTGCTCAACCTCTTGGACCAGTTTCAAAAGTCTGGTAGTTCCGTCTCTCCAGTTCTGTCCAGTGCCACCAAACACGCCGATAGCATTTTCGTGAGCCGCTACTACAATTGGCGTCCGGGTTCTGCGAAAGACGCGTACACCCAAATCGCGTACTATCGATTCAAACCCGATGCGCCATCGGATGCGTTGGACACGCTGAGCAAGAATTTGTTTGTACCACTATTTGAGAAGTTGCTTGCTGAGGGCACCATTCTGGAGTATGAAGTGGACACTGAAGCGATTCACAACGAGGCGCCGGGCGCGTTTTGGCTTATCTACGTTTCGCCGACCGCCGAAGGTCTTGATAAGGCGACTGCAGCTCGGATCGAGATGCAGCGAGCTAACCCATTGGGCGGTCCCGCATTCGGTAATGTGGTTGACTTGAAAGGTCACCGTGATTACCTGTCGCGCACAAACTTGACTTATAAGTGATCCCGCGTGCCGCTTCCGTCCGCTTACTAACCCAGTTTCGTGGGATGTCTGCGGACGGAGGTTGTCACGAAACGAATCCTACCCGCACTGACCTGTCGGAGTGAAAATATCGAGCCTTATTAGTAACAAATTGAACGAAAATATATCGCCCAACACCAAAATCGCTCAATACACAATTGTCTCCAAAATCGGCGCAGGCGGCATGGGTGAGGTCTATCGCGCACACGATTCACGCCTGAATCGTGATGTAGCTATCAAGCTACTGCCCGCTGAATTTGCGCACCACGAAGATCGCCTTCGACGATTCGAACAGGAAGCCCGTGCGACATCTGCTCTCAACCATCCAAACATCCTGACCGTTTACGACATCGGCGAACACGAGGGATCGCCGTTTATTGTTACCGAACTCCTCGAAGGAGAAGAACTCCGTCAACGTTTGGACCATGGTCCGATACCGCTCCGCAAAGTTACTGACTACGCCCAGCAGATTGTTAGCGGACTTTCAGCTGCGCACGAGAAGGGCATTGTCCATCGAGATCTCAAACCGGAAAACCTCTTTATCACCAACGATGATCGCGTCAAGATTCTAGACTTCGGACTGGCAAAACTCCGCGAACCAAAAACAACCAGCCAGGGTTCTGAAGACGCCACCATGAAGGCGTTGACGAACCCAGGCGTAGTGATGGGAACCGCCGGCTACATGTCGCCCGAACAGGTTCGCGGGCAGGCTACCGATTATCGGTCAGACATCTTTTCATTCGGCTTGATCTTGCACGAGATGATTTCCGGTCGTCGTGCGCTCCAACGCGAGACGATGGCTGAGACGATGTCGGCAATTCTTAAAGAAGAACCTGAGGAGCTGACTCAATCAAATCCAAATGTAAGTCCGGCGCTCGATCGTATCGTGAGGCGATGTTTGGAAAAGAAACCTGAGCGACGTTTTCAGTCAACCTCGGATCTGGGTTTTGCTTTGGAGTCACTCTCTGCGTCGACAGGTTCGTCTACTCTGACAGTGCCGGAGGTAATAGCAGAACCCGAGTCGCCAAGACTAAGTCGCAGAACTATTCTCTACGCAGTTGGCTTCCTCTTGCTGTTAGGCGGAATCGTCGCGGGGCTGTTGGGTACTCGTCTGTTCCGGCAAACGCCGGTGCCAAACTATGAGCAGCTTACTTTCCGCCGCGGTTTTGTTTACCACGCCCGATTTGCGCCCGACGGCCAGACCATCGTCTACGGTGGAGCATGGAACGGCCATCTCTCCGAGATCTTTTCGACCCGAGCTGGTCTAAGCGAGTCTCGTTCACTTGGACTATCTAATGCGGACGTCCTGGCAATTTCATCTACTGGTGAGATGGCGGTGCTTCTTAAGCGTCAATTTATGGGCCAACTCATTTATAGGGGTACCCTCGCTCGGGTTCCCATGATTGGCGGCACGCCGCGCGAAATACTTGAAGATGTTCAAGAAGCAGACTGGTCCCCGGACGGCAAAGATCTCGCCGTTGTACGTTATCTCAATGGACGTAACCGTCTCGAATATCCGATTGGAAAGGTACTCTATGAAACGGCCGGGTACATCAGCTATCCACGCGTCTCACCTAAAGGGGACCGTATAGCGTTCATGGACCATGCACTGCAGTGGGACAATCGCGGCCGAGTTGCCGTGGTGGACCTCGCCGGAAACAAGACAATCATTTCGGAGGAGTACGCCGGTGAAGAGGGTGTCGCCTGGGCACCCACCGGAGACGAGGTCTGGTTCACAGCCAGTACATCAAACGACCCAAACTCACTATTTGCCGCCACGCTTTCTGGAAAAACCAGGTTGGTGTTGCGAGTGCCGGCCGATCTGGAGCTTCACGACATCACCCGGGACG
>DASROI010000259.1:0-32976 GCA_035646955.1 Pyrinomonadaceae bacterium
ACGGGCGGAATAACGGGTGATGCTAAATCCGATCTGCATTGGCGTTGGTCCAAGACACCGGAAGAACGAATGCTGGCCCTGTCAGCCAATGAACCGGTCGCACCATTACCCGCCGCGGCAATACCAGCGACAGAGGTACAAACTGAATCAGGCTGGCCCGGCTTTCGTGGAGCAAGGCGAGATGGAGTTGTTCGTGGAGTGCGTATCGACACCAACTGGGCGCAAAAACCGCCCGTAGCGATTTGGCGCAAACCGATTGGACCGGGTTGGTCGTCTTTTGCAGTTCAGAATGATCTTATTTTTACCCAGGAACAGCGCGGCGAGAATGAGGTCGTCTCGTGCTACAAGCTCGCCACCGGCCAACCCGTTTGGCGACACCAGGATCCAGCGCGCTTTTACGAATCAAACGCCGGTCCTGGCCCACGTGGTACGCCGACGCTCAGCAACGGTCGTGTCTACACGTTTGGTGCGACCGGCATCCTGAATGTTCTCGATGCAAGAAATGGAAACGTAGTCTGGTCACGAAACGCGGCTACTGACACGAACACCAAGACTCCGCACTGGGGGTTTGCGAGTTCACCCGTCGTAATCAATGATGTTGTCATTGTAGCTGCGTCCGGTGTGCTTGCAGCCTACGATATAGCTTCAGGTAAATTGCGTTGGTCTGGCCCAGATGGCGGACGTGGTGGTTACAGCTCACCTCATCTGCTTACTATTAACGGTGTGCCACAAGTCTTGTTGGTTAACAGTCAAGGTGTGTCCAGCTTATCGCCTAATGACGGAGCTTTGCTCTGGAAATACGCGTGGGAAGGTGACAGCATCGTCCAACCTGCCATCACCACCGATGGCGATGTCTTGCTTGGCAGTGGGTCAGGACTAGGTTCCCAGGTTGGTGTCGTGCGATTGGCAGTGTCGGAGGAATCCGGAAATTGGACCAGCAAGGAACGGTGGAAATCGACCGGCCTGATGCCCTACTTCAACGACTTTGTCGTGCACAAGGGAAATGCGTTCGGTTTTGATGGCGACAGTCTCGCCTGCATCGACCTTAACACTGGTGAAAGTAAATGGTCCGGTGGTAATTATGGACACGGCCAGATGGTCCTATTGTCCGATCAAGACTTGATGCTGGTTCTATCGGAAGCAGGTGAGGTGGCCCTGGTCAAAGCAGTTGCCGATCAGTACTCAGAGATTGGTAGGTTTAAGGCAATCAATGGTAAGACCTGGAACCATCCGGTATTAGTTGGTGACACTTTGCTCGTACGCAATGGTGAGGAGATGGCCGCCTTCAAGTTGAACCTCGCCAATTGAGACAACCATGGCTTAACTCAGTAGAGATAAAGACGAATTAGATGAAGCACGACATCACTTTTGGCGAGGTGTATACTTCAGCTTCTTAGGTGGTTCATAACTGTCGATATCCTCACAAAGGCAGCATGAAGGTAAGAGAAATACTTGCGTTACTCAGACGGGACGGCTGGTTTGTAGTTGTCATTATTGGTAGTCACCGACAGTTGAAGCATCCCCAAAAACGAGGGCGGGTCACAGTCGCCGGTCATCCAGCCGATGAACTACACCCGAAGACTTTGAAAAGATCTGGTTCAGGCCGGACTGAGGAAATAGAGTTAAATATGCGTTACGTAATGATCATAGAGACTGGCGGACAAAACTTTTCAGCTTACTTACCTGATCCAGGTTGCGTCGTAACAGGAAAGACAGTCGAAGAAGTTAGACACAGCATGCAGGAAGCGATTGAACTTCATCTTGCCGGCATGCGCGAAGAGGGAATACCAATTCCTAAACCAACAAGTCTTGCCGACTACGTCGAGGCTGCGTAATTGGGTGTCAACCGCGCCCCATCAAGCACTCAAGCCCATCTCTCAAAAGATTCCGTAATAGTCATTTCTCAATACTTACGGCGGCGTCTTTTAGGCGTATTAGTAACCTCTGCTACCTCACCTTCATGAACACGATAAACAATTATTTCACCGGCACCTTGATTCCTGGGTCTTGGAATCACCTCTTCAAGCGTGATGCCGGTAGGCTTCTGCCCCGAACGCATTCTTTCGATGGTCTGTTTCAAGCGTGAGCCCGGCAGGTCTTTGTAAACAAGTAACCTGACCTGGTTCTTTTTTAAAGAATCCATAAAACCCACATCATCTGACGGAGAATTGTACTGGTCCTTGAATTCTTCGAGCGGGATTCCAGACAGAACGCGAATAGCTCCATCCTCGCAGTAGATGGTTGTTCTTTCGTCTGCGCGCCGCTGGTCCTCCAGAAACTGAGCCGTCATCAGGTTGCTATCCGGTTTCACAACAATGCGAGTAACGTCGATCAATTGCACACAAAACTGCAAAGCAAAGAACCCCCCGGTCAAATATAGGAAACGAAGGTTCTGAGTTGACCGAGTCAATGCAGGTGGCAGCCTGAAAGCGACTCCATAAGCCATGAGGGGCAGGCCGAGACAGAAAAAGATCAGTCCGTAGCGAGGCCAGATCTCAGGCTGGTTTCGTGTGACGTAAGCCAGTAGTAGAAACATTAAATGAGTGAAGAAGAGAGTCAACACAATGCCTGGTCCAGTCGTTAACAAATGCCGAACAAATCGCAGTGATGCGGCGCTTCTGAACGAAAATTCATTGGTTCTAATGAGCATCAATAGGACCACTACGGCGGAGTAGAAGACCACGGGGTTACCGGTATAAACCAGTCTTAACGAGTCGAGTCCAACTCTCGATAATGAGAAGTGGACCAGCCCTTCGTTACTTGCTAGCGTCTCAACGATGTAATTGTTTCGGATTTCGAAATACTTCCAAACAGTGCCCGTTGCGCGCCAGGTAACCAGTAGCCAAAAAGCTGGACCAGCGCAGAGCAACAGCAGCATCAAGGTTGTTGTCATTATGGCCCGTCCACTATTGCGTATTGTGTTTGCGTTTAAGTGCTTCAGCAGATGAACGAGCGGGATAATCGGTATCAGGACCCAACTCTCAATTCGGATGAGCCCGGCAGCCAGAGCGCATAACGAGCCGAATTCAAAACGGTTTCGGATGCAACAATACGCGCACAGAAGAATGAAAAACGCGTGGGGGACATCGGTCATGGCCGAAGCTGAATAAAGGAGCTGGTATGGGTTTACGGCTACGAGCGCGGCGGCGGCTAACGAGAGTGGTCGACTAGCCGTGAGCTCCCAGGTCAACATCAAGACGAGCAGGCACACTCCTCCACCAAACAATGCTGATACTAGTTTTGGAACATAAAAAGGACTGCCGGCAAGTGCGCTAATACCAGCACAAATCAATTGATAGAGTGGCAACCAGAATCCAAAAAGGCGTGATAGCGAGAACGAGCCGTCTAGCATCGCGCGACGCAGGTAATAGATCTGTTCGGTATAAGCGTAAGCGTCGCCAAAAGCGTTAGGTAGCCAGCACGCGCCAATCAGGCGTGGAATTGTAGCAATGAGGAATAGAAGTATGAGGTCAGTTCGTTTGAGGGATTGTTGAGTGTGCATCGATTAGCCCATCGGCAATTCCTGGGCCGTGGGTTTGCGCAAGACTCAAATCTGAGTGAAGTGGTCGTCATCCTGGGCCTCGAGCGAAGCGACAGCATGGTGCATACAACTTCACGCCTGGGTCGATGGTCGGTTGGCTGACAGGCACTATCCTATAGCTTCGCCAGCCCTAGTGTATTTGATTATTATCACTACATGGCAAATTCAAGAAATGATGATTTTAATGGTGAAACAAGAAAGACCGCGTTCCTTTTTGATCTCGATGGAACATTGGTAGACAGCGTGTACCAGCATGTTCTCGCCTGGCGCGAGGCGCTGGAGGCAGGTGGAATCCGGCTAGCTGTCTGGCGGATTCATCGACAGATTGGTATGAGTGGCGGCTTGTTCGTTAACGCGCTGCTTCGTGAAACGGGTCACACCGTCTCAGGTGACGAAGCTGAAAGACTTCAGAAGTTGCATGGTGAAGCGTTCAGCCGGTATGCATCGCAGGTTAGACCATTACCTGGCGCGGCCGAGTTGTTGTCGTATCTTTCAAAGGCCGGGGTTCCCTGGGCTATCGCAACTAGCGGCAGGCTCGAGAGTGCGAGTCTGTCTCTTCGCCTGCTGGGAATTTCCGAGGACGTGCCTATTATTACGCGCGATCTTGTAAAGCATGCGAAGCCAGACCCGGATCTATTTTTAGCGGCCGCTGAAAAACTGCAGGTGCCGATCGGTGATTCTGTAGTTGTTGGGGACAGCATCTGGGATTTGCTTGCGGCACGTCGTGCTCGAGCACTGGGCATTGGTTTCCTGTCTGGAGGTTACGGACGGGAAGAGTTAGAGCGAGCCGGCGCGTATCGTGTCTACAACGATCCCGCCGATCTTCTGCGGCACCTGGATGAAGTTGGCGTCAGGCGATCTGAGTAACTCGTTAGAAGTCTTTCAGCTACATTCGAGCCTCTGACTTCGTCTAGTGAGATGCCGGGTGCGAGATACGATACAAAGCGCTCGCGTGTGGTCGGAGCGTTACCTCGAGTGTCCCTGCGCTTCCGAGGTCTTTGTGTTCCCAGAGGTCGCGTACTTTGAATGACCGTGCTGCAAGGCCCAGGTCCTTCCACTCATACCGAATCGTTTGGTCCACATCGCTAATATTGAAGACTGCCAGATATGAATCCTTTCCCGCGTCCGCTTTGGCGCTCCAGATCACAACGTTTTCAGTCGTTATCACCGGTCGATTCTCCGTGGAATGCTGGTCCACGGCAATCACTTCAGCATTAGAGAGCAAAGCCGTGGTCCAGTCGTCAGCTTGAGACAAGTTGCCACCCATAATTAGCGGCGAGCGAAAGATACTCCAGAGCGTGAGCATGGTGCGCTGTTCGTCGCGGGTCAATCGTGTTTCACGGGGTTGGCCCCAACCTGGCGCCGGCCGCAGACTTCCAAGTGGCAACATGTCAGCGTCGGGCCATCGACCTGGCCGTGCTACGCCTGCCCACGCGGCTGCACGATTAAACTGGTTCTTAACCCCTTGAGGAAAATTCTCGCTGCTGTACCAAACATCCCAAACATCATCCGAGATGCGCCACATTTGTGAATATTTGGAAACTTCATCACGCTTGCTCAGGTTGGTTGGACCAGGTGAAAGACTCAACACCATCTGGCGACCCGACCTGGCAATTGCATTCGCGAACATTCTAATTTCTTCACCCTTGTAAGGATGATCAGAGATGCAATCGATCTTAATAAAGTCGACCTGCCATTCCGCGTACAGCCGCGCAACGGAGTCGTAGTAAGCCTGGGCCGCAGGATGATCTGGTTTCAATCCGTAGTTGTACGCGTTCCAGGGACACAAGTCGGTTTTGTTAGCAGCTTCAGCAGCGTGGAACTGCGAGTTTGCAATGGGTAGATTTTTCTCAACCGCCTCTCGCGGGATACCCCGAATAATATGGAGTCCAAACTTAAGTCCCAGTGAATGTAAATAGTTGGCTAAGGGTCGAAACGTGGCTTCTTTTCCGGCTGAAGGGAAGCGCGAAGTAAGTGGAACGTAGCGGCCGAACTGGTCCATCTGGAACGTAGAGTTTGCAGCGTTGCCACTAGCGTCGAGATTTCCAAGATACCAACCTTCATCTACGACCACATATTCCCATCCAAATTTCTTCAGGTGCGTGGCCATCCATCGAGCATTCTCCTTGATGGTTTGTTCGTTCAGGGTTCTGCCGAAAGAATCCCAACTATTCCAGCCCATCGGCGGAGTTGCCTTCGCTTTCTTCTGTGCGTAAGTGGTCACGGCCGAACACTGAAAGAGAAAGCAGAGTAGGGTCAAGGAATAGAGACAGCGTGAGCTGAAAACTGTTTTCGCGAACAGGGAATTGGTTGGAAGCATCCGCGAATGTTAGTTTGGGTTAGATCAATCGTCAACGACCGGTGTAATACCTTTCCATACAGAGAGTTGAGATTAAGAGATGAAGATATTGATTTTAGGTGGCACAAGATTTCTGGGTCGCCATTTGGTGCATACTTCGATTAACCGAAACCACGAAGTAACAATCTTCAATCGTGGGAACTATCCCTCACCTCACAAAGACGTCGAGCTAATCGTAGGGGATAGAAATACGGACCTGCAGAAACTTGCTGGTCGAAGTTGGGATGCAGTCGTAGATACCTGTGGCTTTTTGCCTCGGTCGGTCCATGCATCTGCCAATGTGTTGAGTGGCTTAACGGATAGATATGTTTTCATCTCAAGCATCTCCGTGTACGCGGACTTTAAAGAGAGTGGTAAAGATGAAACGGGTCCAGTAGCAACCCTTACCGAGGAGCAATTAGCAGAGGCGAACGCGATTGATTCGTCAGGGAAGGCATCGGGAGCTTCTTACGGAAAGATGTATGGACCATTGAAGGCGTTATGTGAGCAAGCGCTTCAGGATGTTATGCCCGAGCAATGTTTAGTAATCAGGTCCGGTTTGATCGTTGGTCCCTACGACTACACGGATCGTTTTACTTACTGGGTCTGGCGAGTTTCGCTCGGAGGTGAAGTATTGGCTCCAGCAGAACCAGACAAGTGCCTGCAGTTCATCGATGCCCGTGACCTGGCTGAATGGACCATCAAGATGGTGGAAGATTGGGGAGTGGGAATCTACAACGCTTCGGGTGTTCCAAGCACAGTGACAATGAAACTAATGCTGGATGAGTGTAAAGTAGCCACCGGCTCTGATGCCACGTTTACCTGGGTGGACGAACCATTTCTGCTTGCCGAGAACGTTGGCGCATGGAGCGAGATGCCGCTCTGGATGCCGGAAGAAGCTGCGCCTGACTACAAAGGCTTTATGTTTGTAAGTTGTCAGAAGGCCTTCGAAGCTGGTCTAAGAACTAGACCGTTAAGCGAGACGATAGCCGACACTTTTTGTTGGTGGAGCTCTGAACGAGCGAACGATCGGCCCATCGCTGGGATTGATCGAGAGAAAGAGAAGGCAGTGTTGGAGAGGTGGAACGGAGGTCAGTGAAGAGATTTATTGGTCATTGATCATTGGCCATTGATCATTTCTCATTTGTTTCTGGCGCCGGGCTGAATAGAGTACCGCTTCTCGCTTTTTCTTGACAGCTATCCTGGCATTAGGATAATTGCATCGCATTCCCCCGCTCTTAGTTCGTTTTGCAGGGCACTTACTGATACCCGATGCTCAATCTCTTTTATGAAACTGAAAAATCTAATTCTCATTAGCACTCTGCTTCTGACAGGCCTTCTCACCACGACGGCGCAGGAAACCCATAAGCACAAACATGAAATGGGTGAGCAGGTCGGTCAAGTCAATTTCAAAGTTTCATGTAGTCCGAAAGTCCAAAGTCAATTTAATCGGGCCGTTGCCTGGCTGCACTCCTTTGAGTATGAAGAAGCAGAAAAAGAGTTCGAGTTAATTGCTGTTGCCGATCCCCAATGTGGCATGGCGTACTGGGGTGTCGCGATGAGTAACTATCACCCGCTCTGGACGCCACCAACTCCCGACGAATTGAAAAAGGGCGTTACCGCCGTAGAAAAGGCTAATGCCGCAGGTGCCAAGACCGAGCGTGAGCGAGCATTCATTGCATCCATTACACTCTTCTTCAAAGATGCGGACAAAGTCGATCATAGTACGCGCGCGACTGCGTATTACGAATCGATGAAAAAACTCTACGAACGCGACCCATCTGATAACGAGACCGCTGTCTTTTACTCTTTATCGCTAATTTCCGTGGGAATGATGGCGAACGACAAAACCTATGCGAAGGAAAAAGAAGCTGCACAGATTTTGAATCGCGTGCTGAAGCGCGAGCCTCAACATCCTGGTGTTACGCACTACCTGATACATAGTTACGACTATCCGGCGCTCGCAGAGTTGGCGTTGCCGGCGGCGCGCAGTTACGCAAAAATCGCCCCGGCCTCAGCTCACGCTCAGCATATGCCCTCACACATCTTTACTCGACTTGGTTTATGGCAAGAAGCGATCAAGTCTAATCTTGATGCCAGAGCATCTGCCAAGGCGTTCGCCGCTAGACACAAGATGCCCGGGGCTTGGGACGAACAATTACACGCCATGGACTATCTCGCCTATGCTTATTTGCAAGGTGCGCAGGACAAGGAAGCTTGGGGAGTTTTTCAGGAGCTGAACAAGATTCGTCGGGTTGATCCGCCCAGTTTTAAGGTTGCCTATGCATTTGCCGCAATTCCTGCTCGTTATGCGCTCGAGCGACGACAATGGGCCGAGGCCGCCAGACTCTCTTTACAGCCAGGCACAGTAACAAACTTGTCATGGGATAACTTCCGTTGGGCCGAAGCTTATATTCACCTCGCAAGAGCAGTTGGTGCTGCTCGGACAGGCGACAAGACTCTTGCGCGTGCAGAGGTCGATGAGCTGAAAGCGATTCATCAGCAGTTGGGTGAGATTAAGAGTGGCTACGATTGGGCCAGACAAGTCGAAATACAAAGCAAGATTGCTGAAGCATGGCTGTCATTTGCACAAGGTAACTCAGAGGCTGCACTCTCAGAGATGAAAGCCGCCGCTGATGCGGACGATGCAACTGAAAAGCATCCCGTCACTCCCGGTTCGATTCTGCCCGCGCGCGAACAACTTGGCGAACTATTGCTCGAGCTAAAAAAGCCTGTTGAAGCTTTGCACGAGTTCGAGGTTTCACTGCGCGTCGCACCTAATCGCTTTAATGGATTGTATGGTGCTGCACGCGCAGCGCGGCTGGCAAGCGACGAGAAAACTGCGAGACTCTACTTTTCTAAGTTGGTTGAATTATGCAGGCATGCTGACGCGGCCCGACCAGAGCTTGAAGAAGCTAAGGAGTTTGTTGCCAGAAAGTAAGTGGAATTTACGTGACCGGTCAACGCTATCGATGCAGCGACTACATCCAGACCCTAAAAGGAAACAATCTGTGACTAATGGTTCACTACCCTCGAAAACTCTCGTCCTCTTCCTCGCACTTATCATGGTTTCGTCTTTTTCAGTGCGTACTCGGGGTCAGCAGCCTCAAGCTCCACCATTACTGACCTTCAATGAACTGGTGGCTCTCTACGAAAACGACACGCCAGCACCTGATCTAGCTAACAAGTTGAACAGGCTATTGACGACGCCTTTTGTCAGCAACTCTGCAGGTACTCGCGCGACGCGGGCGGTCAAGACCACTTCCGGTTCGACCGGGCCCTATATTCGGCTTGCGACCTGGAACATTGAACGAGGACTCGAATTTGAAGCCGTGAGAGCTGCGCTGACGGGCGACCATAGATTCTTTCGGCGCTTAACGCCAACGCTCCGTGCGTCCAAGTTCAACTTAACTGCTGTCAATCAGCAAGCGACCGAATTGAGTCGTGCTGATGTTATCGTGCTCAATGAAGTTGACTGGGGACTTAAGCGCACTGACTATCGAAATGTCGCACGTGAATTGGCCGCTGCTCTCCAAATGAACTATGCGTTTGGAGTTGAGTTTGTCGAAGTAGATCCGCTGACACTCGGAACTGAAACGCTCGAAAGCGAGACGAGTACTGATAAGCCGAAGATGGTCCAAAACCTCGCAGTTGATAAAGGGCGAACGTTAGGTTTGCACGGCACCGCCATCCTGAGCCGCTTCCCGCTCCGCAGCGTCCGAATCATGCGTTATGTGAATCAGGGGCACGACTGGTACGAGGACGAAAAAAAAGGAGTTTCAAAGCTGGAAAAAGGGAAGCAGAAAGGCGCCGGCCTGGTATTCAGTGAAAAGATTATGCGTGAGGTCCGGCGTGGCGGTCGTATGATGCTGGTCGCCGATATTTCAAACCCCCTCATCCCGGGCGATCAAATGACAGTTGTTGCCACCCATCTCGAAGCTAAATCGAAGCCAGTGGAGCGCGCCAAGCAGCTCACCGAGTTACTGGACCAGATCCAAAGCATTCAGAATCCGGTAATTGTTGCCGGCGACATGAATACCTCAGGGACGGATGCGACTCCTACATCGTTTCAACGGGAAGTAAAAAAACGGTTGGGTAGCAGTTCGTTTTGGACCACGCAGGGAATCAAGTACGCGACAGGTGTTGGTCTTATTTACGACGTAACGCTTGGTCTGTTTAAGATGCAACGAGTGAAGAACGACCCAACCGTGAGGAGCGTGAAATTTGTTTCGGAAAACCCGGAAGAGAAGTTCTTCAACATGCTCAAGGATTTTAGATTCACTGATGGCGGCGCCTTTGATTTTCGCGGTGCAAAAGAGTATTCGACCGGAGCTAGCGGAGAAACTCTGTCCGACTCTAACGAACGTGGTGGCAAAGGTTTTGTGAGTACGCTTGAGTTAAAAGGAAAGATTACGGTCGAGTTGAAACTGGATTGGTTTTTCGTTAAGCCAATTGGACTCACAGATCCGGATGATCGCAAGCAGCCATATCGTTTTGCCCCACAGTTTGGCAAGACGCTCAAGACCTTGAACTATAGTTTGAAAGATCGCATTTCAGATCACAATCCAATGATCGTGGACCTCCCGATTACGCCTTAAGCGATATTTTATTACGGTACCGCGAGCGGATGATACCTTCAACTGCCACGATCATTCAGGATCTGGCACAACGTGGGTGTATCATCCGGTCGCTTCGCTCGCGGTACTGTACTGTTGGCTGTTACCTTTTGTGCAAGGCCGAGCCGGAAACATCCATCCGCGGCTGTTGTGTTAGCGAACTCCCAAGCACTTAAGAACTGAGCTCATCGTAGTATTTCCGCGAACTCAATCAGGTTGTTCCAGGGGTCAGTAATAAACGCAAGACGCCTGCTGATCTCCACCAGGTCAAATGGTTCAGCAACAATCTGAACCTCGCGTCGGCGCAACTCGGCAACTGTTTTATCTACGCTCTCAACCATAAAACATAGGTGATGATACCCGGCGATTCGCAGACTATCTGTTAGATCGGTGAAGTCGTGGCGTGGAACGGGGTCAGAGCCGCCAATAATTTCCAGAAGGAAGTTTTCGTCAGTTGCCGCCGCCAGGTACGCCAGCTTCAAGTCGCCAAACAGCCAATGATGGACAAATCGGAAATCAAGTTTCTCAATGTACCATCGTTTTGCGGCCTCATAATCTGGTACGCGAACTGCGACGTGATTTCCCTTCATGGATGCGAAGGGGCTAGCGAAATTTGTTGCCGGCAGTGGTGATAGTGGCACTTAAGACGTCTCCTTTTAATTGTTCAAAACATGCCGAACAGTTCAACTGACACTGAGCTCTGTTCCACGTACTGATTCAGTTTGAGATTTTGGATGTCTCATCGAACACCGAGCTGAAGAGTTCGTTTGAAGAGTCGGGCATCGCCAAGTCATTATCAGCTCGAGTCTCACCCGACCCTACGCGAATCGGTACTGACCCTTGCTACCACACGGATGAATTCGGGTTGGATAAGACTACTTTGTAACACTTCTGTACTCGGCATTGTATTGACTCCAAAAGAAGATAACGGGCCTTTCAGATCTTCGGTTAATTGCACTGACTGGTTATGGGCAGGAATAGGGGTTTCTCTGTGCGACCTTTGTGCTCTCGGTGCCTCTGTGGGTGGAATCTTGGGCCACATTTCTAACACAGAGTCTCAGAGTCCACAAAGTTGCACAGAGCTACTTGCTACACATGGGCTCATATCCTTTGAGGAGCATAGCTCTGCGGGGCTTGTGATTCAACCAAGTAGTTCTGGATGGGATCGAAAAGATGCAGAGAGACGCAAAGATAAGCCTGAATCAGACCTCATTATTCTTCAGGGCGGCTTCGTCCGTCAGCGTAGTCAGCCATGAAGGCGACCAGAAAGACGTGCTGTCCTTTCCTTTCGCTGAAGAAGTCGTCGCGCTACTCTCAGGCAGCACGAAGTCGTTAACCAGACTCAAAAGGCCGGCAGTAAATTCCGGAAACAAAGTATCACTTAGCACGGCAATCTTCGCCGGAAGCGAGATTGTAAGCGCCGCGCGTCCTTCTTTCGTTGCCTCGATAATTTGATAAGCCGCTCGTTCCGCATTTATCGAAATGAAAGGTAGAGAATCGCTGATGCTGAACCAGGCGTATTCTTCTCGATGTTTTCCCTTGAACTCGGCGTTGCGCGGACTACCGGTGCGCATTAAGCCGGGACAAACGGTCGTAACAAGTATTCCGTCCTTGCGGAGTTCTGATCGCAGACCTTTTGACAGCCCCACCAGCGCGAACTTGCTGGCGCTATAAGGGAGAAGATGCGGGACGCTCACTTTTCCTCCAACTGAAGAAATATTTACGATCCGTCCCGCCTTTCTCATTCGCATTTGAGGCAAAACTGCCAGGATGGTATTGAGTGGGCCCCAGAAGTGCGTTTTCAAGGAACGCCGAAAATCCTCCGCCGTCATTGTGTCGAGCGGTCCAACCTGGATGATACCGGCGTTGTTTACGAGGACATCTATTTGGCCAATCTCGTCGACCATCTTTTGCACGGCTTCAGGATCCGTCACATCGCATGGAAATGATCGGACCTCAGCCCCTTGTTGCTGAAGGTCAACTCGAGCGCGATCCAGCTCGATTTGATCCCGAGCGCAGATCACCACCCGTGCTTTCTCGTCAGCAAACTGCCTGGCGAGAACCAGGCCAAGTCCACGTGATCCGCCGGTTATCAGAACAACCTTGCCTTCAAGGTCAAATCTGGATCGACGCTTCAATAGAGTGCCCGCCAGCGCCAACCCGGCGATACCAGCAACAAGCGTTAAAGCCTTAGTCACGTTTTTTTCGGTCATAAGGTTAACCATCAATGAGCGATCGCTGACGCACTTCTTGATCCGTTAGTGGTCATCACTACTTTAAAGCAGTCATCAGGATTGTTTTTGAAAGTCTCGTATCCTTCAGCCGCCTCTGAAAGGTCCAAACGATGAGTGATGATGAAAGAAGGATCGATCTGATCATTCTCGATGAGAGCGAGCAAAGGACGTAGATATCGATGAACGTGTGTTTGGCCCATCTTGAAAGTTAAGCCCTTCGAAAAAGCAGCGCCAAACGGAAACTTGTCGAGGAAGCCGCCATATACGCCTGAAACTGAAACAGTTCCACCCTTTCGACAAGCGTAGATCGCCTGGCGTAAAGCGTGTAGTCGATCTGTTGCGAGATTCACAGAAGCCTTTGCCCGGTCGTACAATGCGTCGATGGTTGTGCCGTGGGCCTCCAATCCAACGGCGTCGATGCAAGAATCCGGACCTATTCCCGCTGTCAGATCGAGAAGTGTTTCGTAGACTTCCTTTTCATCGAAGTTGATTGTTTCCGCTTTACCTTCTTCGCGAGCGAGACGCAGCCTTTCGGGAACGTGGTCAATGGCAATAACGTGTTCCGCCCCAAGTAGGTATGCGCTCTTAATGGCGAACTGTCCGACTGGTCCGCAGCCCCACACCGCGACAGTGTCACCGGGTTGTATGTTGCAATTTTCGGCCGCCATATAACCGGTTGGAAAAATGTCGGAAAGGAACAGCACTTTTTCGTCGGGCATACCATCTGGAATTTTGATTGGCCCAATGTCGGCGAAAGGAACGCGGACATATTCGGCCTGACCACCAGCGTAGCCTCCCATCATGTGCGAGTAGCCAAATAGTCCGGAGCCGGAAAATCCGTAGAGCGCCTCGGCCGTGCTGGCATTGGGATTAGTGTTATCACAAAGCGACCACAATTCACGGTTGCAGAAAAAGCAACGGCCACAGGCGATGGTGAAGGGAACAACCACGCGGTCACCGATATTGAGATTCTTGACCTCACTTCCGAGTTCAACCACTTCACCCATGAACTCGTGCCCGAGAATGTCACCCTTTTGCATAGTCGGGATGTAGCCGTCATACAAATGCAGGTCCGAACCACAGATCGCCGTGGTCGTAATTCGTAGAATGGCGTCGTGCGGATTAATAATGGTTGGGTCGGGAACGTCCGACACTTCAACACTCTTCTTACCGTACCAACAAAGTGCTTTCATTTTTTTTACCTCGAAAAATCTGTAGCGCCGTGCGCTGTTGCTGACCGACTAAGACTCTCAGAATCTTCTGACTGTCCTACTCGAGCTGCTTTGACTTTAGGTGCGGTTGGGAACTCCGCAATACCTGAAGATTGGCCTTCGATTGTGGCTACTTCACCCGTTTCCATTAGTTGTTTGAAGCGTCTCAGATCGTCTTTGATTGCACTTTCGATCTTGTTGCCAAACAATTCAGTGACGGTTGCACCTACGACACCACCCGGCGGGTTGTAGTTCAGCGTGATACGAACGTTAGTTCCACGTTCGCCTGCCTCTTCAAACCTTACAGTTCCCGCATTAACGACATCAGCGTTTTCGGTTGATCTCCATGAGATCAATTGACCCGGGATCTCGTTATAAATCTCGGCGTCCCATTCGAAACTGGTTCCGGAAATTCCTTTGACGGTCCAATGAGACCTCTGTTCATCAATGACGGTTACCGATTCCAGGTTTTTCATGAAGCGCGGAAGATTCTTGAAGTCGCGCCAGAACGAATAGAGATCTGACGGAGCTCTGTTTATCAGAATCGAAGTCTCGACATGAGCATCTCGAGCTACAGTCGAGGACCGCCCACTCTTCAGTAACATGTAAGCGACTCCAGCGCCTGCGATTACTCCTCCAGCGATTAATGAACCGGTAAGAGATCGTTTGTGTTGGGTCGATCCGTTGCCGATTTGGGCGCCGCCTGGTTCCGCTATTTTGCGATGTTGCTCAGCCAGCATCTCAGCTGGAGTCACAGCTGCAACTGTCGACATCAACTTGTTCCGCCAGCTGCTTACAACATCTGCATCTCCGCGGATCATCGCCGCGAAGCCGGCCTTAGCAACGTCTGCAGGCTCGTCTTTTTCTGACTGCCCAATGCGCGTGTTCATCATTCCAGCGCGTTCAAAAAATTCAGTCTCTGTTGCCCCCGGCATCAGACAGGTAACTGTCACACCGCTATCCTTCAGTTCGGCTCGAAGAGCAAACGAGAAAGAGTCGATGAATGCTTTTGTACCGTTATAAACGGCAGTAAATGTTCCTGGCGTGAACCCTGCAATCGATCCTGTAATCAGGATCCGGCCGCGTCCCTGTTCCTTCATCTGCCGGGCAATCTGTTGGACGAGGTAGATTGTGCCGGTGACATTTGTATCGATAACATGCCGAACCTCGGCGAAGTTTTGCTCAACGAAACTACCGCCCAGTCCATGCCCGGCATTTGCGAGCAACGCTTCCACGGGTCGCTCTCCTATCGCGGCGATAAACTTATCAACTCCTGCTGTTGTGGCGAGATCGGTTTGAACGAAATCGACATTCACGCCCAGCTTGCGAAGTTCCATTGCTGCCTGATCTATCCACGGTTCATCTGCGACGATCAGCAGGTCATACCCGCTCTTGGCGCAACAAATTGCCAGCTCTCGGCCGATTCCGGACGACGCGCCGGTAACAAGTGCCAGCGGACGTTGCACGTTCTCTCGATCGCTTCGGCTGTTGCGATTATCTTTTTTTGAACTCATAAAATTATTACTCCTACCTTGATTAGTTTCTCCAAAAGAAAAAGACCGGGCGACACAAACCTATAGCCTGTTTGTCGCCTTCATTTTTCTAATTGAACAGGGGATGAAGCAGATAGTAGCGAGGGAACTCGTCCAATTGGTTACATGATTGTCATACGAGTATGTTTTTGGCTTGTGAGGTTGACAGTTCGTCTACTTTCGGTAGGCTTCCAATTTTTCAATCAAAACATCCAGATCCAGCGGCTTGGTGAGATGCGCTGCGAAACCTTCTTTCTCTGAACGCTCAACATCCTCTGAACGTCCGAACCCCGTCAAAGCAAACACGGGAACATCCTGTTGTCCAGGGATTGTTCTCAGTTGTCGCAGAAATTCAAAACCATCCATTAGCGGCATTGAAATATCCGAAAGAACAATATCGAACTCTTCCGCCGCCGCCTTCTTGAGTGCTTCTGCACCGCCCCTGGCAGTGGTGACGGCTGCGTCGTTGCTTTCTAAGAACATCGCTAGCATATCCAGAGTGTCCTCTGAATCGTCGACAATGAGTATTCGCATACCCTTTAAACCTTCAGCTTTATCGGTTTCGGGCACAATGATCTCCGCTTTGTGATCCCAGCTCAAAGGCAGCCGTACTTCAAAGCAAGCTCCCTGTCCCGTTCCTTCTGAACGGGCCTCAACGGTTCCACCATGTAGTCGAACTAGTTGGTTGACTAGTGCTAGTCCGATTCCCATGCCGGAATGTTGACGGTTTGTGCCGGCGTCAGCCTGGCGAAACATTTCGAACACGTGAGGCAGAAAGTCCGGTTCTATGCCTTTTCCGGAGTCCTTTACGCTAATCACGCCGACATCTCCCTTTTGATTCAAAGAAACCGAGATGTTTCCTCCCGGCGGCGTAAACTTAACTGCGTTATTTAGAAGGTTCCACGTTACTTGTTGCAGTCTGAGAGTGTCGCCGGAGACGAAAAGTTTTTTGTCTTCCAGGTCCAACACGACTGAAATTCCTTTTGCAGCAGCTTCGGTTTTTATCGTGTCGACGGCATTCTCAATCATCGTTGCCAGCCAAACCGTTTCGAAATTGAGGGAAATTTTGCCCATCTGCAAGCGCGACAAGTCGAGTAGGTCATTAATCAGTTGCGCTTGCGCCTGCGCATTTTTCCTCAAGATATTGCTGATTTGCCTTAGCTGAACGGAACCAGAGACCTCGGGAAGCCGAAGCAGTAACTCCGAGTAACCCAAAACGACGTTGAGTGGATTGCGCAACTCGTGCGAGAGAGTGGCCAGAAACTCATCCTTCAGCTTATTTGCAGTTTCAGCCGCGTCGCGGGCTTTGTGTTCGCTAACTAAGAGTCTCTTCAACTCTTCGTCAGCCCATTTGCGATCGGTGATATCAATCGAGACTCCAACGTGACCCAGGAAGGATCCGTTATCCGCGAACAGTGGTTGAGCGAAGGATTCAACCCAGCGCCAAAGGCCACTTTCATTCTTAGCACGCACTACCTGGTGAAAGGCTTCTCTGCGGCGACCTGCTTCGAGAAAGTCAGCGACGTATTTTTCGACATCGTCTTTGTGCAAGATAAGCTGCCAGCCGGTTCCTTCGAGTTGCTCAACAGACTTACCTGAAAATTCGACAAATTGCTGATTGACGTAGCGACAATTGCCGTCATGATCGACGAACCAGATCAACGCTGGCGCAGTTTGACTAAGTATTCGGAATTTACCTTCTGATTCGCTAAGCGCGACCTCGATTCGGAGTCGCTCCATTGCGGTCCAGGTGCGTTCGGCGATTGTTTCCAGCAGCGACACTTCGTCATCCGACCAAACACGTGGACGATTGTCGCTTACCCAGAGCGAAGCGACCCAGCGTCCCTCTCGCATCAAAGGAACAGCGACGTAAGACCTTTCGCTGTTGGGTTCGTAAACCCTTTCGTAATCGGCTGATGTTCGGGCATCAGTCGCAGAATCATAATTCACTACGGTTTTCCCGTATTGCATCTCAGCGGACGTTGAGCTGCTGTAGTCTGAGACCCGGTGGATGCCTGCCACGGAAGGAACACCATCAAAATAATCATTAACGACTGTTTCCAAATCATGGTCCAAATCGGTTTGATTGAACAAACAACGACGCACCTTGAGGTGTTGGCCAACGGCCCTGGCAACTGCCGCCGAGAGCTCATTCGCATTGAGATTTGTTCTGATAAGTTCACTAACTTCGCTAAGTAAGTGAAGGCGTGCCTCAGCTTGTTTGCGTGCGGTGATGTCCTGACCAAATACGGCGACGCCACCGTCGGGACTCGGCAAATATCGCATCGAGTACCAACGATTGAAATTCGTGTAATGCTCCTCAAACTCGAGGGGAACACGGTCCGTCAGGCACTGCATTAATGCGCGACCCAATGTCGTTTCGCGCGCCTCTGGAAAGACCTCAAAGACGTGCCGCCCGATAACATTCGAGTCATGGTTTTCCTCCAACCAGCTTGCTTTGGCCCGAGGATTTACATAGGTGAAACGACCGGCAGAGTCGATAGCCATGAACGCGTCGTTGAGTGAGTCAAGTAGATCGATGACTCGTTGTTCGCCTTCGCGACGCAGCTGTGCAAGGGCCAACTGAGATTGCACTCGCACCAATAGCTCGCGTGCGCTAAATGGCTTCATCAGGTAGTCGTCTGCACCGGCAGTGAGACCTTCTACGCGAGCTTCCTCGCCGGCTCGAGCTGAAAGCATGATTACCGGCAAGGTTCGGCTCCTGAGATCCGCTCGTATCTTATTGAGCAACTCGAAGCCATTCAACATAGGCATCATTACATCCGTGAGGACAAGGTCGGGTTGATGAGTTTGAATAACATCTAGTGCTGCGCGTCCATCGCCTACTGTCTCGACCTGATAATTTGATGAAAGCAATCGTCTCAAATAATCACGCATGTCAGCGTTGTCATCGACAACGAGGATTCTCGCCCTAGATACCTTAGCCTGTTTCCCATTTCCTGGTTCAGGCGCCTTTACGGAGAAGTACAGGTCCTCCAACTGATCAGTTCTTTCCTGAAAATCGTCTGCGGTAGAAGTGTCTGCCTCGGGAAGAGAGCGCAGCGCCTCTTCGAGAAACGGGCCAACGCCAAGCGCAGTGGACTCGAGGGTTCGATCGCCTAAAATGTTCCTGGGTGATAGATGACTGGTGCCGAGTAGAATCGTTACTGTGAAGATGGAGCCCTTTCCGACTTCGCTTGTAACGGATACAGTTCCCCCATGGAGTCTCGCTAACTCATGGACCAGGGCCAGACCGATTCCAGTACCCTCGTGAGTTCTGGCGCGTACGCCTCGAACGCGATGGAACCGATCAAAAACTTTGTGGAGTTCATCAGTTTCGATACCAACACCCGTATCGCTTACTTCTAACGTCACGCGATTCGTTTCCCAGCGCAGGCCAACTCTGATTTCTCCTTCGAAAGTAAACTTGAAGGCATTGCTCAGGAGATTGAGCACAATCTTTTCCCACATCTCTCGATCGACATAAACAGGCTCGTGCGTTGATGGACAATCCACCGTTAAACGAAGACCAGCTTTTTCAATCGCCGACCGAAATACACTAGCCAGTTCAGTGGTTAAAACGGCGAGGTCCGTGGGTTCATAGCTGGCATCGATTCGCCCGGATTCGATTCTTGAAAAATCGAGCAGGGTGTTGACCAATTTCAGTAGTCGCAGGCTGTTTCGATGGACAATTTGAAGATTATCGCGGTCAGGATTCTCCCGCATTTCATCTTCAAGGGGACCGAGCATCAACGTTAGCGGCGTACGAAACTCATGACTTACATTGCTAAAGAAGGCAGTTTTGGCTCGATCTAACTCTTCGAGAAACTCCGCCCGCTTTTTCTCTTCTTCGTAAGCTCGGGCGCTCGAGATGGTGGTTGAAATCTGGGTGCGAGTTAGTTCGTAAAAGTCTCGATAAAACTGGTCCAACTTGAGCCGGGCACTAACACCGGCGATCATGAATCCGGCCGGCTCGTTTGGTTTATTGGAATTGAGTGGCAGGACGACAGCGCTTGACGGAGGATCGGACCATGGACCAGGAGGCACCCGTTCAAAGCGAGTTTGTAGATCCGAGACGACCTGAATCGCCCTGCTGCTGAGAGTCTCTTTGATTGGCCATCGATTAGACCCCGAGATTAAGTCGAGTTGAAGTGGACAAAGGTCGTCCCCAGGCTCGACGCCAGCCACGCCTGACAAAGTCGCGCGCCGGTTGCCGTCGTCGATAAGGTAAAGCATCAGGAAGGGCAGATCTTCCTTGTAATGAGCAAGTATTTTCGCCGCCTTTGCGCACGCCTCTTCGGCCGTCTTTGTATCGTTTATGGTTGCGCCGAGATCCCTGAGCGCAACTATTCTTCGCTGACTAACCACCTTTTCAGTTATTTCATGGACCGTTGCAAGCACTCCTCCAATGCCGCTCTCTTCGGTGTCATCGGGAACAGGACTGTAGGCAATCGTAAAATGAGTTTCTTCTATAAATCCGTGGCGATTGATCTCGAGCAGGATGTCGTCATTCCAGGTTGCTGGCCCACCAAAAAAGGGCCGATCGACAAGTGGTTTGAGGATGTGCCAGATTTCCGACCAGCACTCGGATGCGGGTCGTCCAAATGCCCGGTTGGGATGTTTATCTCCCGGTATTGGAATATATGGATCATTGTAGAACTGGATATATTGAGGTCCCCACCAAAGCAGTTGAGGAAAACGGTTCGCGAGGAGCACTTGAAGTGTAGTCCGCAACGCTTGCGACCAGGTTGAGATATCGCCCAGCGGAGTGCCGGCCCAATCGAACTCGCGAATTCGCGCACTCATTTGATCATTGGCGCGAAATAGCTTGTTTGCCAGCGAAGGGTTGGACGTTACTGAGCTCATGTAAACGAAGTTGAGTTAACCAAGAAATACTGGGTGATTAGATTTCGACGTCGCTGCAGAAAAGACGGCAGCATTACAGCGCGCACCGGCACTTTGGGGGTACACAGACTGTTACTGCAGCGTGGAGGGGGGACATTGAACGTCCTTAGATTACAAACGCCGCAGTTCTGGTTCGGTGTTTGAAATTGCTGAACGACGCTGAATGCGCTTGAGTTCAGAACCTTATCACAATTGCCGTCCAGAGTTGAAGAGTCCCCGGTTTGGACACATTTAGGCGCTATTTACAGTACCGCGAGCGCAGCGACCGCTGCCACTCTAAGCTTAAGCGATCTTAATATTCTCAGCGGAATTGAGTGTGACAGCCGGTCGTTCCGCTCGCGGTACTGTATCGATCTGGGTCCCTCCGCGATGCTCTTGTCATAACACACGTGAGTTTTCATCTCTCAGAAAAGATGGCGAGGACCGCAGAGGTTCGCAGCGTATATTTTTATTCCATAGCCCGTAGCGACTCGTAATCATCAGGAGTATCGAGATCGAAAGCGGCCTCAGGAATCTCCACGAAAGTTGCGCGAGACTCGTGACGCATAATCACACTCTTCGCACCTTCCGCCCCTCGTAAACTCCCCAATTCCGAAAACAATTGCGCGGAGAAGATAGCCGGCACTCCTCGAACCATGCGTCCTGCAACCTGATATTCACTGGCAACTACCAGGGACTCGCGATGGTTAATTATTTGAACCAGGCTGAGCAGATTTTCCCTGGTTATCAAAGGTTGGTCACAAAGCGTGATCAAAACAGCTTCAGCCGAAGGGTCGCTCAGAACTAAAGCGTTCGTCCCGGCGCTAATAGATGAACCCATCCCCTCGGCCCAGTCAGTATTGCTGACAGCAACAGTCTGAAGGCCGATGAGTTCTTGTTGAATCTCTTCGTGATTTGCGCCTAGTACAGTGAAAACCGGTGAGCAGCCTACTGCCAGCGCATCATTGATACTCCGAGCGATCAACGTTTGTCCTCGGAAACGTACGAGTTGCTTCGGAGTTCCGAGTCGACTCGAACCTCCGGCACCCAGAACTATGGCGGCGCAAGTTGAATGTTCCAGGTGGACCCCCAACTTAACCTAGACCACAGAGTTCATGAACAGGCGTCGACACCAGGACGGATTCTTCCAGGTCACGTGGTTCGACTTTTAATGGTGTTCGATCGTGAATTGGACCAAGCCGATCGCTCAAGAAACCTGCCGGTCGCGAATTATCAATCGCTCGAAGTTCCGCGACTATTGAAATCGCGACCTCTTCAGGAGTGCTCGCACCGATATCGATCCCGATGGGTGAATGTAGCCTGGAAATTTGATCCTGCTCGATAACGGCCTGCTGCCGTATCTCATTGATGATGTTTTCTGTTCGAGTTTTTGGTCCAAGTACACCGAGGTATCGGAGGCGCAGCGGAAGAAGCACTTTTAATAGCTCAAGATCAGCCAGATAGTTATGCGTCATTACAACTACCGACAAACCGTCAGATAGCTGAACAGCGTTGGTGAACTTATCCGGCCGCGTTAGTACCACTGCATCAGCGTGTGCAAATCGCTCTCTGGATGCGGCGCGGCTTTTTATGTCCACAACCGTCACATGACAGCCGACTGCTTTACTGAAGGTCACCAGCGGCACAGCGTCGTGTTCCGCACCAAAGATTAAAAGTGATCGAGGTGGCTGAATGAAGTCGACGAACAGTTCATGGTCTTCGATCAGGAGATTAAACGAAGACCTGTTTTGCGCGGCAACTTGTGATTGGAGGTAAGCTTCCCGTTCCAGACTCGAACCAAACTTATCCAATCGAGCTGCTAACAAATATTGCGGGAAGAAGTATCGCCGGTGTCCTATCTCATTGTTGCGCTGGTCGATAATGGTAGCGACCACGCCTTCAGTTTGTGCGGCAAGGCAATCTTCGGCAAACTTCAGCGCTGTAATTGCTGCGTGTCCATCAATGAGGTTTTCGATAAGAATGCGAACCACGCCGCTGCAACCCAGACCTAATCCCCAAATTGCATCTTCCGATCCGCGAGTGTCGTAGGTGACAACCTTATCGGTCCCTGAATTCATAACTTGAAGAGCGTGTTCCACAACATCATGCTCGAGACAACCACCACTTATAGTTCCTACGGTATCTCCGGTGGCGGTGATGAGCATGCGGGTACCTGGACCTCGGTACGCTGAACCGGCGACACTGATAATACTGGCAAGCGCCACAGGCTCTCCCGCTGTGCTGCTCGCATTGAATCGGTTGATTATGTTTTGTAGCTCGTTCAAGCGACGACTCCTTCGCCGATCATATACGGCTCAAAACCTCGGGAGAAGTTTTGCATCAATTTTTTCGTTTGGACTTTGCGTGGATTCTACCATCAACCGCTACCGGGTCGACAGGAAGTTTGGTGGGGAGGCATAGGACCTATAGGACTTATGGGACCTATTGGATTTATATGACCTATAGGACCTAATGGGGCATTAGTTTCCGAAGAATTTCAGTAGCTCGGCCTTTACTTCCGCAGGACGTTCCTCCATTAACCAATGACCTGTGTCCGTAAGCAGCACGGACGTGACCTTATCGGCGACGAGTCGCGCCTGTACTTCAAGTGCATCACCCGTTGATTTATCTCCCGCTATTACCAAGACCGGCATAGGTAATTTGTGTTCCGCAAACTTCCGATTGTCTTCGGCATCCTGTCGATTGAACGCACGAAAGTATTGAAAGGCATCGCTCATCACTCCTGGTTGAGCGTACGAACGTGCGTAAAACCGTCGATCCGCTTCCGAGATAGCCTTTTGATTTCCTGCTAATGTTTGCCAGAAGTGCTCCAGAAAGAGTCGCTCCCGTCCTTTGACGAGACCAAGCGCGATCGGACTATCTACAAAATGAAAGTGCCATGTTGCGGGGTTTGTATACGCTTCTTTCCACACGTCTCCGATACCCGGAATTGGTGCTTCAAGTAATGCAAGCTTATCGACCTCATCAGGAAACTGAGCGGCGTAAGAATAGGCAACCATCAAGCCAATATCGTGGCCCACAAGATAGATCTTCTTGTATCCAAGACTCTTGACTAGTTCGTGAATATCAACTGCGGCGGTCTTCTTGTCATATCCCGAGGTGGGGCGCGATGAATCACCGAGCCCTCGAATATCCGGTGCAATGATCGTGTAATTCTTTTCAAACGTTCCAAAGAAAGGAATCCACATGTGGGACGTTTCTGCAAACCCATGCAAAAGGATTAAAGGAGTCGGCCCCTGGCCAGCTTTCAAATAGTGAATGCGAATGCCGTTAACATTCGCCATCTGTGAGCTGTAGTTTTTTGTTTGAGCTAAGGAGGAGTGTGGTAGTAATAGCGAAAAGAGAGCGATCAGCAAGAACCCTTGGATAGATTTCACTTGTAATTTTCCCTGGAAACAGATTGGAGATATTAAGTAGAAAGTTTACGTTTTTTCGCTTCTGACGTACATCACCCAAACGGGTTGTTTCACGTTAACCCGATCGGGTACCTTCATCAATACGATCCTTCAGATCCCCTCATTGAAAAACAACCTCCGTACCCGGCTCGATCTCCATCGGCTCGATCCCTTTTTGAAATATCCGTGCCCTCGTAAATCCCTTTAGCAGGACTTTCTCATTCTCGATTCGCAACAACGAGCCCTCGCGCAACGCAACCACCGGAGTATCGTTGTCTTCCAGGAACTGAAGCAATCTCTCCTCTCTTGTTTCGCCCATATGAGTTGTCTTCGGATCGCTATCCAGATAATGAGGATTCAATTGAAAGTTAACGAGACCGAGTGCTGTAAAAGAAGGTGGTTCGACGATAGGCATGTCATTTGTTGTCTTGATGGTTGGACCAGCAACATTCGAACCGGCGCTAGCTCCGATATAAGGCATTCCGCCGGCAACACGCTGTCTGATGGGTTCGAGAAGCTCTAGCTCGTACAACCTGTTCAACAAACGAAAAGTGTTTCCCCCGCCAATAAATATCGAGTCAGCTTGTTTAAGAGATCGGGCCGGATCCGAAGATTTGTGGATCGAGGTCAGTTCGTAACCAAAGTCTTTAAAGCGCGCCAGTGCTTTTGCTGCGTATCCATCCTGATCATGAAGCGCATAAGGAATAAATAAGATTGACTTAGTCGAGCCAAGGAAATCTCGTATTTCGTCGTCAACGTGGTCCAGATATCCCCGGCCGAAATGGGTTGAGTTACTGATTAGCAATAATCGCTTATTTGGTTTCATAAGACACTATTCGGGCGCACTCCTAATTTCCGCTTTGCCTCAACGGTCTGAAAGTCCGACCGCTCATTCACACCGGGCTTCAGAGACTGTGTGAAAACGCATTTTCTCATTCTCCCAAGCTTCACTTGGGGTTAAGAGACACCTATCAGACGCGAACAACCGTTTCAACGGTTTATCTTAACCTCACAACATCCAAGCATCGACGCAATTTCGCAAACCGTTAAAACGGTTGCCGAGACTCGGACTGTGGCCCACTAACACCAAGCTGAAGCCTGGGGAGAACAAGATGTCGACCTTTCGACTTTTGGGCAAAGCTAGTCAAGTTTTCTGCGCAAGATCCCTTCTAATCGGTCCTTATATTACTTCAGATCACTTGCGCAAGATTCACCCTCTCAGGGACGATATGTTTACGGTATTGTCGCTGGACCAATTGTTGGAAGTGGGAATTCGCGCCTGGGTTGCCGCGTCCGTCGCCGAGTTAAGGTGCTTCCAAGCGTGACGAAGTTTTAAAGTTTCGGACAGGCGCCTAAGATGACAGAAAGATTTTCGCTTGAGTAGTGGCAATATTTGATTAGTCCCGATTCGCGGTGGCGACGGGTACCCAGTCGACCAAACCCTCTGCCCACTCTGCGATTCTCTGCGTCACTCTGCGGTGCTTCAGTTACAACCGAGATGAGTTCTATAACTGCACTCAGAAGAGACGCAGAGTGACGCAGTGGAATTGCGGGAGTGTTCCTGCTCGGATATGAGAAGAGATGTAGCGAGGTAACTTGTAGTAGTTGTTCGGTGTTCTCTGTGGTTGAAAAGACCGGCCAAGATTTCACCACCGAGGCGCCCGAGAAACGTACGAGAGTTGACCCATTCCGGACACCCTTGACGCGTTTACAGGTAAGGTGCAAAAGTAAACGCACCGGAGAAGCCCAAATGATGTTCACACTATTGTTGTCCAAAAAGCTTCGTGTTTTGCTGGTTCTAACGGCAATTCTTTCGTGGTCGACCATTGGTCAGGCCCAGGATCAACCCAGTGCGGCTGAACGTTTAGATAATTTAAAGTTGGACCTCATCGACGTGAAGGCGCGGGAAGAGGCCACCAAGCTTCGGGCTCAGCAACTGGATGACGCGCTCAAGCCCGAGAATATCGAGCGTGCATTGGCTGGTGTTGGCTCGACGAGACCCGAAGAACTTCGTGAGCAGCGACGTCGGGAATTGACGATCCAGAAGGCAGAAATTACGTCTCAACTTGCTCAGCTTGAAGCGCAACGAACTAGATTAGAGTCGGCGATAGCAACGGCCGAGGTGCAAGCCTATCACCAGAGTGCTGGTGGTTTTCCAGAATCGCAGAATTCACTCGGCGGCTTAAGTACGCGCTGGATCGTAATCTTCAGTGCAGTCGCTGTGATCGCGATCGGAATATTTGTTTTGGGTTACCGCCGGCTGAGAACCTCGAGACAGCTTGGGTCTTGAGGAAGTGAAGTCAATACATCGGTAGCGTCGCGTGCAACGGAAGGTCAGTACCGATTCGCGGTAGCGTCGGGTGAGTTTCGTGAGGCTGTCAACCACACTATCGAACGAGACTCACCCGACGCTACCGCGAATCGGTACTGACCCCGTTTGCACGCGGTGAAGTCGGTGTTGATTCTAATCTCATTGCGCTCGGGCGTTGGTGTCTTTCGGGTCGGTTGAAGACATGTAGTATCCCTGCCGCGAGCTCACTAGAAGTTTTCGAGTCTTTCCTTTTTCGTCCTTCGCTTTTACGCGCACTTCCAGGGCATGCATTTTTCCGTCATCAGTTTCATTCTCCTCGAGCGTGAAGCCGAGACTGTAACGCGCAGTCAGGTTCCCAATGATGCGACTCAATCCGGTTGCATAGTCTTGTCTGCGGTTCACTTTTACGGCCTCACCGCCGGAACGTTGGGCCAGGTATTTAGCGCTACCGTATAAACTCACTCCCATCCAACCGGCAAGTGGTTTGCCGATTGGCATTAGGAATTTAAACAGTGTCCGTAATTCAACGGTAAGCGAATTGAAGATCACGTTGTTGCGGATCAGAATCTGTTCGGTCGCGTCCCGATCTTCGAAAAAGATTGGAGCAATTCCATCCGAAATCCACACCAGCGACAGTTGAGAATTGGGTCGAACGCTCGAGCCCTTCTTTGTGGAGTCGCGCACGGCAGCCGCCATATCGTAAATATCCTCGGCTTCAATCGTTACTTTCCCGCCTTTGTTGACTCGTTTGACATCCACGGAACCGTCACGGTGAGTTGTCCGTGTTAAAACGGCTCCATTACGTCCGGCAATCGTTTCAACGTCTACAACGTCTTTGCCTGCCGGTTTCGCCCTGGACTCATCTGCTTGTAGCTTTGATTGTGAAGGTACGTCCTTCTGTTGTTGCGCTTCGTTTTCGACAGTTAGCGCGGAGGTCGCGACAACAAGCGATGAGTTGTCGTCACAGAGTGAAGGCACACGAGCGAGGGCGGTTGAAAGCTTTTTGCGATCGTTTGTGAATTCCGTTAACCAGAGTCTTATTTCGTCTTCGCCCCTGGTGTTCATCACCATGACGGCAACTTCGTCTTTTGGCGGCAGCTTGGCCAACTCCGTATCCATCGCTTTGAGAATGTCCGCTTCTTTCAGAAAGCGACCCGCACCGTCTTCGCGCAGATCCATGATCAAGACGAGCGCCAACGGTTTACGAGCCTGCCCTTCACGAGTGAAGTAAGAAATGGGACGAGGCTTGCCATTGTCGTAGACTTCAAAATTTTCCGTGGTCAGGTTGGCGATTGGTAAGCTTGTCTTTTTATCCTTAACCAGCGCGTCGAGAAACACAACTCGCGTTTTTATCCGAATTGTGTCCTCGACCTCCTGGGCGGCGGCAGTTGCTGCGAAGAGTGGGGCGACAATTGCGAGAACGAACAAACTCAGGAAGCGAAGTAAGGGCACAGAGCCGGCGCGAAAAAGACGAAGCCGGCCTGACTCTGGATTGAGAGAGCGGTGGTACGAGAGAGCCAGAAAAACCTGTCGATGTAAGTCAGCGGCTTTGTGCCCTTGCTTCGTAGCCTGAGTGTTTTGTTTAGTTTTGATCATGCCCCTAACTCCTTTACTGGTCGACGACAGTTGCCTCATCAGTAATAGCTTTTCCCATACCGTCAGGATCTTTCATTAAGAGAGCAAGATTCTTGGCCGAGAGTGTCACCTGGACCACTGTTGCGTCGCCGGGATCGATCGTGATCACAAGCACGTTGAATTTGTCGCCGTTGTTGCGCACAAAGATGTAGCACTGTTCACGATTCGGGGTAGACAGTGTTTGCACTATCGGACTCCAGCTGGCAGTCAACGTGTCATTCAACGTGGTGCGAAACTTCATGATATCTCCGTCAAACGATTGGTCTTCGAAAATCGCGACTTTAGCGCTACCCGCCTCGGCCAATCGTCTTGCGGTCCCGCCTTTAACTCGAGCTGCAGTGGTGATTACTTTCATTCCCGCTTTCGCCAGGAATGGAATTTCCATGTGTTTCACACCGTAGAAGCGTTCGATCAATTTGACGGCCGAGTTGAAGTCGTCGTTCAGTGCGAGTGTCGTCTGTACGATGACTGTAAGGCTAAGAATCAGTAACAGAGCTGTTCTCGTTGTATTGACCTTCATTGAAAACCTCACTGTTCATTCTTGGTTTTTGGTTTTGTCGATTCGATTCCCAGTTCCGGAATGCCCAGTCGTCCTTCAAGCCTGGTCAGCTTTTCGAGATCCACTGGTCCAACGAGGTTGACGATCGTCAGCTCTTTTAGTTCGGCGCTGAGAACGGCAAGTCCCGTGATCTGGTCATTGAGCATTCGCAAGTAGACTTCGACATTACCTTCTTTTTTGCTGGTTATATTTACAATTCTGGACCACGCAGGATCCTGTAGTTGGGTTAGAACGGGCTGTAAATCCACACTCGAGTATTCACCTTCGTTGGCAAATTCGAAGCTCCTGACATAAATACCTTTTAGCCCGCTGACGAGTTTCTTGATTTCACGCTCATCAGGATCCTGGTCTGAAAAGATCTTGATCGCAGTTTGAATCAAGCGCTCGTCGATACTTACATCAACCGTCTCGCTGGCTTTGGCGGACAGATGATCGAGGCTATTGAGTTGCAACTTTGGTGTTTGCGCCTGAGCAATCTGCACCGTCAACATCAAGGACGAGGCTGCTATTAATAATTTTGAATACTTATAGTGGAAGATTGATTTCATGTTAGCTCCATTCATCCAACTTTGTGCTGATTCTTGGCCGGTGTCACTGGACTTACAGTTCGTCTCTGCACTTCATTCAACTTCTCACTTGCGAGCCGCAATGCGAGCATCAGTTGCTGTTTTGCTGCCAACGCTTCTTCTCGTTGCTCCGAAGTCCAGGCCCGTTTGGTCTGGATTTTTGCTCTTGCGACATGTCGTCTTGGTTCAGTCTCTTTCTTTTCAACTGAAGGAGTGTCCAGGACCGTTGATTTGTCTGCTAAGCGTTCTTCCTTTTTTGGCTCGGGCGTTGAGTTCGAGGTGGGTGCCTTTGCGTATTCCTCTTGAGGTCCCTGGTTGTTGCGTGCCTTCAACCATAAACCTGCGCCAACGAGTGCCAGTAGCAAAGTTGCAGCGATTGCCAGGAGGAACACATGATTGTGCGAACGCGATGGCGTGATCTGTTCCGGTAACTCTAAAGGTTTCTCCTCATAACGGAGTGTGCCGAGGATCTGTTCAAGTCGTTGAATTTCCGGATCAGGTTCGCCGCTTTTGTCCCACAAGTAATCTTCGTTCATAACCCCTCCATGAAGCCGAGCTTTTCTTTCAGTAGCTTCATCCCCCGATGCAAATTGACTCTAACGGAAGCCGGAGTCAGACCAGTGCGCATTGCTATCTCTGGTCCAGTCATACCTTCGACCAGCCTTAATACAAGTGTCTCTCGATAAGCGTCTGGGAGTGCCTTAACGATTTCCAGGATCTCAGCCGCTCTGGTTGTTGAGTCGTCGGCGCCTCTCAGGTCTTCGGTGACTTCGACAGTGTCGCGAGAACGGCGATGAAAGTCGGTGGCGCGATTTCGGGCGATCATTGCGAGCCATGGTCCGAATGAGGCCCAGTCACGAAGCGTGTTCAGTTTTTTGAAAGCGTGCAGGAAGATATCCTGGACCAAATCGTCCACTTCGCTGCGGGGCACCCTGGCGAGCAGGATTCCATGTATAAGCGGACCGTAGAGACTGTAGAGCTGACCAAAACCGTCGCGGTCGCCTTCCAGAGCTTTCCTTACCAGCCGTACCTCGATTGGTTCATCCGTTGAACGTTCGGCGGCTTTAGCTTGGGTGCTCATCACGAGAATGTCAGCGGTGGCTTCAAGCTCGTACATTCGACTGCCTCAATCGGAGCGTTCGATACATTCTGATCGCTTTAACAACAGGTTGCTGACTCATTTCGAGTAGCGCGCTTACACCGATTAAGACGGGAAAGAGATGGAAACTGTTAACGGTTGAATTCAGGTTCAATCGTTTCGGCGGCAGGAACTACGGAGATGGCACGTTCGTGGACGACCGGATTTTCTTCTGAGGTCATTTTCATTAGCTCTGGAGTTGCGGTCAGCCACGGGGCGCGCCAAAGGAACAGGGTCGAAAGAATAAGCGCGACCGTGCATGCGGCGCCTCCTTCAATCCCATAACTACCGCCACTCAACCAGGCCGGACCTATGTCGGTTCCAACGAGAAGTGAGTGTGAACCGATTCGCATCCCACTCACCGGCAAACCAAACAACGAACCAAGTGCCCAATTCCATGCCCAGTGGACCCCGAGAGGTAACCAAAGACTGCGTGTTCGAAGATAAGCAACGGCCAACCAAACGCCGGCGATGGCAGTGTTCGCAAAAGTGACGAATGGCACTACATTCGGGTTACCAAGATGTATTGTGGCGAAAGGAAGGGATGTAAGTAGGATCCCGAGCCAGGCGAGTTTTGATCGAGTCAGAGTCTGGAGCAGGTAACTTCGAAACATGGCCTCTTCCGCCAGGGCAGCCACCACGAAAATGATCAGTGTTCCAAATAAACTCTTGCTTAGCGCCGCGGCGGGACTTGTTGTCAAGCCTAGTCGGATGCCGCCACCAACGACCGCAATCAAGACTGCGATGGCTAATGACACTATCCCAACGAGGGAACCAATCAAGAAGTCTCGAAACCAACCCGCGTGGAGAGTTAAGCCAAGCGAACGCCACGGCAACGCTTCTAAAAATCGGGCACATAAATATCCGACACCGAGCGCGGCGATGACTAAGGCAACTCGGGAAATAAGATCTTCGATAGCGGCGGCGTAGGGCAAAGCGGGTACGGCGTTATGGAAGACCGCGTAAGCAATTCTGAGTATTGTGGTAATCAGAATTATCGCAGCGATGAAGCCGAGGACAAAGATTGCAGCGCGCCAACCACTTCGCAATCGCCCGACAGGATTAGTGAAGATTTTGCTGAAGGTCATCTGGATATTTTGGGCCAAAGCATTCTAGCCCAATGCTAGATGCTAAACCAATCAGTTGCGGGTTGAGGTAGCGTGGGGAACAAATCAAAGTTCCATGTCAGTTGCATGCCGCCCGGCTCTTTGCCTCTGCGTCACCCTGCGGTCCTCTGCGTCACTCTGCGATTCTTCTGTTAGCGCCAGATGAGTTCTAACTGAGATCAGAAAAGACGCAGAGTGACGCAGAGGGCCGCAGAGTGACGCCGGAGGAATAGCCATTTTCCAGATGTCCAACCTATTCTGGTGGCGGCCCGCAGTCTCAGATGTTGGCGCTATGTTAAACTCGACGCACTTAATCCATGGACGAAGGTACCGAAAATCAATCGCCGGAAAAACAGCAGCGAATGCGCAGACGTCGCCGCCTCTTACTCTGGCTTCTCGGTGCTACGGTTACTTTGTTGCTCTCGATTATTGTCTCGCAGCAGCTTTGGTTATGGACTGTAGTTCGCCCTGACACCACCTCTGATGCGCTTGCACTCTATGCGCTTTCAACCCTCAACTTTGTTGCCTTCGTAGTCTTCTCATTTATCTTTGTTCGCAATCTCCTCAAGTTGCGACGCGAGAGAAAAGAACGAGAACTTGGCTCTAAGGTTAAAACCCGGCTGCTGGTCTATTTTATTTCCATTAGCTTTCTTCCAGTCACGGCCATGGCCGTGTTCTCCTACTTGTTCCTCAATCGCTCGCTCGAGAAGTGGTTCTATCCCTTTCCGGAGATTGTGGAACAAGCAGGCGAGGTGAAACGCGCAACGCTAGCTACTCAAAATCGCTCCCTACACGATGTCGCTTCCTTGCTCGTGATGCTCCTTAATCAACAGGACTATAACGAGCGGCAGACTACAGTCGATCAACTGATCTCATCGGGTCAGCTGGTTGGAGTAGAAATTGTGCAAGCGGATGGGAGTGTAAGTCTCGAGCGAAAAGCAAAGCTCTCCGATGCCGACTCTCAAAAAGTTGAAGCTTTGTTTTCAGCGGCTCGCAAAACGCGCGAGGCACTTGGCGATAGCCTTGCAGATGGAAAAGGGTTCGATGTTCTTGCGGTGCCCTTGAATCAATCTGAGACCCTTGTCGTTGCGCCCGAGAAAAGGGCCGACAGCGATTTGAATGAACTCATTTCGGGGTCAGAAAGAGGCTATCAGGATCTCGTTGGAAAACAGCGTCAGGTTCGAATGCTTGGTGTGTCGACGTTGGGCTTGATGACGTTGATTCTCTTGTTCGTCTCGAGTTGGGTCGCGATTTATCTGGCTCGCGGAATAGCAACTCCTATCAAAGCTCTGGCTGAGGCGTCTAAGGAAGTAGCGCGTGGCAATCTTTCGCATCGCGTCACCACCGTGGCTGACGATGAACTTGCTCTCCTGGCCGAGTCGTTTAATCAAATGACCAGCCAGTTAGAAGAGAATCGCGAGAGTATAGAAGCGAGCGCTGCCGAGCTTAGAGAAAAGAATCTGGCCCTCGGTGAACGACGGAATTACATTGAAACCGTTCTGCAGTCTTTGTCGACAGGCGTCGTGTCTGTAGACGAGAACGATTGCGTAACGACCTTGAATCCTGCCGCTTCAAAAATGCTCGGATTGACCGGCAAGACAGACGGGAATCCAAAGCTCAGCAGTCTAATCGGTAGCGACAACTGGATCGTGGCCGACCGCTTGCTACGTCGGGCTCGCCGTGCGGGACACGCCGCCGAACAAACTCAACTTGAAACAGGATCGACAAATGGTTCAATTCCCGTTGCCATAACGGCAACTGCTTTGCGCGATGCGACTGGACCAAGTCGAAGCGTTGTTTTGGTTCTCGAGGATCTTTCAGAACTTCTTTCCGCTCAAAGGGCAGCCGCGTGGAGTGAGGTCGCCCGAAGAATGGCCCACGAGATAAAA
>DASROI010000260.1:0-13707 GCA_035646955.1 Pyrinomonadaceae bacterium
GAGAATGGTGTCTTTGTAATCACTAATCTCGCTATCGGCGTTTACGACGTTAAGGTTAGTGCGACGGGATTCGAAGAACGCACGGTTTCGCAGATCACACTGCAGGTGGGACAAACGTCAAATTTGGACATCTCACTATCAATTAACTTGAAAGAAGCCGTAGTTCTCGACGACCAGTTTAATTATGAACTGGTAAATACCACCAATGCAGTAGTTGATGGCGTTATTCGAGACTTTGAAGTGCAGAACATGCCACTGAATGGACGTAATTTTCTTGAGTTGGCACTTCTTGTTCCGGGCAACAGCCCCGCACCCAACTTTGATCCCACAAAAACGAACACGTTGGTTATCTCATCGGCAGGCCAACTGGGCCGTGGTGGCAATGTCACAATAGATGGAGCGGACAACAACGACGATGTTGTTGGGGGTCCGGTGCAGAATATCTCACAGGACGCTGTTCAGGAATTTCAAATTGCTACCAATCGCTTTTCGGCTGAGCTTGGAAGATCGGGTTCTTCGGTGATCAACGTTGTAACTAAGGCGGGCGGTAATGATTTCCACGGACTTGCTTCAGGTTTCTTTCGCGACAGCGCGCTTCAGGGGTTGCCGGCAACTTTCGATCGGACACTGCAAGACGAGCCGCCCTTCGATCGTCAGCAGTATTCCTTTGCGCTTGGTGGGCCAATAAAGAGAGATAAAGCGTGGTTCTTTAGTTCCTTCGAATATCGCAATCAGGATGGCGCGGTTCTCGTCGGCTCTCGCGATTTGGCCACGCGATCGATCAGACAGGGATTTGCAACTGCTCCGCTTAACGACCTTTTGAACACAAATCGTGTTGACTTTAGTTTTGGAGATAATGACCAACTCTCGGTGCGTTACTCCCTTCAACGTGAAAATGATGTTGCGGCCAGTTCGTTGATCCGGGCGATTGGCTCAGCGTCGGAGCGGCAGGCGAGCGAAAACAATACCCACTCAGTAATTGGACGTTGGAGTCACGTTATCAATCCCACGCTGCTCAACACTTTCTCATTTAGTTACAGTCATTTCTTTAACGACATTGAGCCGGTGACGCCTGGTCCACAATTGACCTTTCCGAGCATCCAGGATGGCGCCTCGTTTCGCGTTCCCCAGGGCACAAAACAGAGACGAGTTCAGCTTACAGACTCGCTCTCATATATTCACGGTAATCACACTTTCAACTTTGGCGGCGAGCTCCAGTTCGTGCGCGGCGATTTCGATCTTCGAGTCTTTCAACAGGGTCGTATTGAGTTAATTGAAGACTTTCCGGATTTCGATCGGAACGGAGATGGCAAAGTCGATGACAACGATCTGGTGTTTGCGGTGACCCTGCGAAGTAATCACCCATCGCAGCCACTTTTGATTCCCGACGCAAGCAATATCTATTTCGCTGGTTATGTTCAGGACGACTGGCGGGTGACTCCGCAGCTTACATTGAACCTCGGACTGCGTTATGAAATCGATAGCGATGTCAAAAACATCAGCCGGGTTGATGAGCTAAATCCACTGATTCTTCCTTTCCTGCATGGAACGCGAGGCAAAGATAAGAACAATTTTGGGCCGCGGGTAGGCTTTAACTATTCGTCAAGTGACGGACGCATGTCGGTTCATGGCGGGTACGGAATCTATTACGACCGGATTACTCTCGAGATTCAGTCGTTGGAACGTGGACTTGATGGTCGAGCATTACCGATTGATGTTCGAGCAGGAAATTTGTTCTTCCTTGATCCTCAGTTTCTATTCGACCCGGTTAAGGGAGTGTTTCCTCCAGGAGCACCGACCCTTGCGAATCCTTTCACGGGCTTCATCCTGCCGGGGGCGGGCGCCGGGGGAATCAACATCATCGACAATGGCATGCAGAATCCAATGGTCCAACAATGGAATCTCGGAATTCAAAAACAGTTCGGCGATGATTTTGTTGTACGGGCAGACTACTTGCACAACTTTGGGACTCATTTCATTATCGGCCGCACGATCGGACAAGTCTTCAATCCAGTTGTTGGTGGTCCTGACACTGTTAAGAATCTGGAATCGAGTGTCAAAACGAAATATGACGGCCTCCTTCTGAGTCTTGAGAAGCGATTCGCCAACCATTATCAGTTTCGTACTTCCTACACACTTTCGAAGACCTTCAATTACGCCAACGACGATCAAATCCCATTTTCCAACGGACCAATCAATCCGAATAATCTTCAACTTGAGTATGGTCCGACTCCAAATGACCAACGCCACCGGTTTACTTTCTCGGGACTATTCGAGCTACCATACGGCATCAAGTTAGCGCCGCTCGTAACAATCGCATCCGGTGTGCCGATGGATATCCTTGTTCCCGATGGTAGCCAAAGAATTCCACAGCTTCAGCGAAATGCCGGCAACCGATTATTTAAAAGCGCCTCGGAGCTCAACAGCTTTATTACGAGTATTAACGCTGCGGGCGGATTTGCCGGACAGCCGCTCCCGCTGGTTACTGACGGGGCGCGGTTCAGTGATACCTTCAATTCCTTCGACTTTCGAGTCTCCAAGACTTTCAAAATAGGGGAATCGATGGTGATTGAACCAATTGCTGAAGTCTTCAATGTTTTCAATGTGACTAACGTGCTCGGAGTTTCAAACGCCAACTACTCGGGATTTAATAACGTACTGGTGAGAGACAGTAACGATCCCACGCAAGCGGGATTTCTTAGATCGTCTAGCTTTGGTCAGCCCGTCACCACAGCCGGAGGCGTATTTGGATCGGGTGGACCACGTGCATTTCAGTTAGGCGCGCGATTTACGTTTTAAGAAAGGGAGAAGGGTTATGAAAATTCCTGCGATGGGTTACGTGGGTGGTGCGATCTTGCTTACCATCAGTGTCGTGTCGATGTTTGGGCAGACAACGCACAAGATCGATCCTTCAACTTTTGACCAGAACACGCCTGCCTGCACCGATTTCTATCAATATGTGAATGCAGGATGGATGAAGGCTAATCCTATTCCAGCTGCGTTTCCCAGTTGGGGTGTAGGCAATATCCTGAACGAGAAGAATCGCGAGCTGCTTCACGACATCCTTGAGGCTGCGGCGAAGAATACCAATGCGACAAAGGGAAGTAATGAACAACGAGTTGGTGACTACTACGCCAGTTGTATGGACGAGGCGAAGATCGAAGCTGATGGTCTGAAACCGTTGGCCTCCGAGTTGAAGCGGATCGCAGATATTAAAGATCAAAAGACGTTACAAGAAGCCATCACCCACCTCCACTTCATTGGCATCAACGCGTTGTTCGTTGATGGTTCAAATCAGGATTTCAAAAACAGCAGTGAGATAACGGCCGGTATCTTTCAAGGCGGTCTCGGCCTTCCCGAGCGCGATTATTATTTCAAGACTGACGATAAGTCGAAGATGATTCGCGAGCAGTACGTGAAGCATGTGGCGAAGATGTTTGAGTTGATGGGTGACGACGCCGCTAAGGCTGAGGTGCAAGCGCAAACCGTAATGGGGCTCGAGACAAAGCTGGCAGAAGCTTCGATGACGAGAGTTGAGCTTCGCGATCCGCAAAAAGTCTATCATCGGATGACTGTGGCTCAGCTCCATGAACTGGCGCCTAATTTTGATTGGCAGCGTTTCTTCCAGGGGATCGGATTAAAACAGAAGACAGACGTTAACGTTGGGACCCCCGAGTTCTTCAAAGCAGTGAACGGCCTGCTGTCTTCGGTTCCGATTGCGGACTGGCAAACTTATCTCCGCTGGCACCTGGTCAATAACACTGCCAGTACGTTGCCCGCATCGTTTGTAGATGAGGATTTCAACTTTAATCGCAAAATACTACAAGGTGCTACCGAAAACCTCCCGCGCTGGAAACGCTGTGTCGCTGCGACCAATGGGGCCATGGGAGAAGCAGTTGGCGAGGTTTATGTAAAGAAAGCATTTCCTCCATCCGCGAAAGCTCGCGTGTTGGAAATGATCAAGAATCTCAAAGCTGCCCTGAGGAGCGATATCAGCACGCTCAGTTGGATGGGTGATGCTACCCGCAAACAGGCCATCGTAAAGCTGGATGCCATTCTCGATAAGATTGGTTACCCGGATAAGTGGATCGACTATTCGATGCTTTCGGTTGATCGTGGTCCATTTGTCTCAAACAGGCTCCGGGCTACTCAGTTCGCCGAGTGGCGAGATCTGAACAAGATTGGAAAACCGGTGGATCGGTCGGAATGGGAGATTCCACCGCAGACAGTGAATGCAGGTTACAACCCGCAACTTAACGAGATCATATTTCCCGCCGGCATCCTGCAGTCGCCGCTCTTCGATCCTACTGCCGATGATGCCGTCAATTACGGTGGCATGGGCGCTATCATCGGCCACGAGCTGACTCACGGGTTCGACGATCAAGGGCGTCAGTTCGATGCGAAAGGCAACCTGGCGGATTGGTGGACTGAGGCAGACCGGAAAGCGTTTGAAGAGCGAGCGAAGTGCATCATTGATCAATTTAGTGGTTACGAGATTGAAAAAGGCCTCAATACAAAAGGTGAGCTCGTTGTCGGTGAGTCAATTGCCGATCTCGGAGGATTGACGATCGCGTATGCAGCGTTGCAGAAGTCGATGGAAGGGAAGCCGCGGCCCCAAAATATCGATGGCTTTACGCCCGAACAGCGATTCTTTCTCGCATATGCTCATAACTGGGCCAACAACACACGACCGGAGTTTGCACGCTTTCTTGCTGGTCAGGATCCTCATCCACTCGGAAGATTTCGAGCGAATGGGCCATTGTCCAACATGCCGCAATTCGCCGAGGCGTTCAAATGTAAAGTTGGCGATCCGATGGTCAGGCCACCGGAAAAACGTTGCCAGATCTGGTAATGACCCAAAGTTAACCGCATTGCACAAAATTAAAGACACGACCAGTACAGTACCGCGACCGCAGCGACCGGATGCCACTATCAATTCTCCGATGTGATTCTCACGATTACTTTGTTGATAGTGGCATCCGGTTGCTGCGCTCGCGGTACTCTACTGTTGGGAGCTGTCCGGTGACAGAACAACTCAAACGAGAGATAGGTGTTCGGACTGCGACGGCGCTGATTGTTGGCGAAATCATTGCGGTTGGCATTTTTCTAACGCCGGCGGGCATGGCAAAGGCACTCGGTTCTCCATTTTGGTTACTAATAGTTTGGGTAGTGATGGCAGCGCTCTCGCTCTGCGGTGCTCTTTGTTTTGGTGAGTTAGCTACGAGATTTCCGGAAGCTGGCGGAGGATACGTCTACCTACGAGAAATCTATGGCCCATTGTTGGCTTTTCTCTACGGTTGGATGGGGTTGCTCGTCATGGATCCGGGATTGACCGCTGCGATTGCCACTGGCGCCGCAAGCTATGTAGGCTTTGGCTTAAACCTATCACCGTGGGGCAACAAGATGGTGGCGATGGCCGCCATTGTCTTGATCGCGCTGGTGAATATTCGCGGAGTAAAGCTCGGTGCATGGTTTGTGCGTTGGTTGACGATATTAAAGGTCGGCTTCTTGAGTTTCATCGTGCTGTGGGCGTTTGGTACGCAGAAAGGAAGTTGGTCTAACTTCGTTCCATTCGTTGCCCAGCGCCAGGGTTCGCGACCTTTTATTGAAGCTTTGGCCATCGCGACTGTTGGCTCGTTTTTCTCTTTTGCTGGTTGGTGGGACGTCAGTAAGCTGACGGGTGAAATCCGTAACCCTTCGCGAACGATGCCTCGTGCGTTTTTCTACGGGATTTCGATCGTTGCGGCCGTTTACATCTTGACGAGCGCTGCATTCGCATACCTGGTTCCGATGGAGGAAGTCACGAATGGCCAGGCCTTCGCAGCGCAGATTGGAGAAGTGCTCTTCGGAAAAACGGGTGCGCAGGTTTTTTCGTTCTTTGTAATCGTAGCGGTCCTTGGCAGTTTAGCGCCTATTATAATGTCGGCACCTCGGGTCTATTTCGCCATGGCGCGTGATGGACTATTTTTCCCGTCCGCAGCCGTTATTCACCCCCGATTTAAGACGCCGGCTCGCGCCATTGCGCTGCAAGCTGTTTTGGCCTGCATCCTGGTTTTGTCAGGTAGTTTCGAGAAAATCATCGCGTATTTCTTTTTTGTTGTTCTGATTTTTATCGGCTTGATGGTATTTGGATTGTTTCGATTACGGGGGCGCTTATTGTCTCAGGAATATTCGACGCCGGGTTATCCGCTAACGCCGATTGTTTTTTTGACTCTGTTGCTTTTGATGTTATTTCTACTTGGAGTGGGACAGCCCAAACAATCGTTTCTCGGCGTCGCCGTGGTGGCACTGGGAATCCCGGTTTATTATTTAATCTTCCGACGTACTGCTGACCGATTTCAGACTTAAATTCTCCAATTCATATTATTTAAGATCTCAGCTGATAAAACGAAGCATACGCCAATGCATTGCACAAAAGTAAAGAGACGACCAGTACAGTACCGCGAGCGCAGCGACCGGATGCCATTACAGTACCGCGAGCGCAGCGACCGGATGTCACACTCAATTCACTACTTTGACTTTCAACGTTGCCTTATTGAGTGTGGCGTCCGGTCGCTGCGCTCGCGGTACTGTAACGTTGCCAAGCGCCTTGCGTAAATTCGACCGTTTAAGCAAAACCAAAGGCCCAAGGTACAACGTGCTAGGAAGAGAGTTTAGAGAGCAAAGCCATGACCTGGATCAAAACAATCTCCGTATCAGAAGACGATGAAGTGCGAAAGGCTTCAGAGTCGCAACGCCATTTGTACCCGATCGAATATGCAACACCCGTGCATCCAACGTTAGACGGTGAGAGTGCAGGCATTGTTCAGTCCCACAGTTTGATTCCGGATGCGCTCTTTCATGCGTTTGCCACATTCGGTTCATTGATGTCTCCGGATTTGCCGTTACAACGACACCAGCATGAAATGATCGCGACGATGGTGTCCGTAACTAACCGGTGCCATTATTGAATTGAGTCTCACGCAGAGTTTCTGCGTCGCGTTACCCTAAATGAAGAGATGGTCCAGGCACTGAAGGACGACTACCAGAATGCGCCTATATCAGAGCAGGACCGAGCAATGTTGGATTACGTAATCCAGCTGACCAAGGATGCGACTCGCATCTCGCCGAAGGATCATGAGCGACTTCGCTCAGTTGGTTTTGACGATAAAGGGATACTCCAGATTACGTTGATAGCTTCGTGGTTCAACTATATCAACCGGGTCGCAGATGCTCTGGGAGTTGGAAGAGACTGAATAAGAATCACTTATCCGATAACTGGGGTGGCCACGGAGGGCCACCCCTACCATTAAGAATGTCATAGATGATTATTCCTCTTCTTCTTGTCCAATCTCTTCTTGTTCATCAATGTCCACCTGGCCGCTCGCGGCGAAATCCGCGAACCAACCCGGTTTGTTCATTAACTCTTCAGGTGTGCCTTCTTCGATGACCTGCCCGTCGTCCAGGACGTAAACATAGTCGGCGTCTTTGACCATCGAGAATCGATGTGCAATTACTATAGTAGTACGACCCTTTCGCAACTTTGCTAGTGCCTCTTTGACTTCAACCTCAGTCGCGTAGTCCAGGTTCGCAGTCGCTTCGTCGAGGACCATGATCCGCGGATTGGCGGCTAAGACCCGGGCCATCTGTAATCTTTGTCGTTCACCTACTGAAAGGCCCATACCTCCTTCTCCAACTAAAGTCTCGAGACCTTCGGGCAATCGATTAAGGGCGTTGCCCAATCCGGCTGCGAGCGCTGCCTCTCGAATTTGTTCACTCGAAGCCTCGGGCCGTTTATAGCGAATGTTGTCGGCGAGTGAACCGCGGAAAACTGCACCGTCTGCCGCTACAACTCCAATGTCACGGCGAACAGACATTGCCTGAAGCGAAGAAAGATTCTGACCGTCAATCAAAACTGAACCTGAGGTTGGCTCGTAGAGCCTCATCAGCAAATCAGTAGTAGTGGTTTTGCCGGCGCCCGATGGTCCAACTAATGCCACCACTTGTCCTGCTTTGATCCGCAATGACAATCCCGACAAGACCTCCTGGCCTGGGAGATAACTGAAGTGCACATTTCTGAATTCGATTTCACCTCGCCCGGGCTTCAAAGGTTCGCCTTCTTGTGGCTCAACTTTCTCTTCCGTTAGTCGCAGTGCCCGACGCAGCGCGATTCCGTTTTGCTGCAACTCAATTGCCAGGGCAGTCAGCGCATCAATCGGATCGTAAAGCATAGAAACATAGGAAACGAACATGACAACGTCGCCAGGCGTCAATTCGTGCTGCAACGCAAAGTAACCACCGACCCCCAGAACGAGGGCGTTTCCTAACCGTGTAATTGCATGCTCCCAGAATTCATAACGATTACTAAGCCGATTGCGTTGAATGTATGCATCGTAAGCTTCTTCCGAGATAGTTTTGAACTTGTCTATCTCTCTTGTTTCGGCGCCAGACAATTTCACGGTTTTGATCGCCGAGAGCGAATCTTGAATTCTTCCCGATACCTCTTCCCACTGTGAGTAGTAACTTTCGAGTCCTTTTTCTAATCGTTTGGCAGAACGCCACGCGATCAGGAAATAGAGTGGCAGTGTCGCGAGAGCAATCAGCGTCATCTGCCAATTCTGAGTCAGCATGATGATGAAAGCTCCAACGAGAGTCATTGTCTGAGGCACAATGGTTTGCGTGAATGCGTTGACGATCGGTGAAACCTGGTCCGACTGGTCTATCTGCTTTGCGAGTGCGCCGCTCGCCCGCTTCCCAAAGAAACTCAACGGTAGACGTAAGACATGGCCGAAGACCCTCTGGATGAACCTTGTTTCTATCTGGCTTCCTAATTTTGCGCTCAGGTTGTCGCCAAGCAGCCAAATGAAATAGCTAAAGACACTCAAGGCAAACATCAAAGCCACGGCCCAGATGAAAGTATTCAAGGTTTGAGTCGGTGTCCTTGGTGCAACATGTCCGCGGCGATGCGGTTGTTGATACCGCAGGCGGTGCTGACGTTCGGCTCTTGTTTCTGCTCTATGACGTGGTGATGGCGAAGGTATCCGTGACTGATAAGTGGCAGGTTCGAATTCAAGTGCGACTGCAGTTTCAGACTCAACTACATCCGTTTCAATTTCGGCGGGCTCTCTTTGCGCTTTGTCGACAAATAATCCCGCCACATCGTTGACTGCAACTCTATAGATCAGCGGCTCAACGAGGCTTGCCGCCGTGCTGAGTCCTGCCAGGAATATGATCAACAAGATGCGACCGCGAAATGGGCGAGATAGATCGATCAGCGTGCGCCACGGATTCAGCCTGGAACCCTCATAAGGTTCGGAGCCAAACTCCGCATCACCGGACAACTTGGGCATCTACAAAGTCCTCCTTAACTGAGTTGCTGGCCCAGTAGACTTCGCCTTCACCTAAAAGCGACTCTAACTTTCTCCTGCAAGAGACGTCATTAATTATCCAGAGCCACATCGATTAGTCGTACTCGATGTTGTTCTCACCCATCTTTACGGTTTCAACTAATTGAGGAAATGCGAGCACGGGATAAGTGGAAAGATAAATTTCATACTCATCGCAAATCACGGCATGTGCTTGTGCTCTTGCATGCGACATTGGCGAGAATTTCGGGTATGGGCAATTGAATGCCATATGGATGGAATGAAAAAGTAAATGTTTGGTAGCACAACCACCTGGTAGAGAATGAAACGAACGGCCTTTTTAAAAGAGAAGCTTCTGAGGTAGAGGTGAGCTGTCGTCACCCACTTAGCGCTTCTTTGGTCCTACCTCAATTACAGTAATCCGAGCCGAGTATAAGACTGACGACAATTGAGTTACCGCGCGGCCGCGGTCTTGTATTTTCGCCTGAATTGCGCAGGTGGGCACTGGAACACGCGTTTAAAGGCACGATTAAACGCTGCCTCAGAACCGTAACCCACCGCAGCAGCGACTTCAGCGACACTGTCTTCGGTAGACTGAAGAATATCGGCGCCTAGTTTTAACCGCCATTGAGCCAGGTAGGCCATCGGCGATTCACCGAGAAAATATCTAAAGCGATCAGCCAGGCGTGTGCGTGATAAACCTACGCGCTTGCCCAGGTCGGCGATGGTCCAGGGATCAGCCGGTTCCTTATGCAGCAGCGCGAGGACCTCACTAATGACCGGATCACGAGCACCAGCGAGCCAACCCTTCTGACCTGGTGGAAGGGAACTCACATAGCGTCTCAACGTCTCGACAAATAAGACCTCAGAGATCTTCGTTAAGACCAGTCCTTTACCATCATCGGGGGCATCTGAGGCATTGACAGAGTAGCGAATTGAATTCTGGATCCATTGTCCCGATGGCTCGTCAGCGATGCTCAGCTTCAAGATTTTCGGCAAGCCACTCAACACGACTGAACTAAGACGAGGATCACAAGCCATGAATCCGCAAACGAACTTCGTGGTTTCGCCGCCGCCTCCCAGGCGTGTTACCTGAACTCCTTGCGAGAGATTCTTTTCAGGGATTCTAAACGTTTCCGCCGGCCTGGCACCCTGGCCGTTTCCAAGGATATGAGGATCACTGTGTGGAAAAACAACAATATCACCGGGACCTAATTCGATGGGTGGGCCACCGACCAGTCTGGCATACGCGTGACCTTCGGTTACGAAGTGGTACCTGATCACATGACCAGCAGTGAGCGATATGAAAGGCTTCAGGGCGTCTGGCGGACTCGAGTTTACGGACCATGGCGCCGAAAACTCAGCGTTGAAGAATATTGCCCCTTCTAACTTGATAACCCGCAAAACCTCGGAAAGTACGTCCATTTAGCACACTCATTAAAATAAATGCATCCGGTTAAGAATACGGGACGATCAGTCAAGCATTCAAGACAGGGAGCATGGGATAGTAAGCGCGTCAAGGGCCAACGGTCGAAGCAAGGTGGTCCGGGGAATCCATTTGACCGTCCGCTGAGCCCGAATGAAAGGAAAAACTGATGTATTCGATTGAAAATCTAAACAAACTACCAAAGTTGGGCGAACTTTCGCCGGAGGCGATGGCCACATTTCGCGCATATGACAAGGCGGCCCTGGCAGAGGGAGCGATTCCAAAAAAGTATAAAGAGTTAATGGCGATCGCAGTCGCATTGACTACCCAGTGTCCGTATTGCATTGAGGTTCACAGGCAGGCTGCCGTCGAGAATGGCGCCAGTGAAAAAGAGTTAGCCGAAGTGGTTTTTGTAGCTAGTGCGCTACGGGCGGGCGGAGCGATCACTCACGGTACGCATCTTTTGCAAGGCTGAGTAAGCAAGGCGTTGGATGTTTTGAGGGAAGCCCCCAGCGTGAGTTGGGGGTTTTTGGATCCAGCTTAGGTAAAAACTGAGGGAGACGGTCAGTTTATTGTTCGTGCTATTTCGGGTCAGATTGTGGATCGCCCGTTATACCTGGAGAAAAAGATAGACACCGGCTTATAACTCAAACCGGCCGGTACTATCACCCAATGTGTCCTGGTGGACTCCTATCCGATCCAGTAGTGACAGATAGAGGTTAGTAATTGGAGTACCCTGCGTGGCCGCCATGTGTTTGCCTGGCTTCACACCCCCTCCCCGGCCCGCAAGCAGCACCGGTAAGGCCTCGTGAGTATGATTATTGCCATCGGCAATTCCGCTGCCGTACACCAGCAGGGAATGGTCTAACAATGTCCCCTCACCTTCGGGCGTAGACTTGAGACGTTTTAGCAGATAAGCAAACATCTCTACGTGCAGTGTATTAATTCGGGTAACCTTTTCGATCCATTCGGGATTATTCCGATGATGCGTCAATGGATGATGTGGGTCGTCGATCCCGATCTCCGGATACACCCGGTTGCTTCCCTCGCGACCAATGACCAGCGTGGCCACGCGAGTTAGATCCGACTGAAAAGCCAGAACCTGCAGGTCGCACATCAGCTTCACATACTGCGGAAACTCGAAAGGAATACCGCTCGGTTTGTCGATACCCGGCGCCGGCCGCCGCGGATCCTTTTCAGCACTTTGAATTCTTTGTTCAACTTCGCGTACTGAAAACAGGTACTCGTCCAATTTTCGGCGGTCGCCTGGTCCAAGCGTTTTGACAAGACTCTGTGTATCGCGCGTAACTAAGTCGAGAATGCTTTTCCTGTAACGAAATCGGCGAGCCCGGGTTTCGGGATCGAGACTAAGATCTTCGGCCGTGCCGAAAAGTCTCTCAAAAACCGCTCGAGGGTTTACCTCTGGCGGCATCGGCGTCTGCGGTGTACGCCACGACAAACTGTTGGTATAAGCACAGCTGTAACCGGAATCGCAATCACCAACGGTGCGTGAGTCTTCACAACCCAACTCGATCGAATTGAACCTCGTGACCCCGGTGAATTTCGTTGCGGCAACCTGATCTACCGACACGCCTCCGCGAATGTCAGCGCCAGCTGTCTTCCGGCAGTGCACGCCGGTGAGAAACGAGGCGCCAGCTCGCGCATGATCACCTGGTCCGTCACCGAGCGCATTACCAGTGTTCGAGTCAAGATTCGAGAGGACCATCAAATCGTCCCGAAACGATTCCAAAGGCTTGAGAATACGGGTGAACTCATAGTTGCTACCCGTTGTCTTCGGCGTCCAGTCTTTCATGACTATGCCGTTTGGAACATAAGCAAAAGCGATTCGAGACGGGGTCTTGAGATCAACATCACGACTACTGCCAAAGGCAGGGACCATCGCGTCCAACATCGGAAGAGCCATCATCGTTCCCATACCGCGGAGAAATGTTCGCCTTGGTAATCGTTTTCGCGTAATTATCATTACGGTTTTTCTCCCCTACGTCTTTGGAAGGCCGGACTCTCAACAATCCCCATTATCAAACTCGAGAAACGATAGTTATTAGCCGATACGCTTTTGACAATCTCTTTAACGACATCTTCGTCGGCCGGCTCAAGGCCGCGGCCAAGTGCGTAAATCATCAATTTTCGCGTCAGGCACTCGGCGAAAGCATCGGGCTTCTGCTTGAGTATGGCCTTCAACCCTTGCGGGCCACTGAACGAGTTCCCGTCCGGTAGTGTACCCGAAGAGTCAATCGTAAACTCGCCGTCTTTTGAGCGCCAGGCACCAATCGCATCAAAATTTTCCAGCCCGAATCCGAGTGGATCCATGCGCGAATGGCACGAGGCGCAAATAGCATTCTTTCGATGCTGCTCCAATTGCTCTCGCATTGAAGAAGTCTTGCCAATCTTTGCCTCATCCAGGTTTGGTACGTCGGGTGGTGGAGGCGGTGGCGGAGCGCCTACCAGGTTCTCCAACACCCACTTGCCGCGCAACACCGGGGACGTTCGATTCGCGTAGGAAGAGATTGTTAAGACGCTCGCTTGTGTGAGCAATCCACCGCGATGAGATTCGGGATCAAACGACACCTTGCGGAACTCCGGCCCCGTAACGTTTGGGATTTTGTAGAACCTCGCCAGACGTTCATTGAGATACGAGTAGTCTGCATCGATGAAGTCGAGGATGCTACGGTCCTCTCGAATGATGCTCGCAAAGAAGACCTGAGTCTCCCGCGCCATCGAAAGCCTTAAATACTCATCAAATTCTGGAAAGCGTTTACCGTCGGGCTTTACTGACTCAAGCTTCCTGACCTGTAGCCATTGTCCGCCGAAATTGTCGACCAGCGATTGAGATTTTGAGTCAAGCAACATGCGTCGCACCTGCGCTTCAAGCACATCAGGTCGAGCGAGCTTGCCCTTATCAGCTGCGAGCAGCAG
>DASROI010000261.1:0-10498 GCA_035646955.1 Pyrinomonadaceae bacterium
TTGCTAAAAAGATTAGTGGTCGATGGTGGTCCCATCTGGACAACGATCGCCGGAGGGAGGCGCTTATGTCTACCACTAGAATTGATTTGGGTTTGCCGCTGACAATAATCGAATTGTTAGCGAGGATCAGCAGCATTGCCAGTATAACTTTCTTAATTTTGCTTTTTCTAGGCGAGGCTCTTCATCCATCAGAGATTTCACCCAGGGAGTGGGCCGGGCTTCTTTTCTTTCCAATTGGCGTAATGGTCGGATTGATGGTCGCGTGGTGGAAGGAAGGGTTAGGGTCTGCAGTCACGCTTGGGAGCCTGCTGGCCTTCTATCTTGTCTACGGCTATCTCCTGAGGAACCACATCGGAGGCTGGGCATTCATAGCATTTGCTTCGCCAGGTTTACTGTTTCTGGTGCATTGGCTTTTGCAAAATACTGGTCGAAAGCATGCCATGGGATAACGGAGTTAAGCTTATTGATGGCGTATCAAGCTTTATCATAGTCATCCAGGTTCGGAGCCTGACCTCGCTTTGCTTCGCGTTTTTACAATAGTTTTGGAAGGGCATTGGATTCACCCGTCGGGTCACCTGGACTACGCTGACATTGGCTCGATCGCTTCGCTGCGTTCACTTTTCTTCTCTGGCACTTCCGTCAGTGTGGCTTCTGTTAGTAAGAGCACACTCGAAACCGAGACAGCATTCTCTAGTGCGATCCGAACTACTTTCGTTGGATCAATAATCCCGGCCTCGATGAGATCGCAATACTCACTGCGTGCTGCATCGAAGCCATAATTACCACTGCCGTTGATCATTTTTTCGACGACAACGCCGCCATCGACTGACGAGTTCTCGGCAATCTGCCGTGTCGGCGCCTCGAGAGCGCGCTTGAAAATTAGTAGACCAGTTCGCTCGTCGCCCTCGCACTTCGCCGCTTCCTCGTCAACTAATGCTATCGAGCGCAGCAGTGCGAGACCGCCACCCGGGACGATTCCTTCTGCGATTGCAGCTTTCTCCGCGCTAATGGCATCCTCGAACGCTTCCTTGCGGCTCTTCATTTCTGCTTCTGACGGAGCTCCAACATGAATCACTGCAACTCCTCCGGTCAGCTTTGCCAAACGCTCTTCGAGTTTTTCGCGATCATAATCGGACGTCGTGGTTTGTATCTGTTTCCGAAGCTCCAGACAACGCGCTTCGATGGCTTCCTTCGTTCCGCCGCCCCCAATAATCGTGGTGTTTTCGCGATCACTCACAACTCGTTTCGCTTTACCCAATTCAGTGAGCGTGACGTTTTCCAGTTTTAGTCCGAGCTCTTCGGCGACAACTTTTGCGCCAGTCAGAATTGCGATGTCGTCGAGTATTGCTTTGCGGCGATCCCCGAAACCTGGTGCTTTGACCGCGATGCAGGGCAATACTCCACGAATCTTATTGACCACCAGAGTTGCGAGTGCCTCGCCTTCAATGTCTTCAGCGACGATGACCAATGACGCATTGCTCTTGGCCACTTGTTCCAGCAACGGTAAGAGGTCGTTTAAGTTGGTAATCTTCTTTTCATAGAGCAGGAGGTACGCGTCGACCAGGACGGCTTCCAATTTTTCAGCATCAGTAACGAAATAGGGCGAGAGAAATCCCCGGTCGAACTGCATGCCTTCTACAACTTCAAGGGTCGTTTCAGTACCCTTGGCCTCTTCTACTGAGATAACACCCTCCTGACCAACCTTCTCAATCGCATCCGCGACCAATTCGCCAATACTCGAGTCGTTATGAGCGGAGATGGTAGCAACCTGGGCCTTTTCCCTTCGGCTGCTCACAGGGCGAGAGATATTTTTGAGTGCTGCGATAGCCACTCGAAGGCCTCGGTCCAGGCCGCGTTTCAGGTCAACCGCGCTGGCTCCGGCAGCAAGATTACGTATTCCTTCGGCGAGAATTGTGTGTGCTACGAGCGTCGATGTGCTTGTTCCATCACCGACCTCATCGCCAGTTCGCTCCGCAGCTTCGCGAATCATCTGTGCGCCTAGGTTTTCCTCAGGATCTTCCAGATCAAACTCTTTCGCGATCGTCACTCCATCGTTGCAGACGATCGGTTTGCCCCATTTCTTCTCAATCAAAACGGATTTGGATTTAGGGCCAAGTGTTACCCGCACCGCATCTGCGAGTGCACTCGCGCCGCGAAGGATCTTTTCACGCGCAGCTGAACGAAAAAGAACTTGTTTGTGAGCCATGACAATTTTCCTCTGGTACATCGATGTGCAACATCTGTGCCCCTATAAGTTTGCTCAGCACTCACAGAATCAGCCGAAAATGCATTTGCATGATCCATCACGTTGTGGTTTTTTCCGCAAATGAAACGGGACTTTCCGCACAGAGGAGTCTGGTGTGGACAACGGTGAGAAGAATTAAAGGACTGTGGCCTTACGAGCGTTGCAATGATCGACTAGTGGCTTTGGAACTGCTCGAGCGGAGAAACATTATTGGTCTAACTAACCGTTATGAAGAGGTAACGGGGAAGCTACCTATCCAACAACGGCTAAACGGCGTGCGTAACTGGTAACCAAATCTTTTCAGACATACCTCTAAAGCACAACACACAAGCTGCGTAGTTTTACGCAAGCTCAGAAAACCTCCTCAACTTTCCTTCCATTTGCGGTTTTTAATCCATAAAACACGCTCTGTCTTTAAAGGAACAATCCTTGCAGTGGATTCAGTGATCTCCTTGAAAGTGTGATCGACCAATACATGACATGAACATGATTATTCACCGAATCGCACTCGTTCTGACACTGGTCCTGTTATCGGTGTCTGCTTCGCCACGACAACGAACCACATCTGAGCAGGAGGAGAAGATCGTCACTTCGACACGTTTAGTCACCGTCAATGTTGTGGTTACGGACCAGAAAGGGAACTACGCGTTGGGGCTCAAACGCGAAGACTTCCGAATCTACGACGACGGAATCAAACAACAACTCAGTCATTTCTCATTTGGCGCTGATCCCATCTCTTTAGGCATTGTCTTCGAAGTGCATAGCTCGAAGCCAGAGACGAGCAGAGCGATACTACTTGCACTCAGGCAACTCGCCGCGTCATTGCGAGAAAAGGACAGATTCTTTTTTACAGCTTTCGCAAAACAAGGAAGTGTGGAAACTGAATTCATCCCGAGCCTCGACCAATTGTTGAATCATCTAACTTTCGTCAAACCAGGTGGTCCATCGTCGCTCTACGACGCTATCTATGCCTCAGCTGCTCGGTTGCGCGCAGAGCCCAATTTAAGAAAGACACTTCTAATCGTTTCAGACGGCGAAGACCATGAAAGTATCACAAGCTACCAACGGCTGCGTGATCGCTTACGGCAATTTGACGTGCAGGTCTACGCGATAGGCATTTCCGATCCTGATAAAAGTGTGACCTGGGAAAGGCGCCGATGGGCATTTGAAGACGTCACAAAAGATTCAGGATATCGGCCTCAGGTATTAGATCCGGATCAGGTTAAGGGTCGTGCGGTCCTCGATGAAATGTCGCGGGTTAGCGGCGGTGCGACCTATTTCCCGGAAACCGAAAATGAACCCGACCTTACGACGTTATGTAACCAAATAATTGTCGAGTTGCGCCAGCAATATACGCTTGGATTTTATGCGATGGACCACCGTTCGCAGAGAGGCTCGCACCAACTGAAGGTCACTGTGAATGGCACTAACAAAGCGCGGCCGCTATCACTCTCATACCGTCAGAAGTACCAATCCGAAACCAGGATTGGTGGCCGTTAATTGAATGGAGACCAGAAATGCTTGTCACTCTTAATGAACATCAAGCCAGACAAATCCTTGCTGAAAACTGCATGGGTCGTTTGGGTTGTATTGTCGATCGTGGTCCATATATTGTGCCAATCAATTACTACTACGAAGATGAGAACATCTATAGTCATTCGTTACCCGGTACGAAGATCTCCGCGCTGAGACAGAACCCTCGTAGCTGTCTGCAAGTTGATGAGATTATCACCAATCTAAAGTGGCGAAGCGTTTTGGCGTATGGAACTTTTGAGGAAATTGTAGGTACATCACAGAAAGCGGAGGTCCTTAATAAGCTGCTTACCAGGTGGCCAATGCTGACACCGGTAGAATCTCAACTGGTTGTAGATGCTTCAGCCCAGCAAGTGATTACTTATCGGATTCGAATTGATCGGGTGACCGGAGTTGCCGAAGAATGAGCCGGGCTGGTTCATAGGCACGGCGAATTATGATAAAGGTCAAGCTTAGCTGTTCAGAAGGTAGCTGGTGTTGTAGATTAAAGAACATCGCACGATTGCTCCGTAAGTGTTTTGAACGGTTCTTAGCGTCTCCCGGTCATGACGGAATTCTAATCGAAGTTTCTCAGTAATTTACCAACGATAACCAGATGAAGATATTAATCGGATATGACGGTTCGGAAAATTCTGACTTTGCACTCAACGACCTGCAACGCGCCGGCTTGCCGGATTCAGTTGAAGCATTAGTCCTCACTGTTGCAGATGTCATTATTCCACCGCCCTTAACAAACCCCGAAGATATTTTTCCACCAGAGACTCCCTACGGCGTGCGCTTGGCCCACGAACATGCTGAACGCAAACTCAAGGTCGCCGAATTACTGGCTCAACGCGCGAGTGACCAGCTTCGCAAAAATTTTCCTATCTGGAACGTACAGTATCTGGCTACTGCGGATTCTCCGGCCTGGGCGCTCATTCAGAAGGGCGCTGAAATTAAGGCAGATCTAATTGTGCTAGGTGCGGTTGGTCACTCTGTGCTTGGTGGACGATTGATACTGGGCAGTGTGTCGCAAAGAGTTCTTTACGAGGCCGAGTCTTCGGTTCGTATCGCCCGTCCTTCGAATAAGCAGGAACAAACGCCACTCAGACTGCTGGTTGGCATAGACAATTCAAACCACTCGAATGTAGTAGTTGAAACTATCTCCAGCCGCACTTGGCCGGCAGGAACTGAAGTTCGGTTGGTGGCGGTTGTCGATACAGTCATTCCCGTGACGCCCGATCCGCATGAACCGACCGAAATAAAGTGGATAGAAGTTGGCGATCCGGAGCATTGGGATGAGGTAAGAGAAATATTTCAACCGCTGGCCGATAAGCTCCAGCGTCGCGGCCTAGATGCCGCCGTTATGATCGTCAGAGGTAATCCAAAGGAAGCAATTGTAGAAGAAGCCCAATCGTGGGGAGCCGACTGTATTTTTGTTGGTTCGAAAGGTATTCGTGGAGTTGAACGCTTGCTGCTCGGAAGCGTGGCCTCAGCAGTCTCTGCACGAGCTCACTGCTCGGTTGAGGTTGTGCGCCAGAGAGTTAAGTAGGTATCAACCTGCCATGATTCTAAGAATTACTCCCGCCGCATAAGCCAGGCCGGCCGCGATTGCGCCGACACAAAGCGTAATCAATCCTGACCGTAACCATGAAGCGGTGGACCACTTAACCGAGATTTTCCGTACGGTGAGGGACTTTAAGGAAGTCTGCCGTCTCAGTAATTGGGGAAACCCACCCACCTTATCCATCGTGGCAGAGTAAGGTTCCGCAATATCGAAACCGACTTTCCACTTACCCCCGTGAATAAGCACTGCCTTTCCCGGTATGAGTTTTGCGGTTCTCATTGTGTGGAAGAAAGCAATTCTGGAACCGCACGGTAACTGGCAAGCGGCTGTAACGAGAGGCGCCCATGACGGAACGTACGAAAATGAAAATCCTTATTGGTTACGATGGATCCGAATGCGCTGACGCTGCGATCGACGACCTGCGGCTCGCCGGCCTGCCTTCCAATGCTGAGGCTCAAGTTCTTTCCGTTGCTGAGGTTTGGCTTCCTGCTCCTCCTCCATCAAGTTATGAGATCATCGAACATGCTCACGAGGTCAAAGTTCCTTCGGACTTGAAGCGCGTCTACGCTACAGGTGGTGAGGCTGCAAAAATGGCGTTGGGTTTGGCGAAACAGGGACGAGATAGATTAAAAGCAATCTTCCCAGAATGGGATGTGTCGGCTGATTCCGCATGCGGTTCACCAGCCTGGGAACTCGTTTTTAGAGCCGATAATTGGAAGCCGGATCTTGTAGTTGTTGGCTCTCACGGACGCACAGCCATTGGGCGGTTGGTTCTTGGAAGTGTATCCCAGCGAGTTTTGAATGAAGCTAAGTGCTCGGTTCGGATCGCGCGATGGCGTGTTCATGAATCAAAAGTGCCGGTTCGCATAGTCATTGGCGTAGACGGTTCACCAGGGAGTGAAACAGCTATTAAAGAAGTCGCTTGCCGTCTATGGGCGCCGAACAGTGAAGTTAAGGTGTTGGTGGTGGACGATCCTTTGGTACCGGACTATTGGGGAAAACTAATTCCACCTCTAGCTAAAATGATCGAAGAAGACAATCAGCAAGAACGAGTTTGGGCCAAAAAGCTCGCGACACGTGCGATAGAATTGTTAGGACCGTCCGCGCTGAAGATCACAAACATGTTAAGAGAAGGCGATCCAAAAAATGAGCTACCAAAAGTCGCGGAGGAATGGAGTGCAGACTGTATCTTTGTTGGTTCAACTGGATTCAGTAATCGCTTCGAACGATTCGTTTTGGGGAGCGTATCGGCGGCTGTTGCTTCACGAGCACACTGTTCAGTGGAGGTTGTTCGCCAAAACGTAGACGCAGAAAAGGGCGACGGCAATGAACAGCAATCCCGCAATTGAGTTCCGCAATGTTTCATTAGGCTTTGATGGGAACGTCGTGCTTGATGAGATCAGTTTCTCCCTGGGCAACGACGAAATGGTGATTTTAACCGGTGCCTCTGGATCAGGGAAATCAGTGCTCCTTCGACTTGCGATGGGGTTGTTGAGCCCAGATGCTGGACAAATCTTCATAAAAGGACAGGATATTGTGTCACTTAATGAAGCGGACCTCCTGACAATACGAGGCGGGTCCATGGGCATGGTTTTTCAGGAAGACTCGTTATTCACTGGCCTCACAGTTTTTGAGAACGTTTCATATCGTTTGGATGAACACGGCTGGAATGAGGCCGACGCGCGAAAAGCTGTCACTGAAATATTGCATTTCGTTGGTCTGGATGGAGAAGAGGATAAACTTCCTGAGGAACTGTCCGGAGGTATGAAACGCCGAGTTGAGATTGCCAGAGCCTTAGTAGGATGGCCGTCCATAATGTTGTTTGACGAACCAACTATGAGTCTAGATCCAATCATGGCCGTTCAAATACTCGACCTCGTAATGCGTGCCCGTGACATCAACGGGGTTGCTTCCATCTACGTGACCAAGAAACCACAGGAGATTCCTTACTTGAGTGAATACAGTGCCTTCAAGGTCGGAGCCGATGAGATCATCGTGAAAGAACACAAGCATGATTCACGTATTATGGTGCTCGACGCGGGGCAAATTGTTTTCGACGGGGACTTGGACCAGTTTTATAAGTCTGAGGTGCCCGGCGTGAATAATATACTCACGCTAGAACAGATCGATCATTCAACGAATCCCTATTTCAAGAACCCCTGGGATCCAAATCGTCGCGCGCACGAGAGGTTCTTATAGTTGAAACAGGGCCAAGCCTCTAGTAGGTTGTTGCAGTCATGGCTAATATTCTTATCTTAGGCGGTGGCTTTGGTGGTGTAGTTGCCGCGGAGTCACTTGTAAAGCAACTTGGCGATGAACACCAGATTACGCTCGTCTCTCGCACGACGAAGTTTGTTTTCTATCCCGAACTGGTCCGGCTTGCGTTTGGAGCAACTGCCCCTGACGAGATCTCATTTGACTTGCGTGAGGTGATGCTCGACAGGCGAGTCCGCTTCATCGAAGGAGAGGTTGCTCGCTTAGACCCCTACGCGCGCCGCATTGTGATTGCGCATGGGGAAATTGAAGGCGAAGTTCCCTATGATTATTTGATCTTTGCACTGGGACGACGACTCGCCACCGAACGAATCACAGGTTTCTTTGAACATGCGAACCATATGCTCACGATTAACGCGGCGCTGGCATTTGGTAAAAAGGTGAGAGCTTTTCATGAGGGTCGAGCCGTCCTCGGCCAATGTCCCGGCGCGCGGTTACCAGTGCCCGTTTATGAAGCAGCATTTGCGCTGGCCCGCTTGTTGAAACGAGGCAAGGAACCGTCGCCTACACGAATCACAATCGTCAGCCCATATCCGCCAAGTTTTCAATTTGGCGATGGCAATATTGCGCGAGCGCTCCGCAGTGCACTTGAAAAACACTTCATTGAATATTTGCCTGACTTTCCGATAGACACGGTGTCATCTAGTTCCGTGTTTACCACCAGCGGACATGCTCTGAATTACAATCTCTTGATGCTGATACCTCCGTTTCGTGGTCCATCCGCCGTATCTGGAGTCGGCATTACGGATGATGAAGGCTATATCAAGGTCGATCGGGCAATGCGAGTCGAAGGCGTGGACAGAATGTATGCCGTTGGCGACTGCGTTAACTTTGGTGGGCCAAAGTTAGGACACATGGCCGTGCAACAAGCGGAGATTGCTGCTGCGAATGTTTCATTGGAAATTGCTGGGCTCGAACCGATTCCCGCCTACAATCATGAAATGATGCTAATCATCGATGAAGGTGGTGGAGAAACGATCTATCTTCACAAGGGGCTATGGACTAACGATCCAGCAAAAGTGCGGCAGGGTCGCTTTTGGAGTTGGGCCAAACAAATTCACGAACGATACTGGTTGTCCAGGCACGCCTAAGAAATGGTCCGATCAAGTCCCTCAGCTGGTGGAGACGTTCGTTTCTCAATTCGAATTGCTGTGACTTTATACTCGGGTGTCTTCACGTACCGGTCGCGATGAGGACTCGTAACCCGGTTCAGGTAAGCTTCCGCAGTGTGAAAAGTTGCAAACACTTCACCCTCCCGTACTGTGGATGTGAGTCTGACTGGAAGGAATGTTTCCCCGTACCGGCTTTGAATTCGCACCTGAGCGCCGTTCTCGAGTGCTAATCTGTTGGCATCGACAGGGTTAATATCGAGCAAATCAGTCGTACGAAGCTCTCGGTTGGCAGTGCGCATCGTCATAGTGCCGGCGTTGAAGTGATAAAGAGTGCGGCCTGTAATCAGAAGAAAAGGAAATTCTTCATCGACTGTTTCTTGAGTTGGGCGATACGGAATACGACGGAGTGAGGCTTTGTCTCCAACAGAGAAAGACTTAGAGTGCAACACTTTAGTTCCAGGATCTTCTTCGGTGGTGCAGGGCCATTGCAAACCACCGTTTTCAAGTCGTGAATAGGAGAGTCCTTTGCCCGCCGGCCAAACCGAACGGATTTCGTTCCAGATCTCATTTGGTGAGCGATAGTCAAAAAGCGAACCACTACCCATGGACTTTGCAACTGCACAGATGATTTCCCAATCAGGCTTTGACCGCCCCAAAGGTTCGGTCGACTTGCGAATTCGTTGAACACGACGCTCCGCATTCATAAACGTTCCGTCTCTCTCGAATGACGAACATGCAGGCAGAAAGACGTCGCCAAATCGACGTGCTGTTTCGTTGAGAAACATATCCTGTACCACAAGGAAATTAAGCGAACGAAGCGCGCTCTCCGTTGATGATGCATCAGCGTTAGTAAGCGCGATATCGTAACCGATGGCCCACAGCGCTTTGAGTTTTCCGGCTCTTGCCTCATCCATCATTTCAAGTAAGTTGAGACCAGGCCTCGTCGGGATCTGTGCGCCCCAAACCTTTTCGAATAGCTCCTTCTCATCGTTCAGGGACACACTGCCCGTAAGCACGCCTGGATCGCAGCCCATATGCGCCGCTCCCTGAACATTGTTTTGACCGCGAAGTGGATTTATTCCTGTACCAACCTTACCGATGTTTCCCGTCAGAAGTGCGAGGTTTACCAGGGACATCACGCCTTCCGTCCCCTGTACATGCTCAGTCACTCCGAGACCGTGAAAACAGATCGAAGGTTTTGCCGTCGCATACAATCGGGCTGCTTCGTAGATAAGGTCGGCGTTAACGCCACAAATGCCCTCGACGTGCTCAGGAGAAAACGTTTTTATGAAGTCACAAAACGCAGTCCAATCGGATACGCGTTCCTCCAAAAACGAGCCGTCAGTGAGATGTTCTCTCACGATTGCATAGGCAATAGCGTTGAGGAGTGGAACGTTGGTACCCGGACGACACCTCAAATGAAGCTTTGCATATCGAGCAAGCTCAACCTGCCGCGGGTCGATGACAATTAGGTTTGCTCCCTTTAACGTCGCTTGTTTGATGCGAGCTCCAATGATCGGATGATTCTCAGTTGCATTCGCACCGCAGAGCAGGATAGTTTGAGCCTTTTCAATATCGTCGTACGAGTTTGTCGCGGCGCCCGCTCCCAACATTACTTTCAGTGCGGCGGCTGTCGGGGTATGGCAAACGCGGGCGCAGCAATCGACGTTGTTTGTCCCAATGACGACGCGAGCGAATTTCTGTGCCAGATAATTCTCTTCATTTGTTCCCCGTGCTGAACCCAGAATTGCAATGCTGGCTGGACCATTTTGTTGAACGATCTGAAGC
>DASROI010000262.1:0-24969 GCA_035646955.1 Pyrinomonadaceae bacterium
ATGCTGTTCGGGTTGTCGCGCTTGGCTCCTCCAGAGAGCTCGCCAGGCAGCGTCATCCTGAAATAGAGGACAAGCATCTTCGCCAGCTGACGACTTATCGTGAAGCCACTGATGAAGAATTATTCGGAGTCAGGACCGTGCAGATGACCTTGAATGAGCTGGATGCTCCAGGTCACCCAAAAGCTCGAGTCAACTGTTCTGACTGCGAAGAGGAAATAAATGATGGTCGTGAAGTAATAACCAGCGACGGTGGTATCAAGTGCCAACCATGCGCATTGGCAGCTCGAGATCACACCATTGTCAGTCGAGTCATGTCTACGAGGTGACTTGCTCGACATGTACGAAATGATCATTGTAGGAGCCGGTCCAGCCGGGATCAGTATGGCGGCCGAAGCTCGTACCACTGGAATCGCCTCCGAGGATATCCTCATTCTTGAAAAGGGCGAGACTCATTCGTGGGCCATCCGAAAGTTTTACCCGGCTGCAAAAGTTGTGCTCGCCAACTACAAAGGGATTGAAGCTGTTTGTCGGGGCGTCATGTGCATCTCGGACATGTCGAAAAACGAGACGCTCACTTATATCGAGGCGACAATCGCTCAATTCGAATTAACGGTCCAATATAACGAAGCCGTAACGAGTATTCGTCCCTTGCCAGCCGAAGGATTTGAAGTTGCAACCTCGAAAGGTATTTATCAGGCTCGTAAGTGCGTCATTGCAATTGGAATTCTCGACAAACCAAACAAACCTTCATACCGAATCCCAGTTAGCCTGAATAAAAGAGTTCACTACGACATCACCTCAGTCACGCTCGAGAATGAGGAGTGTCTTGTTGTCGGTGGTGGAGACACTGCTGCGGAATACTGTCAATACCTGGTGCAACAAGGCAACCGCGTCTCTCTTTCCTATCGCCAGTCTGAATTCACCCGGTTGAATCGGGTGAATTACGAGAGTCTTATGGCGCTTGAAGAAAGAAAAGAAGTGACGATTTTACGAGCGAGTAACATTAAAGAGCTACAGGATGGGCCGGATGGTCGAGCGCTGGCTGTGTTTGAAGAGAGCGAACTTAAACCACTGAGTGTGGACCACATCATTTACGCGCTGGGCGGCACAACACCAACCAATTTCCTGAAGGCCATCGGAATTGCTTTTGAAGGTACGGCTCCAGTAATCAAGGAAGGATACGAAACCAGTATTGGTGGACTGTACCTGATCGGAGATTTGAGTGCCGGCAAAAAAGGTGGCTCGATCAACCTGGCTTTCAACATGGCGGCCGAAGCGATGCAAAATATTAGCCGTCGCACACAAAGTCAGAACAGCAACTGTCGTTAGAACTGCGGCCCGAAACCACAAAGACTCCGAAAACACCGAGTTCGCACAGCGCGCTTAGGCCGCAACCAAACGATCAAGTTGCGAGACTGGTCAGTACCGATTCGCGGTAGCGTCGGGTGAGTCTCGAGGAGCAAGCAGTTGTCAGCATTTTGAGACTCACCCGATGCTACCGCGTTTCGGTACTGACCGGTCTCGCATTGCCGATCTGCCTACTGCCCCCTGAAATGTCCTCGCATAAAAACATCGTCAAAAAACAAGAAGTTGTTGGTTTGTTTCACAGAGAAAACCTCCTAAAACCTTCTGAAACTTCGCTGGATTACTAAAATGCCTCAGAGTATTTGTGTTGGACCAACTGGATTTGAATTCATGGAATAACAGAGAGACGCTGAGGACCGCAGAGTGACGCAGGGAGAAAGCGCGAGCGGAATTCACAAATCAGTCTACACTCAACCGCTGACGATGAACTTATATTCTTCCGTTGGGCCAACGGTGCCGCGGGCGTCAATACCGCTCAACTCGACCAGGTAAGTTCCTCTCCGAAGGAAGTGAGCTGGAAGTCTCATCCGAATCGCGCTGCGATCTGCGTCTGAGTAAAGGGCGGGAACCGTTTGAGACTCGTCGCTACCTACTCGCCTTACCACTGCCTGGTACTTTGGATAATCTTCCTTTTGCAGCCAAAGAAGACGCAACTCAACTAAAGAACCAGTCGCTGGCTTTGCTACTTCGGCCTCTTTCTCAGCACTCCTCACTGACAAAGGCGACAGCACGACAATAGACATTAGCGGAGGCGTTTGTCGCAGAGATGCCGGGTCGTTGAGTCGTGCAATTTCCTCACTACCCACCTGAAGGTGATTACGCTCCGTACGGCGATTTACCCAAACGGCCGCGATTACAATCAGAATGATCGCCGTAACTGCAAGCGGAACAACAAAAACGGGTCTGCCCTGGAGAATATCTCGCAAACGATTCCAGATAGTGGTCGTAGCGATTGGTCGGTCAGCTGCCGTTCCTTTCTTGATGGCCCATTCCCTTACCGTTTGTGTGATTCTTAACTTTTGTAGTTGCTCAGGAGTGTCAGCGTAATGCAACAGGAAACTTTCTCGATCCGCTGTTGTGAGGGAGCCTTCCAGATAATCTTCTATCAGGTCTTGCTCAGCAGCGAGGAGCCTTTCTCGGGATGAAGGGTCCGTTATGAAAAGAGTCTCAATCTGCTGGCGCTCGATATCGTCAAGCGTTCCCAATAAGAATTGGCGCATTTTCACCTCCGTTATCGGGTTTTCACTCATGGGAAAGCCTCCAGGCTGCCCACCCTTCATAACAAATGAAATTTGAGGTGATTCGTTTCATTCCGCTGATGACCTACTCTTAATGCAACGTTCGATGCATTGCTCAAGACCGCCGCGAATCCGGTGCGCCCTGACCCTCAATGTCTCAACAGATGTGCCAAGTCGCTGTGCCATTTCGGTTCGATGATCGATCTTAGCCTGCTTTTCTTTCGCGTAATACGCGAGAATCAATTCGCGTTTTTCCTCACTAAGCTCTTGTAAACAAAGCTGAAGGCAATCTTCTCTCAGGATTGCTTTTTCGTCTTCTGCTTTGTGAGTAGGCGTTGCCGCAAAGTCAGACCCCTCTAACGAAACCTGGGTCTTCATGCGTTTCGGAATTTCCTTGATCAGGTTTCGCGCTACTCCGTAAAAAAAGAGTCGCGGGTCTCCTTCGTAGGTGTGCATTAGTTGATGGACTTTTTTGGCGACACGATCAAAGACTTCGTCAGTTAGTCCTTCTGGATCGAGACAGCGATTCCAGGTGAATATCTTGGTGAGGTCATGGCGAAGCTGGACATACAGCTTCGCGGCCAGCTCACGATCTGGGTTGAGCCAGGCCAAAATTTCGTCAAAACTATCCGGTTGAACTGCCGAATGTCGAGGCATCTTTTCGTACAAATCTTTCAACGGGCGTTGCTCCTATGGGGTGCTGAAGGCAACGACAACCGTCTTCGTCTGTGAACCAGGATCAGACCAACCAAAAGCAGCGTCGCCAACGAGATGAGCACCAAGGCCGGTCGCACCCACGAGTTACGCGCTACTGTAATTCTATTGGTGTATTCGCCCTGCAACACAAACCCCGCCCAGAAATAAGGTGCGCTCCATTGTTTCTCCTGCATCACTTTCAGTTTGGCGAGCCTTAGCGCCGTCGCCGGGGGCTTACCTTCCTGCAACATGGACGCATAGAGTTGACCCATGAGCGCAGCAGTCGCTCGGTCATCCACCTTCCAAAGACTGGCTATTACACTCTTTGAGCCGGCCGAGATGAAACTGTTCGTCAGCCCGATGAGTCCTTCGCCTTTCACATCTTTTCCGAGAGCTGTCTGACAAGCGCTCAAAACTGTCAACTCCGCCGACAGACGTAAACTGGAAATATCGTAGAGAGGCATTAAGCCATTTTTCTCATCGCCATTTTGGTCCACCATCGTGAGCACAATACTGGACAATTCAGGATGCTGACTGTCGAGAAAACCGTGGGTTGCAAAGTGCACTATCTGATATTCACCAATGCGGGAACTCATAGCAGTTTCCCGACTCGCCTCAAAGTCCCTGGCAACGAAGGCGGATCCACGAGGCGCTGCTGCTGAAATTGCATTGGCCTCTTCTGAGGCGTGAGTTAGCCGAGCGGGTCGACCTTTCCCGTCCGAACCCCGTAGCGAAGGCCCCGGAGAGGTTTGGTCCGACGCCACCTGGACCATTGCTGGCGAAGCGGCTCGAGACCCGAGCCTCTCATCGCTGCGACTGAAAACGGGATCGGCAATAACGGCAACAACCCTGTCTGGCGAACGTTTAGAATTCTGCTCCGCTCGAATCGCAATTAACGTTGCTATGGATGGCGATTCCACAATTTCGTTAGTCTTTAATAATGGCAGAACGCCTGAGGGACTGCGATTTTCGTTTTGCGCAAGAGGAACGGGTAAGGCTTCAAATGGCAAATACTGCAGCGCCCCTTCAGTCACTAAGAGGAGTCTCTGTTGACCGAGTTGTGTGGCAACTGGCCCAAGTAGTACCTGACTCAGGTTAGTAGCCTTCTCGATAAAAAGCCGGTCCGACTCCGCTATCGTGGACCGATAATCGCCGGCGATTTCTGTATTAACCAACTGTCGAGCCGTCATCAGACTATAAATTTCGATGGCGCCATCCTCGATGACCTTGCGGGGCGGTAGCTCGTAACTTTGAAAGGAGTCCAGGGTCACTGCCCACAAATAACTTCGCTCCTCGCCTAATGAATACTCGAGTAGCATCGTTTGACCATCACGCAACACACTCTGAATCTGCTCAACGGTCTGGGGAACTGAATCAGCGAGTGAAGCGACCTGCGGTCTTTGTTGCCTTAATAGTCTCTGAACCTCCTGATATTCGGATCTCAGTCTGGTCAACTCTTTGGCAACCGCTTCGACTTGAGTCGAATCCGTTTTGGTCAATGACAGCTCATATTCGTACTGCGCCATCGCCCGAATCATTCCCCGCAAAGCGCTTTCACGTTCGATCAGTTCTGTCGGTCCAGTTCCCGAGGCGGGATGAGATTCGGAAAGAAGGTCGACCAGAGAGCGCGCACGGCTCTTCTCGCTGACGATCAAAGCTCTGGCAGAGTAGCCTTTGCCACGTTGCTCCTTCTCAAGCTGCATCAGGATGTCGATGCACAAATCGAAATGTTTCCGAAAAGCCGAAAAATAGGTGGCGCGAAACTCCGGGCTCCCAACATTCGTCCGAAGGTCTTCTATCAGCTGTAGGGAACGCTCGATATAAGCAAGAGCGTCATTAAGCTTTCCCCGATCTCGCTGCGCTCGCGACAGGCTATAGAGCGTCGCAATCAAGATGTCGTTGTCACCGGCTTTCTCGCTGAACTGCAGCGCTCTTGCGAAAGTCTTCAAAGCCAATTCTTTCTGACCGAGACTCAGAAAAAAATCTCCCTGGGTATTCAAAACAAGAGCCTCTCCGCGACGGTCTCCCATGCTCGAATAAAATTCCTGGACTCTCTGATACTGCTTCAAAGCTTCATCAGTTCGACCCATCGAGGCGTAGATGCTCGCCATCTCGTTAAGAGCATTGATCTCGGTCCGCACCTTCTTGGCCGCGCGGCTCTGCTTCAAAGATTGGTTATAGTAAGTGAGAGATACTTCGAGGTTGCCCATCGAACGCTGCATTTTGGCTAGCTTGAAGGTGGAGACCGGCACTAAGTCCAGGGCACCAATATTTTGAAAGAGTTTCAGAGCTTTCTCATAATAATCGAAAGCTATCGCGTACTCCTTCAACTTCTCGTGAACCTGGCCCAACGCATTTAGCGCGATTCCCTCGCTGTGTCGAGCTCCGATAGCCTGAAAGATTGCAATGGCTTGTTTATGTAAATCAATGGCACCATCGTCATCTGTTTTTAAAGACTGGTATAAGCCGAGGGCGGTAAGGGCGAGTCCTTCGCCGCCCTTATTGTTTATCGAGCGATATAGATCTAAGGCTTGTGTGATTTCGGGTTTCGCTTTTAGAGGCTCGCCCATGCTTCCATGCAGGTACGCTTTGAACAGGTGAACCTTCGCCTCGCTATCTCGATCGTCAAACAATATTACCCGAGCGCTTTCGAATAGTTCTGAGGCCTTTAATAAATCTCCCTTTGCATAATGGACCTCCGCCAGGTTACTGAGGGCCAACCCGCAAGCATTTCTAATAAGCGGATTACTATTACTCTCACACGGGTTCAGCAGATTTAACCCTTCACTAAGTACTTTTTGGGCCAGATCGTTATTGCCGATATAGGAATAGACGCGTCCCATTCGAATCAACGCTTTGGCCTTAGTTAAACTGTCAGCAGCCTTGACTGCTTGAGTAGCAGCGAGTTGATAACGCTTCAGGGACTCAGAGTATTCACCCAAAAGAAAGTTAATGTCGCCAGATCTAAGTGTTGCGTTTGAGGCGCTCGACAAATTCCCGATGCCGCTGAATATCAATGCCGCTCTATCGTATTTTGCAATTGCCTGGCGGAGTGACTGCTCAGTCCATTCGGCACGCAAGGACGCTGCTCTTGCAAACATCAGTTGAGCTTCACTCTCCTGTCGCCCCAGCGGAGTGATAGACGTCAGCGTTTCAATTTTTAGCTCATACGCTCGTTGAGGTCCCCCTTTCTCGCGAGATTGAACAGAGATTTTATAAATGCCGGTTACGTCGACAGCGAAAGAGAGATTGATCACCTCGAAGTCCTGGCTCACGCGTTCAAGAAGTTTTTTGCCACTCGGATCGTACAAAACCGTTGAAAGCGCGAGGTCACCCTTATCAAGTGAGAACCGAAGGAGTTGGCCCCGACCCGCTGCTATCCCAAACTCCTCAGTCGCACCGGGCGTCACCTCACGGCGAACAGATGAGCCGGGGGTGATCTCTATTGTTGCATCCTGTGTCGCATTTGCCTGGATCGTGATCGTCTGTGTGGGCGAAGAGAATGCTTTAACTAACAGCAGAGTCAGGATAAACAAGAATCCAAAGCGATTCAGTCTACTTCTTGTAAAAGGGCTGTGTTTTCCTGGTGGCATCCGATTGTCAGGTTTCATGGACGGTGAGACCTAAGTGAGATCCTAACCTGCGTAGAGCATCTGCTGTGATTTCCCTGGAGGCCTGGACGGAACGATTTATTTATCACGTACGCGCCCGAACTTCAATGACTAATCATTGACTTGCCAGGAAATGCGCCATCGAGAAGGTAGCTCGGTTGAGCTACCTTTCTCAATGAGGTAGACGCGAAATTGGCCTGATTTAACGGCCATCTCGGACAGTTTTACCAACGCCAACCGATGGCTTCCCGGCCTTTTTACCGCCTTCTCTCCAATCTTCCAATGTTCCTGCTCTGGTGCCCTCACTCTTTGTGCCAGACTTTCGAGAAGGAGTCGTCGATCGACTCTGTAACCGTAGAAGCTGCTGCTGTTTCACAAGCTTTGTAACTGACATGATGGTTGTCTCCTTATGAAGGTGCGGTGCCGCAGTCACTCGCACAAACGTTGATGTCGGGCGTGAGTCGTCAAGTGGCGCTCCACGCCTGCTGCCGACGTAATCTCTGCCTAAAATCGATTCCATAACCCCGTAGTTAGAGTTCCTGGGCTTCAACAAACTCCCATTGCTCCTCGGACCAAATTCGTCTGGTGTATGAGGTCGAACTGCAGGATTCAAAAACCGTGACCCGCCTTTCTGTTCTCATCACTCGATCGCCGAACTCACGCAGAGCTTGCGACATCTCGGGTAACTGCAACGTCTCTCCGTCGATGCAGTGATCAATTCCTAACTGGGGAAATGCATCGTGCTCAGCTATCCCGTCGCGAACAAAGAGTTCAATCCCTTGTGTTCGAGGTATCTTCGTTAGACCAAGCTCCGCCTTAGCAGACTCGAAGGCTTCTCTTATGGATCTACCGAATCCAAGCGCCCGATAGAACGCGCCGGCAAAAGCGACTCCTCCCTTGTCGCCAATTCCCTTACCTGTCCCGACCGAATAATCAATTACCTCTGAGATTGATCGGGCCTGAGTCTTAGTGAAGCAGGCATTGAGCAACACCAGTCGCACGTGCTTGTTGTAAAGAGCAAAAAGATCCGCCAGACCCTGTCGCTCGACTGTCTTACCTCGACCCGGGGTACCGCCCAGAATGATTTTTTGCTTTTTCGACCCATGTCCGCTGAAGTGAACTATGTGTGGCTGATGCATTAAGAGGAGGCGTTGCAGATCGCCCGGCCGAGTGGCCGTATGCTTGTGCAACTCAAACCACTCGCGATATGGGCCCTCCTGAATCCTCTCGAAAATTTCCCTTGCCTCTTCGTCTACGAGAATCCGACTGGTCGTCCAGGGATTTGCGGACAAAAACAGTATGCGGGTCTTATTGGTCATTTAAATTCTCCTCTAATGGCCAGCCTCAGTTACCCGTCTGAATCAATCACCCAACTGACATGGCGCAGAAATGAGCGAAATTCCATCACGTCAGAAAAATTTTTTTCCGACTAGCTGGTGCTAAGGATTGATTTGGAAACGGAGGGCGGGAAACTACCGGTGTTTAAATTGAGCCAACGTAACTAACAGGTCGTTTTTACCCCGGACTACAGCTGTTTGACTGCTCTTATAGTGAGTAACTCTAACTTCTACTTCCGATTGCTTAATTCTTAAGAACTCTTTAACTTCGAGCAGACTATTACCGATCAGACCTCCGCGCGTTTGAGTGAACGCCTCAGTCTTAACGGACTCCAGTTGACTGACTGGAGAAATTGACCAAAGGATCCAGAGATTTTCATCTCCTTCGGGACCTTGGAATGTGATCCAGTCAGACTGTATGGGTTGGTTCGCACCCACGGTCGCCGATCCGCTGTTTTGGATCGGAGTCGGATAAACCATCGTAAAACTCGTGTCTCTTGACGCGGGTGCGCTTTCGCTAATGACATACACATAACCAGGTTCAGGACTCGAGACTGTGAGCCGAAACTTGTCTCCACTGTCAAATATGTCTTCACCATTTGACTTGAAAGGTTCCTGGTAATCCTTTCCGTCCCTGGTTTTTTGAACGGTGAGGTAGTAGGTGAAAGAGCGGGTCGGTGGTGGAGGCGGTGGTCGACGAAGGAGCAGAATACCAATTACCGCCAGGCCCAGCAGAATAACTAAAGCACAAATAAATGCGATCTGCTTTCTTGCTATGGGGATCCACCAGCGATTCTGATGAACTTCTTTTTCATTTCCCAGAACGCCTGCCAGGTCGTTCCCAAATTCACCGGCGCTCTTGTAACGGGATTGCGGGGAGAATGACAGAGTTCGAAGGATCATAGTCTGAGCCCGTCGAGGGAGCGACGGCCTAAGGCTGATCGGCTTCACCTTTACACCTGCACGTTGCATTTCCAGCAACTGCGCGGCTGAAGCTGGGTTGAATGGTCGCCGACCAGTAAGCATTTCGTATGCTATCAATCCCATCGAATAGATGTCGCACGCCGCAGTGACCTTTTGTCCGCTAAGCTGCTCAGGCGACATGTAAAGTACGGTCCCTACTGAAACACCGCTAACGGTGCTTGGACCAACGACTGAATCCTTCACCTTTGCAATGCTAAAGTCGATTAGCACGACCGCATCCGAGTCATCCTTCACCATTATGTTTAGCGGTTTAAGGTCCCGATGGAAAATTCCCTTTTCATGAACATGGTCAAGTGCTTCCCCAATCTGTTTCAGAATCGATGCCGCCCGTTCCAAATTCATCCCTTCTGCTGGAATTTGTGCGTTCAACGTTTCACCTTCAATGAACCGCATCACTATATAAGGCCGACCATCAATCAACTCTCCGGCGTCAATGATACCAATGACACCGGGATGGTCGATGCGGGATAGCGCTTCTACTTCCTGTTTAAATTTCTGCCTCGCGTAAGAATCATGAAGTAAAGAAGTCAGCAGGACTTTTACAACCACAAGCTTACCGTGAAGGTCTAAAGCCCTGGCGAGATAGACGACACCGTGACCTCCACTATTGAGTTTTCTATCTACTAGATAACGTCCATCGATCTTCATTCCCTCCAGGCTATCAGCCGGCGGATCAGTAAGACCTGGCTCAGCAAGACTTATCGAACCAAGTTCGAAGACGGGTGTTTGCAGGAACTCATTTGGTGAGTTATCGGCGGCAAGAAGTGCGTTCACTTTGTGCAGGAGACGCGAATCATCAGCCGCGGCTTTTGCAACAAAGGAACTGCGCTCAGAGCGGGGGACCTCCAATGCAGCATGATAGATTTCTTGAATGCGATCCCAATTCGGTACCTTCATTCGAATGTCTCCGTCGGTGGGAAGTCGAATTGCGAAAGAAGGAATCGTTAAATCTAATAGGTCTTAATTGCGAAGCGCATTCTATACACCGGTGATATCTCTGACAATAGAGATTGGACCGTCGGGAGCCATGTCAAATAGTCATGCGGATGTAATGCTTTAGGTTGCCAATTCATTATTCTGTAAAGGCCTAACAGCGTGTTTCGATTTTTTGAATGCGGGATCTCTTTTTCCGGTCGAAATCCGGGAGAAACTCGATGGATGAGATAACTCAACTTCTGAAAGCTTGGAGTAATGGTGATAACGAAGCTTTGGAAAAGCTGTTGCCGCTGGTCGACCATGAACTGAGAAAGATTGCCCGAAGTTACATGCGCGATGAAAGACCAAATCACATCTTGCAAACAACCGCCCTGGTCAACGAAGCGCTGATCAAACTGATTCGGGAAAGTATCAGCTGGGATAATAGGAGGCAATTTTATGCACTAATTGCAAAGCGAATGCGCCAGGTCTTAATCGACTACGCCAGAAGAGCAAATAGGGCCGAACATATTGACCTGGGCGACGCTGACGCTGCGCAGGAGCGGTCGCAAACTCTCATCATACTTGACGAAGCGCTGACTAAACTCGCGCAGACTGATGAGCGCATGGCGGCAATTGTCGAAAGTCGCTTCTTTATTGGCTTGACTAACACGGAGATAGCGGAGCTTTTAGGTATCTCGCGCGCTACCGTCGAACGCGACTGGCGCTTTGCTTGCTCATGGCTTAAGACTGAAATGAATGCAGACTAGGAAACCAGGTGGTAAGCAAAGAATTTTAATTCAGTCCTCTATCTCCGCTTCTCTTTGGCCTTTTCTTTGTTTTCTTTCACTTTAAACTTGACGATCCGCTTGATTAAGCCATACGGGATGGGTTGGTCGAGTGGAAAGCGCACGGTTCCCTTTCCGCCTTCATAAGCCGCTAATTCCTTCTTGAACTGCTCTGTACCTCTGGGTGCGGGGTAAACGCTGACATGGTTCTTAAAACCAGCAAAATAAATCAAATAGCTTCCATTCAAAGTGAAGGTGGGTATTTGATAACTAATCTTCTCCTCCGCATCAGGAACCACCTCATTAATCAAGGCCCGTATCTTATGCAGCACGTTTTGGACATCTTCAGGAAATCGATCAATGTACTCGTCAATGTCTTTTGCAGCTCTTCGAGCGGTCTTCATTTCGCCCTCCTGTTAATGACAAGCTGGCAGATCTCGATGCGACAGAACCGCTTCTGACATCTGCGGTTATCAAGTTTAAGTTTTCTTACGCAACACTTTCCCTCGACGTTCATGCTCAGCTATAAGTTTAGCCTCGGTTAGTAAGGCGGTGCGAAAGATATTCAGTTGCTCGATCAATAGATCAATCTTAGCGAGACTGCGCCGTCTCGCTCGCGATGAACTCATAAAAAATTCCAGGTCAACACGCTGGCGGCAATCAGCCAGACTCAACATGTAATGGCCCCACTTGTACTCGCCGCCATGACTCGATTCGACCTCTGCAAGTATATATGCAGTTGAACCAGTGGACGCAGGCGACAGGAATAGTCGTTTGCGCAAGCTAAAAGTATTCATAACACCTAACCCCTAAAAAGAGCAGACATGTTCCTCCGTACCGCCCCAAAGGCAGTAAGATTTTTGCAAATAGTTGGGGCTTTTTTCATTGACCAACAGTCGTGTGACTGTCGACGCGTGGGACAGATCAGAGTGAGCTGATCTTTTGAGTTGAGTTCTGATCCAGTTGCGCTATAATACTGCCGCCTCATTTTCCAGTCAACAAAAAAGTCTTAATCTTATCCTTTAAAAGGGGATGTAGAGATGAGCCTCACAAGTCATGTCGCAGCACAGATCAAAGAGCTTCGCACAAGCTATAACCACGGCGAAGGACTGTCGCAGGAAACGTTAGCGAACAGTCTGGGTATCGCCGCAAATACAGTCTCGCGCTGGGAAACCGGAGTATATGTTCCCAGCCTTCACGACGTCGAAAAGCTGGCGCGCTTCTTCGGCGTATCGATGATGGTGTTTATTCCACCGGAGGAAACCGAGGAAGACGACGACAATTTGAAATCATTGCTGCGCACCGCCCGCCAGCTCGACCATACTGACATTGAAGAGCTCAGGAAGTACGCCGAATTTCGCAAGGCGCGCAGCATGTATAAAGGTAAAAAACGGCCAAAAGCAGGCCGACGGAGTAAAAAGAGATGAAGGCGCAAACTTACTATGAAGATCTGAAACGTTTAGCCAGGCAGGTTCGAGCGGAAAATGGTTTGCTGTTGCCGCGTGTAACCGAAAGGGACCTAAGAAATATCTACGCCCGAAATGGAATCGAAATTGACATTTGGCCCTACAAATTCAGAAACCTGCGCGGCGCTTTTATGGATGACAAGTTTGGCACTACTGTCCTTTTGGCAAAAGGTCTTCCCCAGGATCCCATGGTCTTCACTATGGCCCACGAGTTAAAGCATTTCTTAACGGATCGCCACCTCCAGGTCTCATATTGCGATCAATCAAACGCTCACAAGATTCTTGAGATTGGCGCTGAGGTATTTGCCTCCGAACTGCTTTTTCCGGATGGTGATTTCATTAAGCACATGCGTGAGATGAAGATTGGCACTTACCAGTGTTTGCCGGAGACACTGGTCCGTTTGAAACGGACGACGCGAACTACCCTCAGCTACGCTGGTCTTTCAATAAAAGCTGAGCGTTTGCGTTATGCACGACGGGACTCGCTCACTAAAGTAAAAACGTGGCGCAAACTCGAAAGGGCTTATAACCTAACCCGGCAATGATCACTCAATTTTTGCTTACAGGTGCGGCGAAAGGTCTTCTACCTAAAAGCCGGTTATACGGAGCTTACTTTTTCAACCTGCCTGGCCTGCGTCGAGTTGTGAGCTCAAGACGTTCGGTTCTGGCGGCAGCACGAACCACAACTGCAGGAAGATTTAACTCGTCGTCAATAAGAACGTCAGTGGAGACGTCTATTAATCGCGCATAACGTAATAAGAGGTATAGCTCCGGTTCTCCGCCATGCTCGTAATTTGAGACCGCGCTACGAAATCGCGCCTCGTCAAGTCCCAATCTTTTCAACATGTCGTCTTGTGATAACTCAAGCGAGAGACGGATCTGTCGCAGCTTTTCACTAAGTCGAACCGGACGCGAGCGCGGATACAGGCCCATCAGGAGTTTCCTCCTGGGTTTCTTTTCGCAAATTCGCTTGAGTTGAAGGTGGACGGAAATCTGTCTAGCGGTTGGGTACTTTTGAGTTTCGCCCTGAGCTCTCTACACTGGAGCTCGGCGAGGCCCATCACATTTGAGGTGAAGCAGCTGCGCTCAAGTAAGAAATGTTAGTTTCAGACGGTAAAGACCAACACTGGCTCGATTGTCTCGAATACTGATTTGAGTACTAAAGGTGAAATCTTAGCATACTACTAGTACGTCGGCCCCTTGAAACAAGCGTCGGACAGATGTTGCCGTCGCGGAATGTGAAGCAAGTGGCCGACCGCTGAAATCAAGAACAAGACGTAATAGTAACGATCACCAGTCAGAAAAAAATCGATTAGTCCCAAAAGCGCTGCCACCTCGGTTAGAGCCCAAGCGATAATGTACGCTTGTTGCACCAACCCTACTTGCTGTTGTTCAACTGACCGAGCCAGCAAGTTTGCTTTGAGGGGAACGGAAATAAGCGTCGTTGATATTGCGACCCCAACGAAAATGAGAGACAAAGCGCTGTTGGGCGTCGAATTTTCGAGCGGCCCAACAAAAAGGGTCAAACCGTAGTAGAGTAGAATGCTGAACAGCATTCCGACCCAAAGCGTACGGAGCGTGCGAACTCTCGGCTCAATCTTTAATTGCAAGTCCTGAGGAGATTGTTGCATGTTTCTACCTCTCACTTAAGCATCATCGATCGGTCGATCAGATGAAGACGCAGAACGTTTGTAGATTCATTACCCTACGCTCACTCAGATGTAGTTAAACCGGTCTAACCAGTAACACTCCGCCACCACTACTGAAGATGCCGGCCACGCACCCCGTCATCAGCGTCGCCAACGTAGCCGCCAACAATGCTCGTAATCCCAGGCTCGCGAGATCATCGCGACGTGAAGGAGCGAGCGCTGCTGTGCCACCTACAAAGATTGCCATGGCGGCCACGTGAGCAAAGCCACACAGAGCGTAACTCAGAATAACCACGGACCGCGGATCGCTTAATTCTCCGCTTGAGATGGCCTGAGCCAGATGATTGTAGGAAAAGACCTCAGTCAGTATTACTCGCTCGCCTAGCAAGCGGGCCGCGATTGGTACGTCGTGAGATGGCAGTCCAAGGAGAAAAGCGAACGGATAAAATCCCCAGCTCAAAATTCTCACCAGCGAAAGTGGTTCGGTCATCCCTAGCAAAGAACTGCCCGCACCAAGCAGCTTATCGATCAGCGCAACGATTCCGAGGATAGCTATGAGTAACGCGGATACGCCGGCCGCGAGCTTCAGTCCTTCCATGGCACCTTCGATAATTGCGCCGATCACATTTTTGGACTGTGTGCCTGGGTCTTCCGATGGCACAGCTGCAAGTGTTTCCGGCGTTCCAGTTTCAGGAATTATGAACTTGGACACGATGACGCAAGCGGGGATCGCAAGCACCGATGCAGAAATCAGGTGACCCGCGATCTGTGGAAAAACACCGGTGAGAAAGGCGACATAGACGCCGAGCGTACTGGAAGCTACCGTCGCCAAACCCGTGGTTAGTACCAAAAGGAGCTCAGACCGCGTCATTTTCTCGAGATACGGTCGAATGACGAGCGCTGATTCAATTCCAACAAAGATATTCGCCGCACTCGAAAGTGATTCGGCGCCACTGATTTTCATCGTGCGATGAAAGAGTCTGGCGAAGAGTCGGACCAGAACCTGCAATACTCGCAGGTGATAGAGCATCGAAGTGAATGCGGCAAAGAAAATGACTACGGGAAGAACCTGAAAGACGAGGATAAAACCGATGGAGCCAGACTCTCCAGGGCTTGCCGCCAGTGGGCCAAACAGGAAAACCGAACCGCTTTTTGCTGCGCCGAGTAGGACCAGGACGGCATCATTCAACCAGAGCAGGATTCGCTGTGAACCAGGAAAGCGAAAGATTATTAGACCGATAAGAAGCTGGAGAGCGGACGCCCAGCCAATAGTCTTCCATGCAATTCTTCGCCGATCACTTGAAAGCAGCCAGGCGATGCTCGCGAGAATCAGGAAGCCGGCGAGCGACACCGCGTGATGAATCATCTCGGTCCGTCCTCGTACTGGTTTTTACGGCAAGGCCCGTAAGATACGAGATGAATCACCGCGTGGCAAATCGGCTGGGTGTAATCGGCAAATAATCGCCAGCGGCCTTTGCACAAAGAGTCTGATCATGTGGAGTCAACCTGCGATGAATAAAAGCTAGCGAGGATTTCATTTAGCATCGGCTGAATAACGGGAGAGACGAACGCCCAATTTCCATACTCCGACTATGTCTCGGGTCATCTTTATATCGGCAGTAGGATCTCCGTTGACTAAGAGCAAATCGGCCCGCGTCCCTACCGCGATACGACCGCGGTCGTGAAAACCAAAAACCTGAGCTGGTTCGAATGTTGCTGCGCCCAGCGCCTCGAGCGGCGTCAAACCTGAAAGCACCAACAACTCCAACTCGTGGTGAAGACTTAGGCCATGGGCTAGCCCCGGAGCCGGAGCATCGGTCCCAGCGAGAACTATGACGCCGGCCTTTTTAAGAGCAGATACTGTTGCCAGGGCATTCTGAAGTTTCAATGTTGCGCCGAATCCGGCGGGAAACCTTCTCTCAAGAGAGCTTTTCATAGATGGGGTAATAAACGGCGTAACTTTGATGTCCTGCCACCAGGGTTTTGACGTTGTCGTGGTTAACGCTTCTACAACGCTCAGCGTGGTTATCACGAATACATGGTGCTCGGCAGCAAATTTTGCAAAGCCTGGATCGGGCGCTGAATCAGCAAAGATATGAGCTAGACCATCAGCGCCGGCCGCTATCGCCTCACGCGCGTCACGTTGCGTGGTCACATGGACCACGACAAGTTTGTTTCGCCGGTGAGATGCGCTGATCACGTCTTCTAGCTGCTGTTTCGTTAAAGTAGGAAAAGCATGTTCGTAAATGATCTTGATGTAATCCCCACCTTCCTCGATCCGGGCGTCGACAAATGCCTGCACATCGTCGGTTGGACCAAGAGTCGGAAGCGGAGGCCCACCCATCTGGGTCGGGTGCCCGCGAGGAACGGTGATTCCGGTGCCCGCTGAGCGCAAATCCGCAAGGTCCCTGATAGCAGCGGACGCAATTTTGTTCCTTAATGCAAGACTCGCCTCGGAACCCCACATCTCGAGTTCGGTCGTAACACCAAAGTTCAAAGCATCACGAAGGAATTGGTCCACATTCGAAGTTCCTAGATGCACATGAGCGTCGATGAATCCGGGTAGCAGCGTTTTCCTCTTGCCATCGATTACTTCCGCGTCTGAAGGAATTGGGATTTCCGGCCCAATGGCCCGAACCATCCCATCGCGAACGATCACATTGGTGTTCCGAATCAGCCGCGAACCATCAAACACATCTACGCTACGAAAGGCGAGGATTTTCTCGGTCTGTTGCGCGGGAACTTGATCGGATGATGCCCACAGGGCCAGAAGAGTCGCGACGCCGACAATAAATGGTTTCATTGTTTCTTTAGAGACTCGCAGGATTCCAAACATGAGCATTGATTATAAGCGCGTGCTTATGAATACCGGCAACTTTCTCACTCGACACCAGCTTAACGAATAGCCGAACCTAAGCATACAGAGCGCCAGGGAAAACCAAGATTTATGTTGACATCCCACAGGAGCGATGAGAGACTCCTCTGTATAACCCACAGGAGAGACGAAATGACCGAGATAAGATCCGAAATAATGCAGGGCACGCTCGATCTTATGGTTCTGCAAACGCTCAACGCGATGGGACCAATGCACGGATATGGTATTGCGCGCCGCATTGAGCAACTTAGTGAAAATGCTTTGGTGGTAAACCAGGGGACCATTTATCTCTGTCTTGTTCGCCTCTTGCAGAAGAAATGGATCAAAGCATCCTGGGGAACATCTGAAAATAATCGCAAAGCAAAGTTTTATTCCATTTCAAAAGCCGGTCAAAAGCAGCTCAAGACTGAGACTGAAGACTGGGAACGGATTTCGGGCGTGATCGGTCGCCTCCTTCAGCTGACACCAGGGAGATAACAATGTTCGGTACATTAAACCGTTTGCAAGCACGCATCGTGGCGTTTTTTAGGAAAGAGGAACACGACCGCGAGCTTGATAGCGAACTCGAATCGCACCTTTACCTCCTGGTCGAAGAAAACATTCGTCGCGGACTCACCCCTGATGAAGCTCAAAGAGTAGCTCGCTTGAAGTTGGGAAACGTGGCAAGCCTGCGAGAAGAACATCGCGAAACCAGGGGTCTTCCAATCGTCGATACCCTGCTCCAGGATTTGCGTTTTACCTTCCGAATACTACGCCGTGATCTTGGGTTTGCCGTCTTTGCAATTTTGATCATGGGTTTGGGGATCGGCGCCAGCGCACTCATCTTCAGCGTAGTCAATACGCTCTTACTTCGCCCCTTACCGTTTAAAGATGCCAACAGCCTTGTCTGGATTGCGAATAAGAAGAGTGTGCCTGAACAAACTACCCAGGTAGGAAATCTTCTGGACGCGCGCGAAGCAAACAAATCATTCCTCGAGATGGCTGCTTATTTCGCCTACTACAGCGTCGGTGACCGCAAGCTCACTGGCGAAAGCGAACCGGAAAGATTAACAGCTGTCCCCGTGTCGGAAAATTTCTTTCATGTACTTGGAGTCGAGCCTCAATTGGGACGTGTGTTTAGTGCAGACGAGTGCGCTATCAACGGGCCACCTGCAGTCATCGTAACGAACTCGTTATGGCGACGACGATTCGCTTCCGATCCAAACCTCGTCGGCAAAACTTTACGCCTTAATGAACGGTCGGTAACTGTCGTTGGAGTGATGCCGGCGGCGTTTGATTTTGCCTCAGTCTTTGCTCCAGGTAGTCGAGTCGATCTCTACTCTCCTTTCCCGCTAACGCCCGAGACGGATCGGATGGGTAATACATCCGCAATCATCGGTCGCCTCAAGCCCGGAGCGACCATCGAAGGCGCACAGGCCGAGTTCAATATTCTTGGACCACATCTTCATGAACAACACCCGGAACGCAACGAGTTTCAACCACTACTTAGTCCCTTGAAAGAACATGTTACGTCTCGCTTGCGGCTGGCATTGATTGTGCTGGCCTGCGCGGTCGCCGTCGTGATGCTTATAGTGTGTGCGAACCTATCGAATCTCCTGCTGGCTCGAAATGCATCGCGCCAGAAAGAAATGGCCATCCGAGTAGCGCTTGGAGCCGCGAGAAGCCGTCTAATTCGACAGACGCTGACTGAGAGCGTTGTTCTCTCAGGTGCAGGCGCAGTTACAGGCGTCGTGGTGGCATTGATCGGCGTTCGGATATTGACCAGGCTGGATGCACTCAGCATTCCCCTTCTCTCCAACCTGCAAATTGATCTTGTGGTGCTCGGCTTCACCCTCCTAATTGCGTTCGTAACAGGAATCACGATCGGAATAGTGCCGGCACTTCAAGTCCCGGCAAGCGGTATCAACGAATCACTAAAAGACAGTAATCGCGGATCCAGCGCTTCCAGAAAACATACCTGGCTCCGCAGTTCGTTGGTCGTTACCGAAATCGCTTTCGCTTCTTTACTTCTCATCGGCGCGGGTCTTCTGTTAAGAAGCTTCCTTAGAGTGCTTGACGTAGATCTTGGATTTCAGCCAGAGCAAGTGGCGACAATCCGGATCGAGCCGGGCGCCGGATATGGCACTCAGGCCAAACGGAATGCTTACTTTGACGAGGTACTCCGGCTGGTTCAAAGCACACCCGGAATAGAGTCAAGTGGATTGACCGACGTTCTACCGTTAGAAGGTGATCGAAGTTGGGGTGTGGCTGCAAAGGGGCAGGTTTATGACAAAGATAATTATCCCGAAGCGTTTGTCCGAATTGTCAGTGATGGATATCTGAAGACTATGGGAATTCCAATTCTGTCCGGGCGAGACTTTACGGATCGTGACTCGCCAAACAGTGAACAAGTAATCATCGTCAATGAAACACTTGCTCGAAGACTTTGGCCGGGCCAGGACCCCATTGGTCAGATGGTCACCCAGGATGGAGGTCGCCGTGTGGTCGGGGTCGTGGGTGGGGTGCGGCACGTCACCGTTGAACAAGACTCAGGCAACGAAATGTATATACCTATCCGACAGACGACCGACTTCGCAGCCGTCGAGCTGGTAATGCGGACGACTCTATCACGAGCTAGTCTTCCCTCAACGATTCGGTCGGCGGTGAAGCCGCTTAATTTGAACCTCGGCACAAGTGAGTTTAGAACCGTGCAGCAACTCGTTGACAAAGCTACCTCACCGCGAAGGTTTGTAGTGATGATGTTGACTGGTTTTTCTACGTTCGCTTTGATTCTGGCGGCTCTTGGAATTTACGCAGTAATCTCTTATTCAGTGCATCAGCGTACGCAGGAAATTGGGATTCGCATGGCACTCGGAGAGTCGGCCCGAAGACTGCAAATGAGGATAATTCGGCAAACACTTCGGCTGGCAATTATCGGAGTCGTTATCGGTCTCACTGCTTCGTGGTTTATGACGCGAGCGCTGTCAGGGTTACTTTTCGGCGTAACCGCAACTGATCCAGCATCATTCATTGGAACGGTAACAGTGCTGCTCGTAGTCGCAGCGGCAGCCGGTTATTTCCCCGCGCGACGCGCTTCGCAAATCGACCCAATTGCGGCTCTTCGTTCGAACTAATCAGCTGGCCGGTAAGAAGAAGCGCTGTGTTTCACATTTATTCCCGCACCCCAACGCTCCCACTTCTCCTCGTGAGCGCGGCGGCAGTGCGGATGAACTACGAAGACTCATAAACGCCCATACCAAACTTGTCTGTTTGATTCCTACCACAAGCTGAATCAGACGATCCATTCCTCCGATACCGATTGCAGAAAGGTAGACAATTCGGTTTTTTGGGCGAATCAACTGTGAACGTGTTGGAACTCAATTTGGAAATCACTCTGATTGATTCAGCTGACTAAATTGTCAACAAAGGAGATTACGTTTTTGCTTATAAAGGTGGGGTAAAGAGTTCGTAAAAAGTATAAAGGCGCTCCCTGCGTCCCTCTGCGGACCTCTGCGATGCTCCTCTATAGCCGACGTGAGCTCTATATGTGGCGATCAGAAAATACGCAGAGAGACGCCGAGAATCGCAGAGGGACGCAGAAGGAATTGTTAGAGAGGGATATTGATTGGGCTAAAGCAGCGAGTGTGGCTCGGAATGTTTAGACACTCACGAGCTCTTCATGCGAGGGTGAATTCTTCAGAGTCTCTTCAAACCATTTCAGACGCTCGCGAAGCTTTACAACCTCGCCAATCACTATCACGGCAGGCGCACGCAACGCTTCCTCCTGGGCCAACAGCCCAATCGTCGCAAGTGTTCCGATAAACGTCTGTTGCCCTTCATAAGAGCCCCAACGTATAACTGCGACCGGCGTATCGCCCGCCCGACCCCTGGCGATTAGGTCGGCAGCAATCTCCTGAAGATGTTTTGCCCCCATCAAGACTACGAGCGTGTCTGCAACTGGATCGTTCGATGGTTGATAAGTTCCCGCCTTAGCACTTGCGCCGCTTAATATTGTCACCGACGACGAATGATCTCGATGAGTTAGCGGAATCCCTGCATAGGCAGGAACGGCCAGCGCAGAACTAATGCCCGGCACAATCTGAAACGGGATTTCAGCTGCCTGCAAAGCTTCCGCCTCTTCTGCACCGCGTCCGAAAAGAAATGGATCGCCTCCTTTGAGACGAACGACTCGTTGCCCTTTTGACGCACGCGCAATCAGCAGCGCGTTGATCTCTGACTGCGGAGTCTGGCTTCCCCCTCCTACCTTTCCAACGTAAACACGCTCGACGCCCGGAGGAAGGAGCGAAAGAATGTCGGGGTTTACAAGATAGTCATAGATCACAACATCACATGACATAAGCAGCTTGTGGGCCCTAATTGTTAATAGCTCTGGATCACCTGGACCAGCACCAACCAGATAGACTGTTCCTGGTTTTGCCCGATTTCGGCCGGACATCTCCTTCTGAGGCTGGGCGCGAATTGTTTCTCGTATTCGTTCTATCGAAGCGGAAATAACGAGCGGATGTGCTGACAGTGGCTCACTAATCCAAAATGTAACTTCGGGATGAGCATCAGCCGCCGCCTGAACTTCTACTGGAATATCGCCCCGAGTATGCCTGCCAGGCGAGAGAAAATATGGATGCACAACGATCTCCCGGACACCACGGTGGACCAGGCGATCTACACCCTCTTTAATATTCGGATGTTCGATCTCCAGGAAAGCGGCTTCGACAAATTGAAAGGAACCGCACTCGGCTATGCGATCTGACGCCCGCCGCACGTCATCGTTCGCCTCACGCCGTCGACTTCCATGACCGACGACGAGTATTCCAATTTTCGGGAGATGGCTCATGCTACGTGTACAGACACCCTTAGAGGTATGTCCGAGGTGTACCTCACAAAATTAGTAGCTTCGGACAGGATTTCTTTTGCGATTTCTTCATGAGGCATTTCCAGTCCACTGGATTTCAATCGCTCGAACCGTGTCGAAACACCTTGCCAGCGACCTTCTGTATCACCCGTTAGAACAAAGAGATTTTCGAATTCCCAGAGCGCTTCCTCCGATTTAAACGGATCCACGAGGCGCTGATACAACGGGACGCGAGCGGCGGCCGCAGCTGCCTCATAAGAGGCTATTACGGAATGCGAATACTCTTTGTGGTAAAAGTAGGCCTCGGCCTGGTCCAACCACTCGAACGCAGTTTCAATCAGGGGAACCTTTTCTGCGACCGTTGAACCGGCACACTCACCCTTAATTCCCCTTCGAACCGCAAAACGTTCGTGTTCGTGTCCATAGTCCTCGAAGAAAGAAGGATCATCCTCAAAAGATGGAACATGCTGCAGAGACTCAGTGATGCCCTTCAGGCGCTGAATACCCAAGCGACCAACAAATTCGTTGAATGTTTCTCCAGAAATTTTCTCTGCCTCAAAATGAGCAAGCAGAGTCTTTGTCAACTGAACACAATTCTTCGCGGGAAACTTGCCAAGTAACTGGCCGAACTGTGTTTCCAATCCGTGAGCCTGGCCACCTACAGTCACAAAATGCGCCGGCACGACATGGTCGTCATGACTAAGAGCCGCCGAGTAAAATCCGATATTCGCTATCGCATGTTGCGCACACCCATTTGGACACCCTGAGATTTTTATTTTTAGAGGTCCCACTGTATCGACGTATTCGCGCATCGAAGCATTGAATGCTTCGTCGAGCGCGCTACCCAAACCTTTTGCCGAGGCGATCCCAAGCCGGCAAGTATCAGAACCGGGACAAGTGGTGACGTCCGCAATCGTTCCGACCCCTCTATCGGCAAGCGACACTTCGCAGAGATTCGCATAGAGATCTAAGAGTTCATCCTGCGGTACCCAAGGCAGATAGATGTTTTGCTCTACTGAGATTCTCAACTGACTTGCGGAAAACCGTTCCGCAATCTGAGCCAGTTTTCGCGCACGCTCCGAGGTCAAGTCACCTAGTTTTATGCGAACATGCACTCCACGGAATGATGAATTTGAGTGTGCAATTACTGACTCCTGGGCCCAGGACTTGAAATTATCGTTCTCAACTCTTGCACTGAGTACATTCAGCCCATTTCTTCGAGCGTTATGACTTACCGATTCGACAGACTGTGCGCTCTCGAAGTACTCATCCTGAATAATTGGTCCAACCAGGCTGCGTTCGTCGTCGAGCGCGTTGCAAAACTTCTCCCAGCCCATCGTCTCAATCAAGAACTTCATGCGAGCTTTCATCCGAGCCTTACGCTCGCCGTACCTATCGAATAACCGCAGCGCCGCAGCCACCAGATTGAACAGTTCATCGGAAGGAAGAAAATCTGTGTAGAGACGGGCCAGGTGAGGTGCTGCGCCTAATCCGCCACCGAGAAAGACTCGGAAACCTGGTTGCGTCTGGCCGTCTCGAGTTCGAGTCACCGCCCAGAAACCAAGGTCATGAATTCGCAAGCGCGAATGGTCTTCACTGCAACCTTCAAACGCAATCTTAAATTTTCTACCAAGATTCTGGTTCCACTTATTGCGGACTAGAAACTGAAATAAAGCCTGCGCGTAAGGGAGCACATTGAAGGCTTCATCAGCAGCCGTGCCAGCTCGATAACATGAAGTGATATTTCGCACTGTGTTACCGCAGGCTTCACGTGTGGTGATTTCGGCAGCAGCGAGGAAGCGTAACAGGTCAGGAACTTCTTCGAGTTTTACGTAATAGATCTGGGCGTCTTCACGAGTAGTGAAATGGATGAAGCCGCTCCCATATATATCCGCGGCATCCGCCAGACGAATCAGCTGATCTGAGCGCAGCAGACCACCCGGGATTTTGATGCGCTGCATCTGAACACCTTCTTGACGCTGCGCATAAGTTCCAAAGTGCAGACGAAGTTTCTGCATTTTGGTCTCATCTAATTCATTTAGCCGATAGCGCTTGATCTGTGCTTCATAGTGGTCCAGTTCGGCGACGATATCGGCAGGTAACAGGCTTCGGTCATCAATTTCAACTTTCATCGCAACACGCTTTCTCGGAACCTCAGCTACTTTTTACTCGGCGTACAAAAACAAAAAAGCCGCTCGACTTGAGCGGCCGCGTTTGCATTCATAGTAATGAGAAAACTTCTATGGCATACACTCGCTCCGCCCGCGGAACAACGGACAACACATACACGCGCAACCGCAGTTACCTTTGGCGGCCAGAGCGAACGCTGAGCTGTTATGCTTGATTACCATTGAAGACAATTACTTATACGCCCAACAAAAGTCATTCGTCAACAGAACTCTTTGATAGGGTACCGCCAGCGCAGCCGGATTGCTGCACCTTGATGAGTGGTTTCTTTGTGTAGAGTACCGCGAGCGTAGCGACCGGATGCTGCACTCAACCTCGTTAGGGACGACCCGTTGAGTTTGCCATCCGGTCGCTGCGCTCGCTGTAGTGTACTAAGCGCTCGAGAGTCTACGTATCCTCAACGCAATCGGTAAATTGCAGCCTACATATTTGTAGGACGGGGCTGTTCGACAGACAAAAGCGTATGGCGAATCCCATCCAATCCCGATTTATCTTGTGTTCCTTACAGTAACTGCCTCGCAGAGCATTTTGAGTCGGGCGTGAATTGCATGCTTCAAAGTGGGCTTTCCCTCAAAGGGCGTCAGTTTGCTTCTTCGCCGGTTGTTTGGGGACTTCCCTCGACTCCGATCCTCAGCTGATGACCGACAAAAACGTTTGCTGAATTTATTAAAACGACAATTTTGTCGCCCTTCCCTGCATGTCTAAAGATAGTATTCCCCAGCAAAACCACTTGTTTTCGAGATAAGTCTCATAAGATTCCTCGCGGCACCAGCCTTGCTCTTAGCGATCATTCGAATCATTTCTTTCCGCGCAGAGAATCCTGATCAAGACCTTAAAGCTGTCTCAAAGCGGAAGAAATTATTCGCCAATTTGAGTCAGCGAGAATTGCAAAGGTCTTTCCGAAAATTCAGAAGGAGACTAAGGAATGAAACCTCTAAGAAAGAAGCTGATCATCTTAGGCCTGCCAATATGCACTGCGACGTTCGCCATTAGCGCGTTTGCCCAGACC
>DASROI010000263.1:0-6032 GCA_035646955.1 Pyrinomonadaceae bacterium
TGCAGGTAGTTTGCGCAAGGGTTCTTTCAACCATTTGGCATTGCGGGCTGCCCAGAATCTGCTCCCGGATAATGCTAGTTTAGAGACCTTCGATATTAATGGCCTGCCTGGCTTCAACCAGGACGACGAAGCAAACCCACCCGAAAAAGTTATCGACTTGAAGAGTCGAATCCGAAACGCTGACGCGATTCTTTTTGTAACCCCTGAGTACAATTATTCAGTACCCGGCGTCTTAAAAAACGCTATCGATTGGGCCTCACGTCCCTACGGGGACAGCGCATGGACCGGCAAGCCGGTAGCCGTAATGGGCGCTTCCATAGGTGCGCTGGGTACAGCTCGAGCTCAATATCACCTGCGACAGATGTTTGTGTTTCTTAACATGCATGCCGTCAATCAACCGGAAGTAATGATTTCGAACGCTCACAAACGTTTTGATGATCAAGGGCGCTTGATCGACGAGGTCGCGCAGAAGTTGATCCGACAACTTCTGGAAGAATTAGTCAGTTGGACCAGGCAATTGAAGAAGTGACGCGACCGTTTAGAAAACCGTAGTAAACTCGAAACACACGACTGCTGTTCACACAGTGAGTCTAAACACTCCCAACGACCACCATGTGAGGAATGCGGCTAATTGTTTTCAGAATTACTTAGCGATCGCGCTTAAGGGTTGACGATCCCTTTTTTGATGTTTCGCTGCCACGCCTCGAAATTTCGGATCCTGCGTTTGGCTTGCTTGCGAGTCAGCTTCATCTCCTGCGCGACGAAGTCGATCCGGGCCGTTCGATCTTTCTTCTTATCGAATCGGTCTCCCGGCGCTTTGAGGTAAACCTTGTAGGCCTTGGACCACTCGGCCTTTATCTCTTCAGTGGCTTGAACGCCACGTCTCTCTGGCATGCTTTCGGCTCCTTCGAGAATCTCTAGCGGATTCTACACTCAAAGCGGTCGAATTTTGAATCGTGAATTTTTCGGGTTTTTTACTCATAAAGTCTTAAAACGAACAAAAAGATGGTCTAAACAGTCCTTCTTATGTGCGCAATAGATTCACCAGCCTCAGCAACGAATCTTGCATCAGGCAAGCTGCCTCTTTTGACTAAGCCATTTCAAAGCACTAAAGGCGCTACCAATCAAAGCGATAGCCATCAAGACATAGATAAAGTAAGCGAACCATTCCGAATTTATGTATCGAATGACTCGTCTTCCAAAATAGAGCGCCAGTAGCGCTTCCACCGTAAACCTGATTAGTCGACCGGCAAAAACGGCTCCGAATAGTTTTAGTCTCGGGCATTGCAGCGCTGACGCAGTCATAACTACGGGCGTAAACGGAAACGGCGGGGGCATTAACGTAGAAACAAACACCGTTATCCCAGCTTTGTTCTCCATTTTGTCTCTTAACTTTTCCAGTCTCTTTGGTCCAATAAACCTCTCCAGCCCCTTCTCACCGGTTTTCCGCATGATTAGATCAATTAAGAAAACCCCAACCAAACTCCCAACTGCAGACACCAGAACGTAGAGGATCCATGTTGGACCCGTTCGTTCGGAACTAACTAGAGCTATTAACAACACATCGTTACCGAACGGAAGGAACAGAAATGACGAGTCGAGCGCGCTCAGCAGAAACAGACCAAAAGCCCCCATCCGTCTAAAGAATCTGAAGATAGATACAGAGAGGCTTATGGCCAAAAAATGGACTGGCAGATTCAAAGCAGTTTGATAATCAATTTTCGCCGCTGAGCCGTGCGGGTCCAGTAGGTGTCGGATCTTTTATCGGCTCCGGTTGACCCGGCTCGGTAATGGGCGCCGGTGGTTGTGGACTCGAATCAGGAGGCAACGGAATGCCCGGGACCGGTTCATCTGGTTCAAGCGGATCGTATGGTGTTTTTGGCGGAGTTTGTGGCTTCTCAGTCAACTTTCCCGAATCCTGCGTTTGTAGTCTCATTTATATTCCCATCGCAAACGTTGAAGCCGGCATAGTCCTAAAACAATGCAGACAGAACAATAGCATGAGACTGAAAGCAATTAGAGTGCTACAGGCTTGGTTTGTACGCAACCGATCTTTTCTCTAATAAAGTTTTGTAAGGCGTGAAGTATTAATCCTGACGAGTGAACATCGATTGACCGATATTACGTTGGAAGTTGAAATTGTTTTGCGGGCTCTGCGCGCCAAGTAAACCTTGAACGATTGCGAGACGCGTCATGATTCTTGGTTCCGTGAATTGAAATCTGCCGGTCAAGAGCTCCGCGCGATCGAAATCCGACTTAGCCAGGAACGCCAGCTCCTGACCATAACGATTGATCGTTGCCGTTAGACCCGAGCCACCCTGGAAAGACATTTCACCGTCTCTGAATAGATTCATTTCAAAACCACTGAGTACCGATGCGGCGGCAAGCAACTCGTTCAGCTGAGTAATGCCAGGCTCGAGAACTTCAAAACTACGAGCTGGATCCACCGTCGCAAAAGCATGAGCCACCTTTAGTTGCTGAGTGAACTGATCATAGTTGGTGGCACGACGTCCGGCCAGTTGTTTCGCTTCGTCCAACAATTGCGCAGCCACCTTCGGGTTTGTGGTCTGCAAGCCAGTCGCAACCGAAACGAGGAGATCGATACGTTCGCTATCAGACTGGAGGCGTCCCAGGGTCAATCTGATTTCGTCAAGCTGCGCTCCCTCAGCCTTCTTGATGATATCGCGAGCATCGATTCTTCTGATCACCTCGTCACGTTGATTGTCTCGTAAATAACTGGTCGCGATTTGTCGCGCACGATCGGTGTCACCATCCTCGATGGCCTTATAAGCAGCCTGTTGATACAGACGCGACTGCATCTGTGGCGGAGCAGAAGATGCGGCCTGCACCAGGGAATCTACGTTTGCGTTCCCTTGCTGAAGCACACTCAGCGCCTGGCTAAAGTTCTGTCGCGACGAATCTGCCATACCCAAATCAGCAAGTTTCTGACGTAACTGCGAGGCCTTTGCGGGAAGATATTGGTCTACGTTGGAGAGCGTTGCTTGCAAACTTGACAACAGTCTGCGCGCACCGTTTTGTTCGAGCTGGGCATCGGTTAGAGGCGAAGCTGGTTGCGCCGATCCTGGTCCAACTCCTCCCATGCGACGCTGTGGAACCTGGTTGGAACGGGGTTGGACCTGGGCTTTTAGTGCGGCGTCAACCACCGTCGAAAGCAAGTCTGTGTAAGCGGCCTGGTCCAGAACACCTGTCAGCCTTCCCGAGACAGGGAGATTGGATGTCGTGCCGTTGTCGGCAGACGTTGTGATGCTCGCAGTTTTTGGTCCAACTATTAACATCATTACGGCCAGGCTGCTCGCGTCATTATTGGTGAGCAGATTAGCCGATTGAAGTTTCTTAATAGTCTTGTCAGTCAACTTCGCCGCTGCGTCAGCATCCTGCTTTTGGAGTTGATTGATGACTTCCGGCAGGGCTCGCGGAAATTGCCCCTTGTCCATCATTTGCTCGGCGTTCTGGCCCGCCATTTTTGGATCGAGCGAAGCAACCCGCCCTAGCAGTACTTGTTCAAGATTATCCTCAGCGTTGAACGGAATTCGCGGATTGCGATTATCGGGAACAGCTTGCGGGTTGACTGGAGGCTTAGTCGCAGCGAGCAACTGATAGGCTAATGGAGCATCATGTCTGGCTACCGCTAAAACCAATTCCTGTCGGAGTTGCAATGCACTTCGGTCAGAGTTCGACCCGCGGCGATTATTTTGATTCTGATCATTTCGCCCCAGTTCTGCGACCCCATCTGCGGCTTGAGTAAAAAGAGTGCGGGCTCGAGGTTGATTGCGCTCCCAGAGCATGTCGGCCGCACTGATCTGAATTCGAACACGATTTTCTGCCAGGCGAAGCGACTGTACTTCGTCAATTACCTGGTCAAGTAGTCGTAGAGCATTGCGTTCACGTTCCGCTTTTTGCTTTTCGATATCTTCCGCAGAGGGTGAAGCCGAAGCTTGTGGGGCCGGTTCTTGAGCTAGAGCCTGGCCGGTCGTAATTGAGATTAGCAGTATTATTAGTGCAATAAGGGACGGTCGGTGCATTTTACCTACCTCGAAATCAAGCTCTGGAGATGTTACCACCGCTGCTTTTGGTCAAAAAGGCGGAATGAGATACGAGTCTTTTTGCTCGCTAACTGATTAGGTGCAGTTTTCGCCTCAAACGTTTCACCTAATTATAGGAGCGTTCTTCTTGCTCCCAAGACGGGGCGGGTACGGTACCGCGAGCGAAGCGACTGGATGCCTCACTCAATTTCGCTTGATTCTCACTGTCGCTTATTGAGGCATCCGGTTGCTTCGCTTCGCGGTACCTACTCGCCCCGTCTTACTTCCCGCCTGATGCCGACCCACTCAAGACGGCTGAAGGGCGCCCACGGAGGGACGCCCCTACAATTAAAAGACGCTTTATGACGTAAATTGGCCTTAAAGAATTCGAGAGATATATAATCGCGGTCTCCCTGAAAACGCTTTCCATCTTTGCTTGGAGAACCGAACTATGCCGGAAAGAATGAAAAGGCTTTTAATCGTTTGTTTCACCGCGTTATTTGCACTTCACATTCAAGGCCAGGAAAAAAAGAGTGAGCCCGAGCACAAGTTGATCCAGTTTCAGATGGCCCTACTCAAACGTGGGCCCAATTGGTCCACCGAATCGCCTGCGATCAAGACGCATCACGAATATGCTCGCTCGCTGCTGAGCTCAAACAAGGCTGTAGTCTTCGGAGCAGTGAAAGACGATAAGGATCTCGTTGGCGTTTACGTTCTGCGGGCCAAGAACGCCGGCGAAGCGAACGACTGGGTAAAGGCTGATCCAGCTGTAGCCTCTGGTGTAGTTGTTGTCGAAATGCATCCCTGGTGGTCAGAGGACGTTATGAAACCCACCACTACTCCAGACAAAATGACCACGGCGTATCTCGCTTTCCTGAGAAAAGGTGATAAGTGGACACCCGAAAAAACTCCGGCCACTGAGGAACTGCAAAAAGCCCATCTGGCAAATATCATGCGGTTGGCCCAGATGAAGAAGCTGGTCGTCGCTGGTCCTTTCGGAGATGACGGGACCCTGCGAGGCATCTTCATCTTTAAAGTTGGTTCAATTGAAGAAGCGCGAGAACTTGCAGCCACAGATCCGGCAGTTCAGGCCGGACGACTCGCTTTGGATATTCATCCGCTTGTGGTTCCCGAAGGCATTCTCCCTTGAGAGGAATTGGGAGCACCACAACACTTCGAACAAGAGACGAGGAATTATGAAAGCAATCTGGAATGGCGTGGAAATAGCTAATAGTGACGACACAATCGTGGTGGAGGGCAATCACTATTTTCCGCCTGACGCAATCAACAAGTCATATTTCAAAGAGAGCACTACTCACTCAACTTGTCCGTGGAAGGGCGAGGCCAGCTATTACGACGTTGCTGTAAATGGCGAGGTGAACAAAGATGCAGCCTGGTATTACCCGGAGCCGAAGCCTGCCGCCGCGGAGATCAAGAATCGGATTGCCTTTTGGCGCGGCGTTAAAGTTGAGCAAGGCTGATCTGTTTCTCGTCGATCATTTCTCACTGAACAAAGGCTAGGAGAATCGTTCATGGCTGTGGTGCTGGCTGGAGGCTGCCGTGTTTCAGAGATGAACGAAGGTTCCGCACAGATAGGCGGCTCTCTCAAGATTTGGTCGCAGATAAGTCGCGATACCGGAGCTAACGCGATTTCAATGCGCGTCATGGAATTTGGCCAGGGCCAATCACCTTTGCTCAAAAACGATGAGTCAGATGAAGTTCTGTATGTGTTAGAAAATTTCGATGGATCGCAAGCGTGGTCCGATTACTGCTCTTTAAGTATCGACCAGAGATCCTTTGAAGTTACCTCTCAAACCGGAATCTACGTGAAGGCGGGACAAACTTTTTCAATCGAGAACCTGGCAAAGAAGCCGGTCATCCTTGTTAGTACTCAATCGCCGGCATCACACGCAGGTGTCGCCGGCGAACAAATACAATTCCCACCGGTCATTCGCTTGACGGATCGAGCAGCAATACCGACAGCTGACC
>DASROI010000264.1:0-2817 GCA_035646955.1 Pyrinomonadaceae bacterium
CTGGTTCCTGTCGGGAAGGTACCGAGGTTTGACCCGTCGCTCGCGTTAAGTTTCATCAAGTTATCGCCAAGTTGATTTGCAACCCAAATGTTCGTTCCGTCAAAGAGGATCGCATCGGGGCTTCTGCCAACCGCGAAATCGGTTGTTTGATTCGCTTCGACTGGCGAATTCTTGGTAAGGTTTGACTGTGTCTGCGTTAGACCGAGGCTCCAGATGAGTATCGCAAACACCAAGGGGGACAGAATCTCGAACAATCGACAACCTGCACGATGTTTCGCATTCATTTCTGTACCCCCCTCCGAGTTTCAGCCTTTTACCCTTTGTTACGTACCTTCGAATGATTGTGTCCCGAGTCATTCCCCTTGGGTTGGCTTTGACCTGCTTCAGGAATTGTTTCCGCATTAGGACCTTCCATCCATAGAATGCACTCGACAATCCAAGGAGCATTCGCCTCCCCAGGAAACATCGCCCACCACTCTCGGGCTTCATTGCCGTACTTAACCATTCCTGTGTGGTTGGTCAAGTCTTTGTCAAGCTTGGCTTTTGCATCCTTGAAGCCAAGGCTCCGCCGAAGGGTGTTGATCTCCTCAGGCTTGCCCGTCAGAAATGTCCAACCCGGCTGGATTTTGTGCGCATGCACATAACGTTTTAATGCGGTGGGCGTGTCCTCCTCAGGTTTTAGCGTAATCGAATACATGAAGATATCACGTCCGATTCGGCGCCCCAGCAGGTTTTGAACCTTCTTTAAATTCATAGTCACGGGCATGCAGACCCCTTCACACTTCACGTACATGAAGTTGATCACGACGATCTTGTCTTTGATCAGATCTTCATAAAAGCGGACCTTCTTGCCTTCGTGTGTGGTCAGCTCGAAGTTCGGGAAATAACGCTTCTGGAGTTTAGCGCGTGAAGATTCTGCGACCTTGAACTTATCATCCGAACTGGCTGCTCGCCCCACCACCCCAGCGGCGAGAGGCGCTACCGCCAACGTAGCCAGCAGCTTTCTTCTGTTGACGTCTGGCATTGTCTTTCTCTCCTTTCAATTCTTAGCGGCGGAAGCCACAGTCGTTTTCGTTGTTGTTGCCCACGTCGTCGATATCAAACCTGAGCATCATCGCGTGGTCCTCGTGAATCGTGTTGTGGCAATGCATCGGGTAGCGCCCCACAAAGTCGCGGAAGCGGAAATAGATCTCCACGTCGTCGTTTTCACCAAGTCGTATGACGTCTTTGCGGCCTCTTTCGATCAAAGTCGGTGTTTGGCCATTGCGTTTTAGAACCTGGTGTTCCTCGAAGTGAATGTGGACCGGATGCGACCAATCGAATCCACCGTCAAGTTCCCAGATCTCCGCAGTATTACGTTTGACCCTGAAGCGAACATCGTTACAGTCAAAGAGTTTGTCATTTATCACCCATTGACCATTCCGACGATCGAACTTGAAGCAGCGCCTGATCCGTTCTGTAACCCTCGTTGGCACCTGGTAGAAGGTGGGGTTCGTAGCAGGATCGACGCTGTTGTCTGTCACGGGATCCGAAACCACGCGGAACTGGAGCATCTTGTTGCCCTGACCTGCAGCCAGAATATTGTTGGTTGGTCCTGCTCCATCGCATTGTTCGAGACGGTTTTCGATGTGAATAATGCTTCCCGCAGCGAATGACGAGAAGTCCACGATCACATCCATGCGCTCGGCAACTCCCATCATGAGGCCGGTGGTTGTTTGCACCGGGTGGAGCAACAGATTGCCGTCGTTCGAAATCACCCAAAACGGATGGTTCGTTAGATTCGACTTCGTAAGATACATCCGGTAGAAGCGGGACGGTCCGGCGTTAAGCCAACGGAAACGATAGCGTCGCCGCTTGACCTCAAAGAAAGGTTGTATCTTTCCGTTAACAAGAAACTTGTCTCCCAGAATGCCGTCACGGTTGGCCAGGTCGAAGGCCAGCGAGCCATCGTCTGGATCGAAGTTCTTGTCGTTGAACATCATCGGAATGTCGAAGTTGGGGAAGCTTGGAAGGCGAAAGCCCGTGGTTTCGTCGCCGGTGTCAAACTGATTAAAGAGCAAGTAAAAACCGGCGAGGCCCTTGTAGACGTTCTGTGCCGTGAAGTCTACGCGGTGATCGTGATACCAGAGCGTGCTCATCGACTCGTTGATGTCCCCCAGCGGCGGATGACTCGAGGCGAATCCGGCGAGGACGTTCGGATAATGCTGGTCGTACCACTTGGTCTGCCCAAAGAAGTCGCACGGGAAACCATCTGATTCAGACGGAGTGTGGCCGTTGTGGAGGTGAGTTGAAACGGATTGCAGACCAAAACCTCCATTGTCGTTTGGCAAATCGTTGAAGTTACGAACCAGAATTGGCTCACCGTAGCGCGCCACATAGGTCTGTCCCGGCACCGTGCCGTTAAAGGTCCAAAGTCTCTGTAACGGCAGCTCCGGATGCATACTAATCAACTGCTCCCTCTGATGCACCTCATAAAACTTGACCGGCGCAAGAGTGGTCAAGGCCTGATGGTTGCGTGTTCGCGCCTCGCCGGCGGCAGTGTTTGGCGCCACCGTTGGCGCGGGGCTAAGCGCTGGGACTGTTTGAGCGATTGGCGGAATGGGCAGTGGCTCGACAAACGGGGTCGTTGGCGGGCTTACCGGCGTACCATTCCCGCCAGATCCATCCCACCATCTGCGATCGCAGTCGCTTCCGCTGAACTGAGCGCGTGCGCTCAAACCATTTTTGTGGATCAGGTAACCGGCGCTAGTTAGGAGACCAGCCTTTATCATGTCACGACGACTCAAGCGCGCTGCGATTATCTCGCGCCTGTTCTTC
>DASROI010000265.1:0-15600 GCA_035646955.1 Pyrinomonadaceae bacterium
TCATTGTGCAGGAGTCCCGCAGTCGTAATCTCGATCCTTATCAAGTCGCAGGCCTAATCCGGCTGGAAACGATCTTCAGTGCGCGGGCCCGCTCATCGGCAAATGCATACGGGCTGATGCAGGTCCTGGTACCGACAGGAAGGCTTACGGCGCGAAAGTATGGAATGGGTAGGGAGATAACTTCCGAGTCGATTCTCGAACCTCGATTGAATATTCAGTTGGGCACTGCCTACTTGAGAGATCAGATCAATAAGTTCGGCAGAATTGAATATGTGGCAGCCGCTTACAATGCGGGACCTGGCAGAGCAGTTCAATGGAAAGCGTCATTGCCTTTTGAAATTGATGAATGGGCTGAGGCGGTCCCTATTAAAGAGACTAAGGGCTACGTCCAGGGGGTGGTGAGAAACCGGCTTCAGTATCAGCGTCTATATGATGAAAAAGGGAATTTCCGACCAGAGGTTGGAACTCGGGCAGTGACGGCGTCGCCAACGCCGGGAGCTTCTCCTTCAAATGAGGCCAACTCGACTATTAGGAAGCGAAGGGTTTCCGGGGGACCAAGGGAAGAATAGGACCTATATGACCTATGAGACCTATAAGAATAAGACCTATAGGACCAATAGGACTTATGGAAATAAGACCTCTAGGACTCATACGACCTATGCATTCCTCTGCATTCTCTTATTCTGCAGTGTTGTTCGGGCGGTGGCGCAAACATCTTCTGTTGCGCTAACCATCCAATCAGAACCAAACGCGGTTGTGTGGATTGATGACATCCGTCGGGGGACTACCGATAATCAAGGAAATCTCGGAATCAAAAAACTCTCTCCGGGACGTCACTCTGTTCGAGTAAGGGCCAGCGGTTTTAAGGAAACTACAGTCCCTCTAATTACTGGACGTCGTTCCCTTCTAGTAAAACTTCCCCCGACTACCGACCGTGCTGAGCTACTCTTTCAACAAGCCGAAATAGCACGAGAGAAATCGACCGATCAGGCTTCACGCGAAAAAGCCGCCGATCTCTATCGCGAGGCTTTGGCTATACGAAATGCTTATCCCGCCGCGCATGTCGGACTCGCGAGAGTTCTGATGGACCTCAACGAGTTTGACAAAGCTCATGATGAAATAGCCGCCGCGCGCCGCACTCGTCCTGCTTATGCCGAAGCTTCAGCCGTGGAAGGACGCATCTACCGCGAATCTGCTTTTAACGACGAGGCTATCAGTTCTTTTCGACGTGCCATCAGGGAAGGCAATGGATTCCAACCAGAAGCTCATGTTGGATTGGCGCGGGTGTATGAGGAGAAAGGGCAATTTAACGAAGCAATTGCCGAATACAAAAAGGCCATCGTCCAGTTGTCGGAGAGTGAGCCGGTAATCTATCAGTTACTCGGAGCCGCCTACGAGAAGATGGAAAAGCCTAAGGAAGCCGTCACCGCTTACGAAAGATATTTGGAGTTAGCGCCAAATGGTAGTTTTGCTGCCGCAATTCGTTCCATCCTGGATCAGCTAAAGCGAGAAGCTGCTGGCGAACAAATTATTCCCTGAGCATCATGGATTAGCTTCGGCTTAACTCGATGTAATTCTCGATTGCTTCGATGGTGCGAAAATTCGCCGGTACAACCTCGTTATCCGGAATTTGCACTTCACAGTGTTCTTCCAACACCGTTATGAAATCGACTAATGCGAAACTATCAAGAGTTCCCGTGGCGAAAAGATCTTCTGTAGCCTCAGGCTTGGCCGCGCCATTCGCTCTTGCGTTCTGGTTCAGAAACTCAATAACTGCGACCGGTAATGACATGACAATTCTCCTATCCTCCAAACTATAAATCTACTTTTTGACGATCTGCTGTTTCTCACGGAAGTTGTCGTAGTCTTCCATCAGGGCCATGTAAATGAGATTCCCAACAGTTTGCGCACCTTCCGCGGTCGGGTGCGTTAGATCTCCACCAACAAGATGCTTTTTACCTTCATGCCAGCGGGCCATGGTGCCGTCGCCTCCCATGGCCGCAAAGAGATTGAGAAAGGCACAGTGAGTTTCAACGGCTACTCGCCGTTGCATATCAACTATCTTTGGTATTGCAGGCATCGTGACGACGCGACCGCCCGGGACTCGCTTGCCGCGGTCCATTGGCGACACGATCAGAATCGAAGCTTCTGGCAGAGCTCGACGAACCCGATTGACAACCTCTCGCAGCTCACGGTCGTAGCGCTGCATCTGATCGTCTGAAGCATATTCACTCTCGTTGGTTCCGTAATTGAGGATTACGAGATTCGGATTCCGGTGCTGCAGTTGCTCGGTCCAGTGTGGTCCATTCATCGTAGTTGCGAGCAGTCCGGCGAATGCTCCATTAACACCGAGACTGTCGTACACGACTCCCGGATCATCATTTTCGAGCACGACACCATAAAGGCTCACGTCACCTTCAATCGTTCTCAGCTGAAACGAGCTGACACCCTCGGCAGCGCTCAATTGGTAGAACGCAGGTTTTTGCTCGGTCGAATCTGTTGAAACAACTTCCTCACGACCATTTGCAGAAACTGTGAATCTACCGCCACCCGGCTTATCAAGGTAATAGACGTCCATTCGTGAAAACTTCTTGCCGGTCGAACCAATGCTTGAAGGCCGATACTGCGCCCACTTGCCTGGTCCATACGCGGAGGAAACGACGCCACCCAGCCCGAGCTGGCCATCACTGGACTTTGGCGCCATTAATGAAGCGCTGGACCAGCCGCCGCCAGTTTGAAACTCAATCGACTGATGGCCGTACCAATCCCACGGTCGATCCACGAGAATGAACCCGTGGCCCGAATCACCAAACCTTTTTTGCAAGAGCTCTCTGACAGTGCCGGTTATTCCATCGTTGGTAATTGGTGAATCTCCATAATGAACTATTCTCGTTATGGCTGCCGGGCTCCGTTGTTCAGTGAGCAGGAGATGTGCGTTAAACGCATCGAGGGTGTGCTCAGGATCCTCGATTAGTTGATCGCGACAAGTTCCCGCGGCCGGCTTTATCGCCACCTGTGCCTCTCCCGGTTCAAGCGATGAGGGAAGACTTGTAGCTGGAGCCGATTGGTGTCTGAATGCGATCAACTCCCGAGCATCCGGCAAGATCTCGCGATAGCTCTGGCCCTTGAGCGTGAGTCTGTGCTCAAGCGTTGGCAGGGCCAGCGGAGTAAATGCGAATAGTAAGACCAGGACCAGCGTTCGACCCGGCTTACTCAGGAGAATCGAATTCCTCGTGGGCAAGTGCTTGTCAAATCTATGAAGACCCGGAATAAACTTTTCAAAAATTGCCATAAATAAATTGAACCTCCGCACCAGAGACGTAATACAAGCCAAATGCTGTCGAGAGGACCACCACGGCCTGTGCCGGCGAAGGTAACCAATTCCACCCTTCTTTAATCGCAGCAAACCATCGGTCAGGTATCCAGTGACTGAGGTAGGCAAGGAGCAAAAGCACTGCCAGAGATGCAGGCAAGTTACCGGTTGAAAATTGGAAAGCAGTCAGGCGCTGCAAAACACCCAGCACTTGTTGGAGATTGTCGGCCCTGAAAACAATCCAGGTGAGGCATACAAAATGAAATGTCACCAGGACGCAAACAGCCTTAATCCAATGGCTCTGAGTTGTTGTTGAGCGTGACTGCTTTCTAAAAGAGTTCCACCAGTGATTAACTGAGAGTCCGACACCATGCAGTGCGCCCCAAACCAAAAACGTCCAGGCTGCACCGTGCCAGAGTCCGCCAATCAAAAAGGTTAAGACGAGATTGCGATAAAGATTAAAACGCCTCTTCCGAAGTCCACCTATCGAAATGTAGACATAATCAAACAGCCAGTTTGAAAGCGTGATATGCCAACGCTTCCAGAATTCCCGCAGGTTCTGTGCGCGGTAGGGTGAGTAAAAGTTTTCGGGAAGTTTTATTCCCAGAAGTAGTGCTGATCCGATTGCAACGTCGGTGTATCCTGAGAAGTCAAAGTAGATCTGCAATGCATAGCCATAGATCGCCGCCAGTGTTTCTATTGACGAATAGAGTTGCGGTTGATCAAACACTCTATCCACAAGGTTCGTCGCAATCAGGTCCGCAATCGCAACCTTCTTGATAAGTCCGAGCAAGATCAGAAATATTCCATCAAGCGCCTGCTTGCTTTCGAAGTTGTTACTACCCAGTTGCGGCAGCAATTCACGCCCGCGAACAACTGGTCCAGCGATTAGTGTCGGAAAGAATGAGACGAATGCGAGGTAATCCAAATAGCGTTTTGTAGCAGGTGTAGTCTTACGATAAACATCAATCACATAGCTCAACGATCGGAAGGTTATAAACGATAAGCCCAAAGGAATGACGAGGTCCTGGATGAGGAAGGGCCTCGTTTGCATGTGGAGCTGTTCGAGCAGATGGTTGATGGAGCTACTGAAGAAGTTGAAATATTTGAAGATAAATAGAGTGCCAATGTCCGACAGGATGCTAATCGAAAGGAGAGCCTTACGGAATCGTGCTCGACTACTCATTTCGATAAATCTTGCAGTTAGAAAGTCTATGGTTGAGATTATCAGTAACAGCGAAACAAACTTGATGTTCCAAAGGGCGTAGAAGTAATAGCTGGCGAGCAACAGAAAGATAACTGAGGCTCGACGACTACGCGCCACGGTCCAATAGCCGAAGAACACAAGCGTTAGGAATATCCAGTATTTGCCAGTTGTGAACAGCATGTCGGTTCTGCGTCTTCCTATGAAGAACGTAGAACAGATTTTGCGCTTGAGAGGGTTTGGTTTCTTAGCGTTGGACCAACGTCAGGAGGGAAGGGCAACCATAGGAAAGTGATGCGTGTGTTCGCTTATCGCGACTGTGGTTTACCACAGAGATGCGGTCTGGGGGTCAGGGGTCAGGAATTTAATTATCAGTGACCAATGATCAATAAAATAAAAGAGCCCCGACTGCCGCCCTCTTCTCTATGCGTCGCCATCGTTGCCGATCGCTTCCACCGGACAACAACTCATAGCCTCTTCACACAAAACCGTCTCTTCTGAGGTTTCAGGCTGCTTACAAACGAATGAGTAGTTGTTTTCGTCGGACCTGATGAAATTGTCAGGAGCTGTGTCGCGGCATACGTCACAATCGATACACGAAGAATCGACATACCACGAACCCGAAACATTCTCTTTTACTTTGTCTGTCTTGTCTGGCAACTACTCTCTACTCCCAATCAAAACGACTCGCCAGGACGTTCGCCACCGTCCTCGCGAAGAATATATATGCAGCAAGTTCTTACGGGTGAGTCATTTCCTCGGGCTTGACCAATCTGTCGAAATCTTCACCAGAGAGCAAACCAAGCTCGATGGCCGACTCGCGCAAACTGATCTTTTTCTTGTGAGCGTTTTTTGCCACCTTCGCGGCGTTGTCATAACCGATGTGCGGATTCAAAGCGGTTACTAACATCAACGAGCCTTTGAGATGCTCGTCGATCTGATCGCGGTTGAGCTCGATTCCGGAAATGCAGAAGTCGATAAAACTCCGTGTAGCATCCTTTAAAAGTCTAACCGAGTGCAGGAAATTGTGGATCATCACGGGCTTGAAAACATTGAGTTCAAAATTGCCCTGCGAACCACCAAAACTCGTCGCGAGATCATTTGCAAACACCTGTACCGCCACCATGGTCATGGCCTCGCTCTGGGTAGGATTCACCTTACCCGGCATGATCGACGAACCAGGTTCGTTTTCCGGAAGGATCAACTCTCCCAAACCACATCTCGGACCGGAAGCCAGCCATCGTACATCATTTGCGATCTTCATCAACGAACCCGCAAGCGTCTTCAACGACCCACTTGCAAACACCAGCTCATCGTGTGCGGACAGTGCCGCAAATTTATTTGGATGAGACTTGAATGGTAAACCTGTAATCTCTGCAATCTTCTTCGCAGCTTCGTTTCCAAACTCCGGATGCGAATTCAAACCTGTCCCAACCGCTGTGCCGCCAATTGCCAGCTCAAGCAATCCGGGCAAGGCCAGCTTCAAACGCTCGACATCGCGCTCAACAAGGCTGGCCCAACCACCCATCTCCTGGTCAACTGTCAAAGGGGTCGCATCCTGTAAATGAGTACGACCAATCTTGACTACACCTGCAAACTCTTTTGCCTTGGCATCAATAGCGTCATGTAACTCGGTGATGCGTGGAATCAACTTACTCAATTCCTCAGCCGCCGCAATGTACATCGCCGTCGGAAACGTATCGTTTGACGACTGCGACATGTTGACGTCATCGTTCGGATGAATTGGTTTCTTACTACCCATCACGCCGCCGGCAATCTGGATCGCACGGTTCGAGATGACCTCGTTAGCATTCATGTTTGTTTGGGTGCCGCTACCGGTTTGCCAAACTCTCAGCGGAAAATGTTGATCGAGTTTTCCATCCATCACTTCTTCACAGGCCTGCACGATCAACGAAGCTTTTTCGGGAGAGAGTTTACCGAGTTGTTGATTTGCGAGGGCGGCGGCTTTTTTGAGCACACCCAGGGCGCGAATCATTTCGCGGGGCATACGATCGTCGCCGATATTGAAGTGGTGTAATGAGCGTTGAGTTTGGGCACCCCAGTACTTATCAGAGGCCACTTCAATCTCGCCCATCGAATCTGTTTCTATTCTTGTTTTGTGCGTCGGTTCAGACAGTTGTTGAGACATAGCCAGGTCCTGATCTTGGCTGACTACGCACCGATTGGCAAGTCCAAATTAGGTTCCGAGGCTGGCCACCACAGATTACACCGAATTCAACAGTGCTGAGGCCAAGTCAGTACCGAAGCGCGGTAGCGTCGGATGCGACTCGTGTTTTAGCTGCTTGACGTTACCTAAAGGTTCACCCGACGCTACCGCGCTTCGGTACTGACTTAGTCTCGCACTGCCCGATAGGGCCTACCACCCTCTGAGATGCGTAATCTGTGGATGATCAAGCCCCTCTTCATTCCGCGCGCAGTGCTTTTATCGGATCCACCGATGCCGCTCGCCGGGCTGGAAGATAGCTCGCCAACAAAGTCGAAACACCCAATACCCCGGCTACACTTACCAGGGTTGTCACATCCCACGGAGGTGTGCCAAAGAGCAATTTACGCATCAGTGAAGCCGCGACCACGGAGCATCCAAGACCGATCACAATACCGGCCAACGCCAAAGCTCCCGCCTCTCTAAAGATGAGCCTGTACACGGTACTCCGTTGCGCACCCAGCGCTATACGAACGCCAATCTCACGAGTACGTTGACTCACCGAATACGCGATCACTCCATACAGTCCAACAATGCCGAGCAGCAATGCCACAACTGCAAAGCCACCCACCAACCATGTAGAAGAGCGATGTAGATAAACTGCGGGTGAATTGTTTACTCGGTCCATCATTGTCGTTGCATTCGACACATTAATCCTCGAGTCGATCTCACGAATGGCCGCACCGATAGTTGGGATGAGAGACTGTTCGGCCTGTCCAGTGCGAACCACAACGGAAAAATCGTAATCAGGAACCTGATTGAAAGGACCGTAGTAAGCCGGCCAGATCTCCGAATCAAGCGGCCCTTCTCTAATATCGTCGACTACTCCGATGATTTCCTTGATCGACTCTGGACTCAGGCTGGTATCGCCAATCTGTTTACCCAGTGGGTCTTCACCGGAAAAGTACTTCTTCGCGAGCGTTTGATTAATAACTACGACACGAGGCTTGCTGCCATCTTCAGAGTCGACGAAGCTACGCCCTCGTAGCAGTTTAGCCTGTAGAGTCGAAAAGTATTCCGAGCTTACTTGTCTCTGGTTTACTTCGTTGTGCTCTCCGTTATACCCGCGACCCACAAACCTGATCCAATCAGTGTTTCCGTTGAAGTTCACCGGTAGAGTGCTGGTGAGAGCAACCGATGTTACCCCTGGCAAACGTTTGAGCCGCTCTACAACTTGTCGACCAAGTGCCACAGACTGTTCGTTTTTAAGGTAGCTCCCGCGCGGTGCAGTAACCCTCAACGTGATCAAATGTTCAGGCTCGAAGCCGGTACCCACTCGCAACAACCGGTAAAAACTCTTCCCGAGAAGTCCCGCTCCCACGAGCAGGACCATAGCAGTCGTCAACTCCAGGACCACCAGTTTTGAGCCGACGCGCCGCCAAACTTGACCGGCTGAACCACGACTTCCTTCTGCCATGCCTTCGCGCAAATCTAACGACCACAAACGAAGTGTTGGGGTCAGCGAAAACAGCAATGCGGCAAAGATTGCAAGCAAACCGGCAAATATCAGCACACGAGCATTGAATCCGAGCGACTCGAGGTAAGGCATGCTACCCATCATGTCGGTAGGAATAAGAGAGACCAGAATTTGCATGGCCCAATGAGACGCTAACAGACCCGCTAAACTTCCTCCCACGACAATGACTAGTCCCTCAGTCACAAACTGCCTAATCAAACGCGAGGTTGTTGCGCCGAGAGCACGTCTCACCGCGAGCTCACGCCTCCGAGTCTCTGAGCGAACTAGTAATAGACTTGCGACATTGACGCAGGCTATCAACAGTAACAAGCCGGCGCCGCCCAGCAGAACCAGGAGAATCGGTCGCACCTGGCCCACAATTATCTCGGCAAGTGGAGCAACGGTCGCGCCCTGATTACGATTCGAATCCGGATATTGACGCTCCAGATCCTTTGCGATCAAAATCAGATCGGCCAACGCACCATCCGCTGACACTCCCTCTTTTAGTCGAGCAATTCCATTTAGACTATGGCAGCTCCTTCGCAAATCACAGCCGCCGCCCGGATGAAGCGTGGTCCAAAACTCCGCTGCTTCCATCGGGGCGAAATGAAAGTTTTGCGGCAGCACTCCGATGATTACGAAGGGGAGCTCATTTAAGGTTAGCGGTTGCCCTACGACTTCTTGCCGGCCACCAAACCGCTTTTGCCATGAGGCATAGCTGAGGATCACCGTGTTCGGCGCTTCAGGTAAATCCTCACCGTGATAAAAGTCGCGACCGATAACAGGGTTAACTCCAAGCGTTCGGAAGAAACCATCACTAACCCGAGCGCCAAAAACCATTTCCATTCCGGATTGGGTGCTCACCAGATATCCGCGTTGACCATAGACATCCAATGACGTGAAGACTTTGTTCAGCCTCTTCCAATCCAGGTAGTCGGGATATGAGATTGCGGCGCGCGGAATCTCGGGTGTCGTCTCAGTCACGAATAGAATGCTTGAAGGATCCTTGTACGGTAGCGGTTTGATCAACGCCGCGTCCACAAACGCGAAAATTGCCACGCTGGCGCCGATACCAAGTGCAACCATTAGGGTGGCGGTAATTGCGAACGCAGGATTTTTACGCAGCTGTCGGAGAGTGAAACGGATGTCCTGGATGGTGCTCTCGAGGATCGGTATTGTGCTGCGGTCACGGTACGCTTCCTTGGTCGCATCGATCCCGCCCAACTTCATGACGGCAACTCGTTTTGCTTCTTCTGGAGACATGCCAGCTCGCAGGTTGTCGTCGATATGCATTTGGAGATGGCTTTCAATCTCCTGGGCAATATCGCTTTCGAGTGCATCTTTTGCGAAGACCCCTCTCAATCTGAGCAACCATGTGCGAAGTACCTTCATGTTCGGTCCTCCGTGGGCGTAAGGAACTTAGCGAGTATTGCAGTTGTCTGGTCCCACTCCCTGGTTTCCCTGGCGAGTTGTTTGCGACCAGCGCGTGTAAGTTTGTAGAACTTGGCTTTCCGATTGTTGTCGGAGACACCCCATTCAGACACAATCGAACCTTCCTGCTCCAGCTTGAGTAACGAAGGATAGAGCGTTCCATAATTGAGTGAGAGTTGGTCGCCGCTGGTTTGCTCGATGCGCCGGGCAATACCATACCCATGAAGCGGCCCGAGGGTTTCTATGGTCTTGAGGATCATTAGCGCGAGGGTTCCCTGCCAGATCTCAGTCTTATTTCCCATTATGGTTCTTTTTCCCGGAGATGATATACGGATTTTTGGTCTTCCTATTGCTTGGCCATAGGAATCATAATCTGTTACGTATGGGAAAACAAGAGGAGCACGTGATCTTCGGCAAAGACTCTGCGTAACTCTGCGAGATCTCTGCGTAACTCTGCGTTTATTTCTTAACCGCTGTGTGAAACGTCATTGAGTTCAACGCAGAGTGACGCAGAGATCTCGCAGAGTGACGCAGAGGTCAGCGACTTGAGGCAAAGGATTTTAAAGATGCAAAAGGTTTAAGAGACGCAGGGCACGCAATGTCTTGCAACGTCCAGCTTACTTCTTAAACAGCTTGGCAAATGCCTGACGAGGATCATTCGGTGCTTTCGAAGAGGTTTCGCGCTCGATCACTGTTCGCGGTGCGAAGAGTTCGCAAGTGTTCCGCGCATTCTTATTCACTATTTTCTTAGGGATCGATTTACTGCATTCGAAATGCGCACCCGGATCGAAGTACGAGCATTGACGACAGCTGTGCAATTCAGCCCGACAGTTTGAACAAGTGCTATCGAAGGTAATGTTTGACGGCGTTTTCGCCCCGCATGCAGAACACTTTGTCGCCTCGCCAAATGCCATCATTTTAGGCGAGCGAGGGCCTTCATGACTGCCGGGTGCTTGCCTGGGCCCAGGCTTTGGTCCTGTTTGAGGCTTTGGTCGTTCAGCCTCGCGATCACTATCCATATAACCGCGATGCCGATATTTACGGTCGCTCATTTCTTTAACTCCAATTGTGCAATTGTAGGACGGCACTCAAAGATGAACGCCGCCACTACTTTTTTAAAAATCTCGTGGTGTGTTCGGTGACGCTTGGGGGGCGAACCATTTCGGAGGTGTCGGCGCGGCGCAACTCATCAGGAACGGGCATGCCCTGCGAAGGGGGAAAAAAAACGGTGGACCGGCCCATCATCGCCCGCTGATCTCGAGGATCAAAGCGCTGCTGCTCACCAAAAATGATCTGATAAAGAGTAATCGCGAGCCCAATAAAGAAGATTATTGCGGGAATTGCCAGCGGCCCGGGCGAGTCGGCAATGATCGAAAAGATTAACGCTATCGGAATCAGGAAAACGCCAACGAACAGAGTTTTCGCTCCCCTTCGGACTCCTCGACGCTTCATCAAGGGAATCAACTTGTTGCTCTCCGCAATGGTGGAAGCCGGTAATCCGTTATTCAACACCAAATCCATGATGTAGGTCAGATGGAGCCCACACCCCGGACAGAAGCGCAGATCATCTGACCCAAACTGATTACATCTCGGACAATACACTGTGATTCCTCGCTTCGAGAGGTCGGCCGCAATCCTTACGATTACGGTCCGCGAATTGTTCGGCTCAGTATACCTGACTTAAAGCGCCATCACCCCAATTGAAATTCGCCTCGCGGCCCTTTCAAGCCTGATCGCGAACCAACTGCAAAATGTTTTCGTATTGGAATTGCATTACTTAGGAGGTTCACAAAAAGATGCGCGATCCAGTGTTAGCAGGTGTTTTGAGTCTAATAATTCCCGGAGTAGGTCAACTATATAACGGCCGCATTCTCGCGGGTATTCTTTGGCTGATTTTCACTCCCGGATTCTGGCTCGGGACTGGTGGCACGCTCGGGTGGATCTGCCATCTCGTCGCCGCATTTACAGCCTACTCTTACGCTAAGGAACACCCCGTGCGAATCTAACTAATCTCAGATTGCCTCACTTTAAGGACGGACGGGTTTTTTGGGAGGTACAGCCTTTGGAATGTCCTTCTCATCGATGAACTGCTCGACATTGTCGGCTTTAGCGGACCCGCGCAGGATGGGCGGTAATTTTGTGACTGCCGGCAAATTAACGGTAGCTATCGGATCAACCCGTCTCAGAATTGCTCCGCCCCGTCCGGCAATCCAAATGTTGGTGCCGCCGCGATAAGCGATCGCGAATAGAGATGTATTGGTCACAGAAGGTTGGAGCTCCCACGTCTCGCCTGCGTCTTTACTGTGCAGAATCTTGCCTTGTTCTCCGACGATCAGCAAATCATTTCGCGACACAGCCGCCACCGCGAACAGGCTACTGCTCACTCCTGTTTCCAGGTCTTTCCAGGTCTGGCCTCCATCATCAGTTCGCAGAACCAGTCCATGGGCGCCAACTATAAAACCTCTCTGAGCGTCGGCAAAGGTCACCGCATAAAGCCACTCTTTCAAGTTTCGATCAACTCGGCTCCAATTCTTTCCGCCATCCTCCGTGCGGAGAATTGTTCCACCTGATCCGACTGCGATTCCGTGCTGCGGATCGACAAAGTTGACATCTTCCAACCAGTTCAACGTGTTGGTTTGTTGAAACTCCCACGTTGTGCCTGCATCTTTGGTGTGCCAGATAGCGCCTCGTGCACCAACGGCCCAGCCTTCAGTCAGAGAAACGAATGAGATACCGAACAGATCTTCTTTCGCCGGATTTGTAACCTTGCTCCAGGTAACTCCGCCATTTTCGGAATGAAGAATCGTCCCCTTCTCCCCCGAGATCCAACCTGACTGCTCGTTCACAAACGTAATTGCGTTTAAGGACGCATCGGATCCTGAAGGCCTGACAGTCCAATTCTTGCCGCCTGAACTCGTGAAGAGAATTCGGCCTCGTTCTCCGACGGCCCAACCATGTGAATTATCGATAAAGAAAATATTTGACAGGTTGTCGCGGCCACCTTCAGTTAATCGACGCCACGAGAGCCCGCCATCATCGGTGCGCAAAACCAGTCCATCGGCTCCGGCTGCCCAGCCGAGTGTCTCGTCCGCAAAATAGAGCGTGGCAAGGCGAGGGTTTGTTCTCACATTTACTGGCAACCAAATGTTGCCGCCATCGCCCGTGGTTAGAACGACTCCACTCTCACCGGCGGCCCATCCATGAAGATCATCCGAAAAGAAGACTGAATAGAGGTCTGTCGTCACAAGAGAGGAAAGTTGTTGCCATGTAACTCCTGCGTCGGTTGTTTGCAAAATCGTCCCGTGATAACCGACGACGGTAGCTTTGCGACTTGATGTAAATGTCACCCCCGTTAAAGCAGCGGTTGTTAGATCAGCTTGCGGCCGCCAATCAACGCCGCCGTTGTCGGTTACAAGGAGCGTACCCCGTGATCCAACTGCAATGCCGTTTTTAGAGTCTGAGAAGGCAATTGAAAAGAGGTGCGCTGTTGTGCGACTTGCTTGTAGTTTCCAGGTTGTGCCACCGTCAGCAGTCGCAATGATGGACCCAAATGTGCCCACAGCCCATCCCATTAAAGGATCGTCAGGAGCGAAGGTCACAGCAAATAAATGATCACGAGTTCCGCTTTGCCGCACGGACCATTTACGGCCACCATTCTTTGTCGTGAGCACAACGCCGCGTGCACCAGTAATTACGGAGTGCGACCGGTCTTTCACAAATAGTGCGTAAAGCGTTGTGTTAGCCGGACACTCCTGCTCCTGCCAATCGAAGCCCCCATTATTTGTGTAAAGTACAACGCCATTTGAACCAACGGCCCAGCCGTGAATTTTGTCAGCACTGAACTTTATTGCATTTATGGAATTGCCCTGGGGCAATGGATTTTGCCATTGCCAACCCCGAAAAGGGTCCTGGGCCATTGCGGCGGAAAGCGGAAAGATTGACGAGAATATCAGACAAGCTAGTGCCACAGGGCAAGCTTGATGCAAACCACAATGGCGCAGAAATAGGCAGAGCAGACGACGCACTTTGTGAGACACGATAACCAATCCCGGAACGGCTACTAAGGGGAGACCGAATTATAGACATCCAAACGGGCGAAAGCGAACCTGAAAGTGTTACAAATTTCTTATTACTGCGGAATTGGCAATATAGCGAATGGACTTAGAGATTTCCGGTTTCCCGATTCCCGACAGTCTCCTCAGCGTGACGCAGAATCGAATCTTCGGCAGTTCCACTGGCAGCAATTCGCCTCGCAGCCGTATCTACAGCCTCTTGTATGGGATGGCCGGCATGACCACGTGTCCACGACCATTCGATGCGATGAGGTTTTGCGGCATTGTCCAAACGTTCCCACCAACGGTGATTCGCCTTGCGACGAAAACGTCCCATCATGGTTTCAATCACGTAACGAGAGTCGGAGAATATCTTGACGCGACATGGCTCACGCAGCTTCTCAAGCCCAATAGCGGCTGCGACAATCTCTGCTTGCTGATTGGTTGCGTTGCCGATGTATTCACCCACCGCCTTCCAGGTACCTCTATAACCAAGTAATGCGACTGCCGCTGCACGCGCAACTTCACGGCCATTGCTAAGACTGGAGCCATCGCAAAATATGGTCACCTCTTTGGTTGGGGAGACCTTGTTGTTTTGATTGCTGCTCAATCAGTTGTCCAATCTCCAGATATCGTGAGCTTTAAGTACATCGTCTGAATAGCACAGAGCTTCTTCGATGCGTTCAGTATGGTTCTCAATCAGGTACTCGATGAAGCGCGCCACAAACGCTCTCTGTTCATTGTTACAAGCAACTACTCGTCGATTATCTCTGCCGTCGCCGATTAAATGAAACAGAAATTGATCGAGGTATTGATTGCCGTCGATTGTATCCAATGTCAGCCGGATCAGGGCGGGCATGTAGTAGAGAAATCCTTCAGACGTGCAAAAACAAATTGGATCCCAGCCGGGATTCCCCAATTCGTCAAGACCAATTGAATCCACATCGTTCGAAACAAGCACCTGGTCGTGTTCAGCGCATTCACAGCAATGACGAAAGTCAGTGAAGTGCTCTGGTTTTGTTACGTTGAAGATCCGTTTTGCTTCCAGGGTCCAATTCATGAACAACTAAATCTATCGATGGTTGCCCTGAAGAATGAATCCCGAGAAGGCAGTCTGTCAATCGGACTATGACACTTAATAGGTGGAATGAAGCAGGTCTACTGTGGTTGTCGAATAAAGCATGGGGGGTTGAATTACTCGCCAGGTTTCAAAAACTAACTCTCGTGAGATTTTTTGATCGCGCATTTCAAATACATGCAGCAGCCTGATCTCAACTCGCGACCCGAGTGGGGCCGGAGCGTTGTCAACGCCATCCCCAACCAGTTCAGCAACCAGTATGCTATCGTCCACTACGCGCGTTTCGGTCGCAAATCGTTGCAAGGTGTGAAAGTCCTCAACCTTAAATGAGGCAAACATCTTCCTGTAGTTCTCGGCTGTAGCATCTTTACCTCGAAAAAAGAGGTCCCGAGTTGGGGATTCCCAAACAATATCGTCGGTATAAAGCTCGAGGGCTTTCTCGATCTCGTTCGCGGTTTCAGTATGAAAATGGGCTTCAACTACGGCCATATTTGTTGCTACAACTTCTTGATCCATAACGACTTAACCCCCAAGCGGACGCCTGCCCTGCTTGTGACTCCTTATATGTTTTTCTCTATTACTTAACGCGAATTCGGTTTAAGGAATGGGTCACGTCCCGCGGAATGTATACAGCTAGTCAGGTCTACCGTAACATGTCCCGCGCTGGACCAACCTACTGAGACCGAAAATGTCTGACCACCATCTCGAGTTCGGAGAACTGAGAAGCGTTTACAGACCAACGCTCAAACGAATCTTTGCGTGGCTTCGCGATTCCGCTATTAGGGCTCGGGCCATTAGTTCTCTTTTTGGTGGCGATTATTACTGTGGTTGGCGATTACTCC
>DASROI010000266.1:0-3366 GCA_035646955.1 Pyrinomonadaceae bacterium
TTTCTTCGAACCGGCAAAGACTGCAGCAATACCGTCGATTGTTGAGGATCGTGAACTGGTCACTGCCAACGCCATTTCCTCAGTCACCTGGTCAGTCATGCTCACACTGGGAGCAGCTATCGGCGGTTTAATTACTGGATGGTTTGGCACTAATGCCGCATTTATACTGGACGCTTTCAGCTACCTACTTTCGGCCGCCTTGATTGCGAGTATCAAAGTTCCTAAAAGGAAGAAACGCGCCCGTCAGAAACTCTCTCTTGGAAGAGTTCTAGGGGTGACTGAGACTCTTGAGGGAGTCTCATATGTAAAGAGCCGGCCCCGCGTGCTGGCGTTGTTGCTGGTCAAACCAGCCTGGGGATTGGGCGGCGGAATCCTTACTCTATTGCCGGTCTTCGGCGAGCGGATCTTTCCAGTTGGTAAGAGCGCAGCCACCGGTATAGGGGTTCTATTCGCGGCCAGGGGCATCGGAACTGCTGTTGGTCCAATAGTCGCGCGTCGCATTGCTGGTGAAGGAGAAACTCAAATCGAGACTTCAATTGGTGTCGCTTTCATAATTGGTGGCATCTTTTATATAGCGTTTGGTAACGCAGTCGGGTTTGTTTTTGCGCTAATAGTCCTGGGTATCGCACACTGTGGCGGCAGCATTTTATGGGTCTTCTCTACTGTTCTTTTACAGCAATCTGTCCAGGACAATTTCCGCGGTAGAGTTTTCGCAGCTGAATTAGCGTTACTGACGCTGACGATGGCGGCGTCCAACTATGCGACTGGCGAGTTTCTTGACCGGCTTAATTATTCACCTCGCACCGTAACGACGGCTATTGGAATCTTCTTTTTATTGCCAGGAATTACCTGGTTTCTGACGCGACGATGGTGGGATAAAGCCGAGCCAGTGAAACGGACCCCGAGGAACGAAACAGACGAGAAGAGTACTTCGGTGATTCATCAATCAATTGAGAGAGAACTGAAAGAGGATGCGACATAAACTCGGGGTTATGGGGTCCGCGGCAGAGAGTGGGAGACCGGATGTGGGTACGGCTTTGACTGAGGCTGCGGCTAATCTTGGCCGTGCAATCGCCTCACATGAGATTATTCTTTTAACCGGAGCGACTACAGGAATCGTTTACCTGGTTGGTAAGACAGCCCACGATGCAGGCGCGTTTCATATCGGAGTTTCACCCGCAAGCAATCAGACTGAGCACGAGCAACTCTTTAAATTGCCCGTTGACGCCTGCGACTCGATTATCTACACGGGATTTGGCTTGAAGGGGCGAAATGTAGTGTTGGTCCGGTCGTGCGATATCGTCATTTTTATCGCCGGAGCGATGGGTTCACTGAATGAGTTTACGATTGCTCACGATGAGGGAAAGGTCATCGGGTGCCTGAGGGGTAGTGGTGGAGTCGCAGATGAGGCAAACTATCTCTTGAGCAGGTTCGCTCGGAAACAAAAGGCGCAGGTCTTTCAAAACTCGGATCCCGAGAAATTGATTACCCAATGCTTTGAGGCGTTGAAAGATATTAACAATCCAACTTAGAAAACAATTTTATGGAACTCGGATTAAGAAATCGCGTGGCGCTGGTTGCCGCAGCCAGTCAGGGTATTGGTTATGCTTGCGCTCTCGAACTGGCACGTGAGGGGGCGCGAGTTTTCCTTTGTTCGCGCAACGCTGAGCGCGCTAGCGAGGCGGCTCTGAAGATTCACGAGGAAACTGGCGCAACTGTCGCCGGAATTGCCGCCGATATAACTGATGATGCCGCCGCTGAAGCCTTTGTAACTCTGGCCAAAGAACAAGGCGGAACTATCGACGTGTTAGTGACTAACGGAGGTGGACCGCCGGCAGGTGTATTCGATGACGTCGATGTTAAATCACTGCGGGAAGCCTTTGAACTAACTGTTGTGTCGGCGTTGCGTTTGGCCAAACTTGTGTTACCAACCATGAGGGCGCAAAAGCACGGGAGAATAATCAACCTCACATCGATTTCCGCTAAACAGCCGATCGATGGGTTGCTCTTGTCCAACACGATGCGCGCTGGGCTTACTGGATGGTCTAAGACTCTTTCCAATGAAGTCGCTCAAGACAACATCACTGTTAATAACGTGGCGCCTGGTTATACGTTGACTGAGCGACAACACGAGCATGCCATCACACGCGCAAGGAAGCTCGGCAAATCCAAACAAGAAATGCTTGATATGTGGGCTTCGCAAGCTCCAATAAATCGTCTCGCAAGCCCCGAAGAGATTGCCGCGGCGGTAACATTTCTCGCCTCCGACCGCGCTTCTTACATCACCGGGATAACACTGCAAGTTGATGGCGGGTGGAGCAAAGGTCTGCTTTAAAACGGGCACTCATCAGGTATGTCGTCAAAAACTAGTGTGAATTCCGTTACAGCTCTATACGCCGGAGAAGATCTTCCCGCAACCGACTTAGATAATCCTGCCTGGAAACTCTGTGAAACGGCCCATATTGAGCGGCTTTGGTCTGGTGATATGGCCCGGTCAGAACGTCGTGCCAAGGCGGCGATTCTTTGGACCAGACAGTCACTGAATGTTCGATTCATTTGCTCGCAACACGAACCATTCGTGGTTAGCGAACATCCAGTCACAAACTCAAAAACGTTGGGGCTCTGGGATCGAGATGTGTGCGAGATATTCGTTGCGCCGAACCCACGGAATATTTGGCACTACTATGAATTCGAAGCTGCTCCTACTGGAGAATGGATTGATCTCGGTCTCCAGATTACTGGAGCTGGCCGAGCAACAGATTGGGACTTTGCCTCGGGTATGACCACAGCGTCGTCTCTCGTTGGCCAAACCCTGACGGTGAGCATCCGGATTCCATGGAGTTCGGTCATACCCAGACCTGAGCTGGGGGAAGAGTGGCGAATTAATTTGTTCCGTTGCGTTGGACCGGAAGACCCCGAGCGGTACCTGGCCTGGCAGCCGACTGGAACACTGGAACCCAACTTCCACGTTCCGGAAGTCTTTGGACATCTGAGGTTTGCGTGAGTTTAATCGAGCGGACGGTGATGTAATAATCGTTTGAGGTAATCACCGAACTTAACGCGGTCAGGGTCGCTCATTTCCATGATGCGAACACCTACTACATAGCCACTTTCGTTTGTATCCTCTTCCAAACTTTCGTAGCGCACGGGTGCGACGGTCATCTGCACTGGACCGGTAGGGAGTTCCAGATTGAGATGCAGCCGACGTTCGACACCGGCAACGTAATGCTCACCAATTCTAATCGCCGGTACGACGAGGGCCAGCCCCGTTACGCTGACATCGAGTGTGTGGCCATTTAAGCTTGGCAGGCGTCGGGAACCATTTGAATTTACTCTGGGGTCTCCGAGGCTGAGGTTGAACTTAAG
>DASROI010000267.1:0-37108 GCA_035646955.1 Pyrinomonadaceae bacterium
GTTCGAATGGGGCGAGAGGAAAGCGCCCGAAATACTCTTAAAAGCATTCAATGATGAATTTGGTTCGAGTGAAGATGTTGTGTTGATCTGCAAAGCCTACAATCAAGATCCGGCCGTCAATATTCCAGAACAGGTGAGGAACTATTATTTAAAGGATAGCGGGGGCAGGATAGTTTTTTCGATTAACGAGGTTGTCCCCAGCTATCAATTAGGATCGATCTATCGCTCAGTCGATTGTTTCGTGCTGGCAACACGAGGAGAAGGTTGGGGGCTACCGATTATCGAAGCAATGGCTTGTGGACTTCCCGTCATAGCGACTAACTGGAGTGCACAATCCGATTTCATTTCTAATGACACGGCTTATCTTCTGGACGTCGAACGCCTGAGACCTGCGGAAGCAAAGTGTCCTTATTATGAGGGCTTTAACTGGGCCGAGCCTTCGTATGAACATCTTCGCTCACTTATGCGTCACGTTTTCGAAAATCGCGACGAGGCCAAAACGTTGGGTGTGCGAGCGTCCGCAGAAGTATTAACCAAGTGGTCCTGGGAGCAGAGTGTCAAGAAGATCCTCGCCCGTCTTGATGAGCTCGACTAAACCCAAGTCGATCAGGAAAGGGCCCATTTAAGTTCTTCAGCCTCTCATTCTCCCCAAGCTTCAGCTTGGTGGGTCAGCGTGGGCCGATGGTCTTTCTGGGAATCGTTTCAACGGTTTACCGCCTTCCAACATTGAAAGGATCCCGGGAGGTCAGCGAAACAATTAAAAAACGGTTAACAGGAATTTGGTGCGGTAACGCCAAGCTTAAAGCTTGGGGTGAATGAAAGAGCTTTCACACATCAGCTCGAAAATTCTCGGCAGACATTCCGTTAACCTTTGAAGGTCAAAGATCCTGTTCGGGTGCTTTATTGTCATTCTTACCGGGAATCCTCTGCTGCAACTTGTACATGTCTTCAGCAATCACTTGCAGCGTGTCTACCACGGCGTGATTAAACAATCTCTGCTGCTCAAAATTGCCCCTGAACACTCTCATCAGACATTTGTAAATAAAAGACTTTACTCTACCGTTTACACCTTCACTAAAACTCGTGGCCTGGCAAACTCCATTAGCATATCGCCGGGTATCTTCGACCCTGGCAAGGATCTCCTTCGCATCAGGACGCGTATCAACACGGCGTTGAATCATCTCCATTAGTTTCTCAACGTCGAATTCGGAAGTGTTTTGCTCGAATGCCATGCGCTTGAGAGCAGATGATCGTTTGATTCGCAACCTGAAGCAAGGAAAATCTGCATGCCTTTTGAAATGGCAGCTAGAGGCAAACTTGAAGCGTGATATTCTCTTGGCCCAATGATGATTTCTCGACCCCTGAATCGAGAATGCAAATGATCGGGATGGCCAACGAGTTCAATCAAAAAGTAGTCTGCGTGCTAGGCATGCACCGGAGCGGCACGTCTGCGTTGACGCGCATGGTGAACCTGATTGGCGTCTACCTTGGTCCACAGAGTTCGTTAGCAGTTGAGCCGGCGCATGACAACGAAAAAGGCCACTGGGAACACAAAGAGATAGTTTTAATCAATGAAGCAATTCTCAAAAGGTATGGCGGCAGCTGGCACGAGCCGCCGATTTTACCGGCCGGGTGGGAAACGTCGCCCGCGCTCAACGATCTTCGAAACGATGCGCGGAAGTTGCTCGATGACCAGTTTGCGAACGTCGCATTGTGGGGCTGGAAGGATCCACGCACCTGTCTTACTTTGCCTTTCTGGCAACACCTGGTCAGCAACATCTATTACATTCTCTGCTTCAGAAATCCGGTTGATGTCTCGCGATCTCTCGAACATCGCGACAGCTTGCCATCGGAAACGAGCTTCAGGATCTGGTTAAGTTATGTCACGTCAGCTTTAAAGAACACTGAGGGTAAACCTCGCCTGATTGTTTTCTACGAAGACATGATTGAAGATCCTGATGCCGCACTTGATTGTCTGGCTGACTTCATGGACCAGGCTGACCGCGCTCGTTCACCTGAAGTTCGAGATAGCTTGAAAGAATTCATCAAAAAGGATCTGCAGCATCATTCCTCACCATTGCCCAACGCAGACTTCACCTCAACTTCTGAACGGAGTGCAAAAGCGCTCTACCTGGCCCAGCGAATTTCCGCGGACCTGTCTGTTGGGAGAATCAACGAGCAGCTAAATGACGCCTTCGAGAGGTTGACTGGTGATCGTGATGGCGCGAGCAGTGAGACCAACCTGAAATCTCTCTCGAAGCAGCTACTCGAAAGAGACGACATTGTTGCGCGACTGTCAGCTCAGCTTGAGGAGCAAGCCCGCATTTCAGCTTCTGACGCAGAAACAGCCGCGGCAAATATTCGGGCACTCTCAGAACAGTTACTTCAAACAGAGAAGCAATTAAGCGCGATAAAAGGGACCATTGGATTTCAACTACTTAAGCGTTGCTGGCGAATTAAAGACGTATTAATACCTCCGCCTCGCTGATTCGGCTCGAGAAAATAAGAGCAGTCTCACCCGTTTGATCGCAGCTCGCTCGCCCGCGAGCGTAACCATTCCTGCTGTTCTGACGACAAAAGCCCACTTTGTTGGAATAGGGAACTCGTGTCTTCTTCCAACAACCAGTGATAGTGAACGTGGACCAGGTTGGGGAACACTTTATCGACGATGGCTGGAGCGATTTGATTATGCAGGTGCAAAGGATAGTTGTAAGTTGCCGGCAGCTCGACTACACGTCGAGTGGAGCTCCAGATCGCGAGCGATAGTGCCGCCTGGTTCGAGCCCCAGAGTTTGCTAGCTTTGTGGTCAACCCAGCTCACGCCACTGCGGATGGGCCATGGCTTTTTGTATGGAGTCAGTTTCTTACGAATTGAGGCGAAGAAAAAGTCTCCCCAGCGTTCGAGAACGCCCAGATTCCCGCGCGCAATAACGAGCCCTCCGTTATAAGAGGCTCTAATACGCTGTTGATCGACAAACGATTGGGTCCACGGAAGCTCATCGTAATTGACGCCGCAACAGTGACAGAGATCTCGCCAGTATTGATCGGCAGGATCCTGACTACCACTCGTGCACATACCTTTTAGATCGACTGGCCGAACCAGGACGTCAACAGCTTCGTGCAACACAAGTTCGCCTGGTTCGCGCAGAAACAATGTGTCGCTGTCGAGAATAACGAAAGTTTCGTGCGGATAGGCTGTCTCTACGTGAGCCGCAGCGGCAACTCGATTTGCGGAACCGTATTCAGGACACTCGGTGTTCAGAGTCTTATCAATATAAGTGACGTTTAATTGGTTAAGCCTATAGCGAGCCCGGTCAGAAATTTCATGGCCAGCTCGTGGCGAGAGGGCATAAAGAGAGCAGTCCTTGAAACGACCAGCGTACCGGCGAATACTTTCAAAGAGAATGAGGGCCTGTGTCTCGAGTACCCCTCCTTCGATGCACGCCACAAATGCTACATCTGGTTTGTTAAGGTCTGCAGGCTGGGAATGAGACATTGACGAAGGTAGTAACCATTGAATAACTTCGTTGTGGTCCAGGATTCAAGACTGGTCAAACTTGAGCACAGTATAGCAGCGGAATGAGTCATCTCTCCGGTAAAAAAATTGCTGGTCTCTTAGTTGACCCCTTCTCTCTGTGAAACAAACCTAGGCAGATCGGCAAGGCGAGACCGGTCAGTACCGAAGCGCGGTAGCGTCGGGTGAGTCTCAAAATGCTGACAACTGCTTGATCCTCGAGACTCACCCGACGCTACCGCAATTCGGTACTGACCTGGTCTCGCAGTGCCCGATCTGCCTTGGTTTGTTTCACACAGTGAGCCAGGTTTAGGATTACGCACTTAGAATTTAATAGTGCTCATGGAGGATCGGGTGCATTGGACTGACATACATGGCTGGTTTCAATGGCGCACCGCGCAGGAAGAGGCCGCACGACATTTTCCGCCGGGGAGTCGATTTGTAGAAGTTGGAACGTATCTCGGCAGAAGCTTATGTTCTCTCGGTGAAGTGGTCCAACAAAGCGGCAAAAGCTTCGCGGTCATTGGTATCGATACCTGTAGGGGCAGCGGTCCCGAAGGACCAATTGGAAAAGACTATCACGGTGCAGCCGCAGCGCAGGGTGGTGGCACGTTCGCCGGCGCGCTACACAAGAACGTGATTGATTGCGGATATGGAGATTCGATCTCGTTAATTATTGCAGACTCGCTCGCAGCCTCACGCCTGTTCGCCGATACTTCACTCGAGTGGGTTCATCTCGACGCTCGACACGATTACGCGAGTTTAAAAGCGGACATTGAAGCCTGGTTGCCGAAAGTTAAACGTGGAGGTTGGTTGTCCGGAGATGATTACGATGAGCTCAAGTGGCCCGAGGTTATTAAAGCTGTTGAAGATCTCTTGCCCGGCGCCAGGCCATGGTCAACTCAACAATGGCGTTGGATCGTCGTCTGACTGCAGTCATTTCTTTGGTCCACCGCCCTCATGATGAATTGCAGTCGATAATGACTTGAGACTCTCAAAGTCGACGGTCCACCCTGCAAAAGTAGCAGCGAGCCCAATCACGCCACCTTCTCCCGAATACATCTTTTGACCTTGTAGAAAATCTGCACCGATAGACCAGGCCTCGAAAAACTGCGATTCGCGACCATCTTTCGTCAGCGCAATTATCGTCTCGTGGCACCACGGCGCAGAATAAAGGATCTCTGTTTTTCCAGTGAGAAGACGGGCGAGTTCAACAAAGAAGGGCATTCTCCATGATCCACACGTTTCCAGGTGCTCGGCAATGCACTTCTGCACGACCGGGAGCACTGCGAGACCCTCCGGAAAGGTATTGACCTCAGGCAGAGTTGTGATTCGAGAGTCGGCATCTACGTAAACTACAGTTTCGAAATCATTAAGTCCCGCGATCATGGCAAACCGTTTGTCATGATAAGCCGCTGCGCCTCGTCCCTGGCCTGTTGCTGGTAAGTGTGCGAGATAATCCGCTGCCATCGGACCAGTCGGAGAATGCCGAATTGCATTTACCGCCAGGTCAGAAAAGTCATGTGGTTCATCCGTAAGAACTATCCAGGGCACGTGTGGAGCATCGGCACAGAGCAATCGAGCGCGTTGCCGGTACGCGGCGTGAATGGCTAGCGTGCAGAAGCAGAATGACATTAACTTTGAATCACTTTCTGAAAGGACATCTCCAGCCTATCGATGCTGGCATCAACGTTCCACTTCTGTTTGATCAGCGCGGTTCCTCTCTCACCCATCTGTTTTGCCATGGTTGGGTTCTCGAGCAGTTGATTTGCAGCATCCGCAATACTCGTCGGGTCAGTGTCAACCAGGAAACCGTTCAATCCGTGTTGGACCGTTTCGCGAAAACCTCCTTCAGCAACTGCCACGACTGGAAGCCCACAGGCATTTGCCTCCAAAACCCCAAATCCAAAGGGCTCGAGCCTTGCGGTGCAAATTAACAGTGTCGCTTTATTCAATGTCGTGACCAGTTCGGAATCCGTGACATTGAATCTTATGTTGAATTCTACATTTAAACTCAGGGCTAGTTCGCGCAGGCTGTCTGTATAGTCGTCGTTCTTGGAATTCCCAATCCAAACAAGAGTTGGTCGAGGCTCGGGCAACAAAGCGACGGCCTGAATCGCCAGCTCGATTCTCTTGATCGAGTCGAACGAACCCAGGCCAACAATGAATCGATCACGATTCAGATCGAGATTCCGAAAGAGCTTCGTATCAACTCCGAGATAGCAAACATGTGAATCAACTCCATAGGCACGCAATAGGCTTTCACGACTGAAGTGAGAATTAACGAGAATCAGATCGCACGCTTGAGCGTTCAGCCATTCTTGCTTGGCCAGTAAACGCAAGGTCTGCAGCTCGGGGTAATCAGCCAGGAATTGAATGGGCTGAAGTAACTGGGCCTGTTGAACATCATCCGGAGCACTCGATACCCAAGGCAATACTGGTGCTGCTTCGTACAAAAACCGGCAGGGCTCCTGCAGGTAGAGGACTTTCTTGATACTGATATGCCGCATTATGTACGGCATACTGTACTGGATTGCTGTGTTGGCAAACAGCAAATCGAAATCGCCCTCTTCAATCTCCTGCGCGCATCGTTTACAGGCGTCGTCAAACGCCCTGATACGTGATACGGCTGCGTTATAACCAGGAGTCAGTTTGCTACTTAACTTTGAAGAGGGCCTTCCAGACTCTGACTCGATGATCCGTTCAGCCGTAAATTCGGAAAGAGGTAAATAAGATTGATCGGCCGTGTCCAGGCTCCAGCAAGCGAGTTCGTGACCGCGTTCGACTAGACCACGAACATGATAATAGAGAGCGCGCTTTCCTCCGCCGCTAGGCAGGTTATGCCAGACTGCTATTTTCATCTCTGAACTTATTCAAACTCTGATCTGCTTGACGCATCTCAAACGCATGTCTAGACTGGGCCGTTAGTTTAAGCCACATCTTAATACCACTAATTGATCGCCCCCGTGAATTTGTTTCAAAGTTCACTGTGACACAGAATTGCTATTTAGTAATTTCAACCTATGGCAAAGGTAGATCGTGTTGCGACGAATTTGCCGGATCTCGCATCGCGAAGCTCCGCTCAAGGTAACAATCTTTCGGCCGCAATCCTTCCTGCGCAGCCACTGATTAAAATTCGTGTCAGAAAGAGTTGGTCCTCGATTGAGTTGCGCGAAATCTGGGACCATCGCGAACTGCTCTATTACCTCGTCTGGCGCGATATCAAGGTGCGATACAAGCAGACGATTTTGGGGGCCTCGTGGATTATTCTACAGCCCCTATTAATGACGCTTGTTTTCGCTGTTTTTCTGGGCGAGATTGCTCAGGTGCCATCCCAGGGAGTTCCATACGTCCTTTTCCTTTTTTCAGGCTTACTGCCATGGACGTTTTTTCTCAATGCTGTTTCCGGGAGTAGCTACAGCCTGGTCATTAACGCGCCACTAATAACCAGGGTTTACTTTCCGCGCTCACTGGTCCCTCTTGCCGCCACTCTCGTCAGACTTTCTGACTTTATCGTTGCCTCAGCGGTGCTGGTAATACTGATGGTCTACTATCATCAGTTTTTCAATTGGACCATTGTGATTGCGCCATTTCTGATCGTGCAACTTACACTTCTGGCAGTTGGACTGGGAATGTGGTTCTCGGCCTTAAATGCGAAGTACAGAGACATTAGCACGGCGTTACCGGTGCTGTTGCAACTTTGGATGTTCACTTCACCAGTTGTCTACCCGGCTAGCCTGGTGCCGGAGAGATGGAAACTGGTCTATGAGCTTAACCCGCTGGTCGGAATTATTGATGGTTTTCGATCGTCGCTACTGGGCCTTGAGTTTAACTGGCGAAGCCTGTTCATCTCAGTTGTGGTCAGCCTCGTCTTGATCGTGCATTCCACCTATGCATTCAAAAGGCTGGACGAGGAGTTTGCAGACGTAGTGTAGAAAATCATGAGACCAATTGTCAGTGTAAGAAGTCTAAGTAAACGCTACTACGTCGGGCGACCGCGCAATAATAGTCCTACGCTTCGTGATGCTGTTATCGAGGCCATTAATTCGCCCTTTGCGAATTTACGCAATCACCGAAACGGAGTCGTTCCGTTGTGGGCGCTCAAGGATGTCAGCTTTGATGTCGCCCCTGGTGAAGTAGTCGGAATAATTGGTCGTAACGGTGCAGGTAAGTCAACGCTACTTAAAATTCTCGCTCGAATCGTAAAGCCCACTGCAGGAGAGGTCGACATCTATGGTCGAGTGGGCAGTCTGCTCGGCGTCGGAACTGGTTTTCATCCGGACCTCACCGGACGCGAAAACATCTTCCTGAACGGAACGATCCTGGGAATGAAAGCCCCGGAGATAAAACGAAAGTTTGATGAGATCGTTGCCTTCGCTGAAGTGGGCCAGTTTCTCGACACGGCCGTCAAGCATTACTCATCCGGAATGTACTTGCGCCTTGCATTCGCGATTGCCGCCCACCTTGAACCTGAAGTCCTTCTGTTGGACGAAGTGTTGGCAGTCGGCGACAAGCCTTTCCAGGAAAAGTGTTTGGAGAAAATGAAGTCGGTCAGCCGGGACGGCCGCACAGTTTTCTTTGTCAGTCACAATTTGAAGCACATCGAAGAATTGTGCCGTCGAGTCTTTTTCATCAACGGTGGTGTTCTCTACGAAGAGTGTGACGCCAACGCTACAATCACTAAATATCTCAAGGACATTTCTCCGCAGGAAGAGCGAGTTGCGAGCGCGCCCTGATTAATATGGCTAGAGCCAGCATCATCATTCCTACTTTTGACCGGCCGCACTTGTTATCCCGTGCTGTGGAAAGTGCGCGGGCAGCGGCCGAAGACGTAGAGATAATTGTTATCGACGACGCTTCCGTTAATGAGACGTCTTCACTCTGTCGCGAACTCACTGGCATTAAATACATCCGACTTGAACACAATCAAGGCGTCGCCGGAGCGCGAAATGTCGGAATTCTCGCCAGCACCTCTGAGTACATAGCATTTCTGGACGATGATGATTTACGTTTGCCGGGCTCTCTCGATGTTCAATCAGATGCGCTCGATGCGAATCCCGATGTTGGTTTTGTTTGTGGCGCGATGCTGATGGCTGATCAGAATTACTCTTTGACCGGCGACATCTCGGCTCCCGCTCATGCTAGTGGAGATCGTTTCTGGGAACTGCTCGAACTCGATTTTCCAGTGATGCCGTTGTCCGTTCTGATACGTAAGGAGTGCTTTACAAAAGTAGGGCTGCTCAATAATAGGCTCGGGGGCATAGACGACTGGGACATCCTGGTGCGCATCGCCGAGTTGTATCCGGTAATGGTCCAGGACGAGCCAATCGGTATTTATAGAAAACCAACTTCCGTTTCGGGTCAAGGTTCATCGTCGCAGGCTAAGCAGCTTTTCCAGGCCTTATCTCACCAACTTCAGCTGTTCCGTTTGCCTCGAGTTCAAGCGGCAACGCCGTCAAAACGTAGCAGGGTGCGTCGTCGAACAATCAACCGTGTTGCCGATACTCTCTTGTGGAATGCACCGGCTCTCTTTCATGACAGGGCATTTAATTCTGCTGCCGCAAATGTTTTAACTGCATTGCGCTTGAACCCATGGCGCGCATTCAGACCACGCGCGTTAAGGAAGTTGGACCAGGTTTTGGTTAAAAGCAGACGAGAATCGTTAGTAACACACTAGTCAATCATGTCTGTGACAAGCATCATTGTTACCACGCATAATCGCCCCCATTTACTGGTCCGGGCGATCGAAAGCGCGCGCCTTGCCGGCAGTGACATCGAGATAATAGTGGTTGACGACGCTTCATTGGACCAGACTCAAACCATCTGCCGAACGCTGCCCGATATCAAATATGTGCGTCTCGAGCGAAATCAACGAGTGGCCGGCGCACGAAATGTTGGTTTGCTGGTGAGCTCGGGAGAGTTCGTCAGTTTTCTCGATGATGACGATGTGCGATTGCCAGGTTCTTTAGATGAGCAGGTCAGAATATTAGAAGCGAACAGCCAGGCCGGGTTGGTCTACGGGCAGGCAATTGTTAAAGACGAATCATCTGAAGGGGTGTACCCGCTCGATTGCCTGCACGGAGATGTATTCTGGCGATTAGTGACCCAGAACTTCATTCCGTGCGGAAGTGCAGTATTTCGCCGCTCGTGCCTGGACCGCGTTGGATTGCTCGATAGCTATCTCGCAGGGCTCGATGATTGGGACTTGTGGATTCGTATTGCTTCTTTATTTCCGATTGTTGCGTTAGAAAAGCCGGTCATGATTTGGAAGCGCTCGTCCCCGGTTTCAGGGCAGGGAAGTTCTCAAGCTGCGTCGATTGTTTCACGAGCAGTTCAACAATTTCGAACACGATGGATGAAGCTTCCGCGGGCTGTGGCGGCGAAGGTCGAGGTGCGACAAAAGGCCTGGCAGCAATTCTCAGCCAACATGGCTGCCCATCTGGCATGGGAGACGATGCGTTCGCTGGACCACCGTAACTTTGTCCAGGCGGCGCGTAACACTATTGAAGTTGCACAACTTGGTCCAATGGCGGTTGCGCGTGTTGCAGCCAGACGCCGGTTATTCTGAACAGTTACCAATGCGAATAATTTTATGTAAAGGACAGATACTTGGCCCAATTAGCGGCGCCGACGAAACGCTCGTTACTTACGCGCTGCAGCTTCGTAAAGCGGGCATCTCGGTATCTGTGCTGCTGATGCATTTCTGCTCGGCGAATGACCAGTATTACCAGCGATTGGTCCAGGGTGGCGTGCCGGTCTCGTGGATCGCATCAAGACTCGCACATAGATCTCTCGGCACCGGACGAAAGCTCTCCTATAAACTATTTGAACTGTTTCCCCCTTCAAAAAAGATAATAAGGAAGAGAGCACTCGGAGTTGTAACCAGCCTGGCCACGCGCTATTACAAGCAGTGTCGTGACTACCTGGACCAGCAAAATGCGGATTTGATGCATATCATCACTCCAGACCCGAGTGCGATGGTCATGATTCGCGCCGGACATGACGCTCGCATTCCTATTATCTACCAGGAATTGGGACTGCCGTATCACCCACCTGATTTCGAGTCTTATTACCGTCAGTTCACTTCAGTGTTGCCACTCTGTGCGGAGATCGCAGCACTCTCGCCAAGTCTGGCCGAACACTGTCGTGAGAAATTGCTGACCACGACGAAGATTTCTGTGTTGCCAATCATGTCTGAGGAAGTGAGCAACGGACATGCAGACGAGCGCCCGGCGAATAAGCAGGTCACGTTTGGGTTCGCGGCTCGCATGGAGGAATTGAAAGGGCCGATGATTTTAATGAGGGCGTTTGGCGAAGTTCGAACGGCGGCACCCAACGTTTGCATAAAGTTTGCCGGGGATGGCTCGCAGCGAGAGAAGATAAATGCCCAGGCTCGTTCACTGAATGTGTCGGAGCAATATCATCATTACGGTGTTTACACGAACCCCGACGATCGAACTGCCTTCATGCGGGATCTCGATGTATTTGTACTGCCGTCTTTTACCGAGGGAACTCCAAACAGCATCGTCGAGGCGATGGCGAACGGGAAACCGATTATCGCCTCGGCAGTTGGAGGTATACCTGACATGATCGATTCAGAGTCAGGCATCCTGGTTCCACCGGGCGATGCGCCTGCGCTGGCGAAGGCAATGACCTTTCTGGCGCAAAATCCGCAGGAACGAATCCGAATGGGCCACGCCGCGCGCGAGCGATATCGAAGATTGTTCTCCCCGAAAGCCGTAGTCCCTCTGATGCTGGAAACATACGACCGGATCCGGGTTGAAAGTAGGGACTCCAGTTTAGTTCGCTCCGACAAGAACACTCACCCCTGGACAAATTAGGAATTTTCACGCGCCAGTTCTAAGAATCTCGTCGAGCCACCGACTGAAGTGCAGAAATTTCGGAATTCGCTTGCTGGGATTGTCGGAAACAGTTTGAAGCTACCAGTCGAACTCAAAGAATTCGGTGAACAATCCGAAGCAGACACCACAAACGTACCAAAGACTAGAAAATGTGCTTCCGTCGAATTTCTCACAATGATCTCGACACCCCAAAACGACTCCCCAGCATGAGCGGTTTGTTGTACATGACGCAAACTGCTGGGGTAAGACTCTAGAATCTGATGCCGGCCCGCCATCAGTTATCCGTCTATAGTTCCTGGTTGTTTTGTAGAGGGAAGCCTCAGCTGTAAATCCTGGGATGTTCATTACTCAAATTACCTCCTAATAAAAACAACCGTACTCGGATGTGCCGTAAACGATCCTGCATTCCGCGCCGCCGCTACAACAGACTTGACCACCGCAGCAGAATTTGCCCGGTGGGCATGGTGTAGACTCGCAGCAAATCCCTGGCGGACAACACCCGTGACTGCTACAGGTCCATCCCAACGGACAGCAGCGGTCCTTACAGAATTCGTTATTTAGCCCGCAGCAACCTGCAGGCGTACATCGTTCTCCCGGTCCACACCGGTGACCCAAGCAGACAGACGACGGGTTCGCGCATCCATCCAGGGTGCAAACTTCTCCAGGTCGACAGCACATACCATCGCAGACCGTTCGACCAGGAGGGCAACCACATCCTCCAATATCCTGGGCCTGACACTTCTGTGTACAGTGATATAGACGTTGCCTGCGGCACTGTTCATCGGCACAAGGAAAAGTCATGCAATTCTGACAACAAGCACGTGCGCTTACATAAACGTCGTGCTCTCGTAGAATAGGACCAAGATTGAGATAGTGAGGTGAGATTTCAATTAGATCGTTTAAAGAGAGCATAGGTTCTAACTCATTGCCGGCTCGACTGTAGCTCCCGTTCACGCGGTAATGGTTATTTGTTTTGTATAGAGAGGTGTCTGCGTTGAATCCGGGGATGTTCATTTTAATTAACTCCGGTCCGTCATGATTCATCAAGGAGAATTCAATGGCATCATGCCACCTGACGTGAGGCTTCTTGCGCAGGGGAAGTGCTGATTACAAGGAGAACATATCTCCCACAATCAGGCTGCGCTCCCTACCAGCTAATCGGAGCCCAAACTTCATCAAACACTCCAGCGTAGTGGCCCGCAGTTGAGCCCGAATCCGAGCATGGACACGTTTTGATCTGGCAGTTTCCAAGAACATCACAACAATCCTGGACGCAAGCACCAGTGCCCCTTCCATTCGGCCACTTCACTTCTGTGCACGCTCCGCAGCCGCTCGAAATAGCGCGGCTGGCGATTACACCTTCGATACGTGAGGAGATTCCAGCCAGCAATTGTGGATGATAGATACCCGCGGTTGGGCCAAGTGAAGCCTCGGCGTTAAATCCTGGTAGATTCATAATCGACCTCCTATCGTTGACATCCCAATTCGCAAAACCCGAGCCGCTTTAATAGCCAAACCTAACGCCCGACCCTTTGCGCCGACAAGCGGAACAGCGCATACAGGCAGTTATGTTGCTTGGTGAACACTCCTGGCAATGAAGCCAGCAAGGGTAGTGAACATAGACAGGTTCAGCAGGCTGTAAAGTATTTGCATCAGCCTTAAGCGTTGATGTGAATTTAGGCCGGTAAGGTCTAGTGGTTTGGTAGAGTGAAGCTTCACCGGTAAATCCTGGCAGATTCATTTCAATTCTCCTCGCGAGACATTGGAGAGTTACGGTCCACGCGGCGTCATCTACTCAAAGTCGGCAGCCATGTGGATCTGTCTTCCAGATAAATTTCCAGCCAACTTGCGGTTGCCTAAAAAGCCCAACTTCTTACATGAACGCAGTTACCGGTGGTTTACCTGGGGGATTCGGGTTAGTGGTCGGAGGCAAACATGTACATGTATTGGGACCAGCAGCGCAGACGGGACAAGTGCAAGTGCTGGTTCCATCAGTGCTCGTACACGTAGCGTTAAGACCTCCGAAACGTAAAGCGGGTTGAACAACTGTCGCGCTTCCAGTGGTCCCGTTGGTGGACCGTCGATAGTGTCCGCTCAAGCGTTGCAGCGTAGTCTCTGCAGTGAAACCTGGTAAATTATTTGGTTTGTCGTTCATCACTCATCTCCTTTTCAGGCACGGCGATCAAGATCCGATCCCATTTCTGCTTAGAAAAATTCTTTATCGCCTCACGTTGGGTACTTAAATTTGCTTCGAGTCGAATATCAAATAGCGCGAGACCATAGAGCCTCATAACGAAATTGCTCTCAAGATCCATCACGTGTTCATGGGACCTACGATGGAACCTAAACTAACAACGCACGCTGGTCGTTAAGGATCCGCAGTTGTAGTCAGGCGCGTAGATACTGCGGAGTTCGTCAATCACAAATCCAAAAGCCTCCTCGACAAACGCTCTGCTGCAGTTCTTCGCTTTCGTAGCAGATCAGTACGTGTCTACATGCTTGTGGGATAATTGCATCGCTCCACAGGTCGTGAAAGGCACGTTCCTCATGCTGGTGTCCTCCGTTCTTCCGCTGTAGTGAAGCCTCTGCTGTAAATCCTGGCAAGGTCATTTCACACCTCCATTGTCGAAGCTTAATGGTCAAAATAGGGCGACATCTTAGTAACAAGAAACATGAACTCTTCAGTTACGTCGACGCGCGTAAAGAATTTCTCCACGACATCTGTGTTGCGGTTTGTGAACGAGAAGATCACATCAACGACTTTTCGTGTACTGCTCAGCCGCGAAGGTTGAACATCGACGGCGGTCAGCGACGCGTTTCGGCCGAAAGCGTCCGCCGCCGTGGCGTAAATCGCCGGATAACGAACGGCAAGATAGTTTAGGGCGCGATGCTCATCTGTTGAGCCGGCATTATCCGCTGCCAACATAATCCGATCGAACAGCTCCTCTGCGGCGGCTCCAAACTCCTTCGAACTCTTATCTGGCCGAGGAATCGCTTTGATGAGCGCGTCGCGATCAAAAGAATAGATCTGGTCAAACGCGACGATAGGAATCATTAGTCCGTTGCACATTTCCGGAGGCGCAATTGGTCCACGAATACCAACGACGACATCAAGGTCGAGTGGGCTTGGCTGAGGACGCACCGCCTCGAGCAGTTGGTCATAACCGGCTGGGTCGCGAGGAATGAGAATGTAAGTTTCCAAACCTTCGATGGTTAAGATCCAACACACCTGGCGCAGGATGTAGCGGTTAGCAGGCTCAGAAAGAACTGCGTGGGATGCTGCGCGATCAGCTAGACCCTTGGTATTTGCACGCCCGGTTGCCTGCGCGAATTCCTTTTCCACTGAAAGAGTTGGAAAACGCATCTCAACTCTGCCAATCGCGAAGACATACGAAGGTGTGGTGAGACTGTTCCCATTTGAGTTTGCTGCAGCTCCACAACTCGCACATGTCGCGGGACTCACTGACGCGTGAGACGCCGCGCCAGGATTACCGTTGACACGTGCAATTGTCTCGACTGGACTCGTAGAGTCTGCCTGGGGTGCGGATTGCTCAATCAATTCAGTTTGCTCCATGACATTCTTCTCCTTTTCGGAAAGTGGAGTTGTGTTTGAGGTTTCTAACGTTTGCCGGAAAAAGTCATCCAGCGGTTTAGCGTAGCTGCTCGACGTGCACAGCCGCCGCAAGGTTTAATTCCCACGGCATACGTAGCCCGCTTGATGACGTCGCCCAGGCCAACCTCCTTGTCGCTAATGAAACCCGGAAGACTCACTCGATAACGAGGCGTCTCGTGCTTATCTACAACCTCTCGATTTTGCTTTTGTTTTTTCATTCACTTAGGGACATGTCCTGACGCCATAATTTCGTAGATGGCCCATGCATCTAACAAAGGGGGAACGACAGTAGGTCGACGCGTTTCGTGTGCTTTAGTTATGGCGATTTTGAGATCCTGAGCGGTCGCTCTGGAAAATATCGATTGCAATAGCGCAATCGTCCCCGTAACAAACGGTGCGGCAGCGCTTGTTCCGTCGAAGGTTTGCGAATTGCCACTGGCACCCAGACTGGTGATGCCTACCCCGGGCGCGGCTAGTCCTCGTCGTCCGATCGAATTCCCAAAGTTTGAGTAGCCGATCGGTACTCCGCGTAAATCGCAAGCCACCACTGGAATGACCCATGGATGGCGAGTGATCGCCGTGCTTCCTACACTTCCTTGATTTCCAGCTGCCGCTACAACCAAAGAGCCCCGCATAGCAGAATAGTCAAGAGCTTCTTCTAATCGGCGTTCGCCTGTGGCAGATGGTCGAACAAGGGCCGCACTTAGGTTAACGACATTTGCGCCTGCATCGACGCAATCAATGATCGCAGTGGCCAATTCCTCAGGAGTGGCACTTGGCATATCACGATCTGCCGAGGCGGTCTCTGAGAAAATAGGTCGTACGAGTAAGGTGCAGTCAGGACAAATAGACGGTGTTTCCGAGCCCCTCCTGGCGCCCAGGATTCCTGCAACGAAAGTTCCATGCATGCAAGCGGCGCTATTTGATCGGGCACATGTACCTCTCAGTCGACCGGGTATTTCGCGAATGGAGGTGTGTGTTAGATCCCTATGATCAGTGGCGACAGGACCATCGATCAATGCGATTGTGGTAACCGCTCGACCACTGCTGAGCTGCATGAGTGGTCTTAGATTAACAATGTCCAAAGGGTTCTGATTATTTCTACCAGCGGACGACGGGACCACTTTGCCAAACCGACCAATACTCGCAGTCGATACGATGTGGGTGAGAGGACGCACGATATAACTCTAGGACCAAAGATGAACGGTTGAAGAGATATTCAACAGTTCGGTAGACGATTACGAACTCTCATGTAGCGCAAACCGCAGTTGAAGAAGTGGCTGGTGGCAGAATACGGCCTGCAGCGAAAAAGAGTCGTTTGACTTGCTACTGGGATTCAGCGAGGTTCCCATCCGCTCGTCGAGGGCGCACCATAGTGGGGGCCGCTACATGTGCGTGGGTTCGGCAAGTGAGCGGCAGTTTTATATACCCACTTATCGACTAAGTCAACAACAACAAAAAAATGCGATATTCGCGGCAAGGCTTTTTGGAAAATATCCACGAGAAGCCCTCTGAACGAGAGGGTGAGAGGGCATTTGCACTTTCCGAATGAGTGCGTGATACACTGCTTGAGCCACACGTTTTTGACCAGGTTTGGTGAAGCTGGCGCAGATGCCTTCACTATCAAGAAGGTCGCGGGTGATAGCGGTGTGAGGATCTAGGAGCACTACATTGACCCGACACCTGAAGGCCGGGAACGCGCCTTCGAGCGTTTCGCTAATCTGAACCATGAGGCGGTTACCAAGTCTGAAGAAGCTGCGCGGAGTTGTTAAAGCTCCTGCTTAGAATCTCCAGTCAACCGCACGTCAATTCTTGTGCCCCTGTAGCTCAACGGTTAGAGCAGCAGACTCATAATCTGTTGGTTCGGGGTTCGAATCCCTGCGGGGGCACCAAATAACTGCGACAATCCATTACATTTAGATTGCGCAAATTTTTTTCCAGTGCGTCCTCACACTCAGGATGGCGCGATCAGAAATTATGAGTGGGCGGCCGGGGCTGGTCCAGGGCTTCCCGGTTTTCGGAGCTCGTTCAACTTTCGAATCCCTGCGACGTGAATATTACCCTCGCGACTTTCTGAGCGGTATCTTCGCAAGCTCGTTGGCGACATCGACGGCCTGATCCCAGGAACAACACAAAACGATAAATCGGTTCGTGTTCCTTCAATCTCGCGTATCGCTCTTGTTAGTTAGAAGAACAACAAATCCTGATTAGGAACTACTCGAACATTCGCTCAACCGGTGTGTGTCCCTGTTCATCATGCGCAGCGATTCCTACGCGGTACTTCTCGCATACATCACTCGACAAAACTTTGTCATTGTGAACTCTCTCTCTCTTAGTTTTGAAAATCCCGCTCGCGAACTGCCTTGTTGAGATTGAGCGTCGTCCGACGATGAACGCCCGTGCCAAAACAGCGATGGCGACCAGCTGCCACAAAACACCGCTCAGGCTATGGTGCGGTAGGTTGACTGTCACCAGAGCTGTCCCGCCCGCGAGAACTGCGAGGATGAGATAGATTCCCATTTTCAAAACCGTGGAATTGAAAGGGAGGCTCCGGCTGATTTCGCAACACGTGGTTTTGACCTGGTCGAAGTCTCCAAAGGTTTTCCGGGCCGCAAGGCGCGCTTCGTCTGGATCCATTCCTGCCTCGATGTTAGAACGCGTTCGCATTTCAATATGGAAGCGTAATTCCGCCTCAACTTCACGCGCGATGTCATCAGGATTTCGCCAAGCGTGCAGAAATCGATTTGTGGCTTTGATCCACGACATGTTTTAACGACCTCAGCTCGCGCGTAGGGCCTTCATGGTTGCGCTTGCGAGTCGCTCCCAGTTCTGCTCTTCGATAATTAGTTGTTTTCGACCCGTTCGCGTCAGCTTGTAGAACTTCGCGCGCTGATTGTTTTCGGAGACGTCCCACTCCGATTCGACCCACCCTCGCCGCTCAAGCCGATACAGTCCTGGATAGAGCGAGCCTTCCTCGATCTTGAGCTCGTCGCCGGAGATCTGGGCAATGCGCTGACCGATCCCGTAACCGTGCAGAGGGCCAAGGAACAAGGCTTTCAAAATCAACATGTCCAGCGTTCCCTGAAGTAGACCCGCTTTCGCTTTACTCACCAAAGCGTACCTCCTAGATAATCTAGGGCTTTAGCCTAACACGGACTACCCAGACTGTCTAGGGCCAGAGTTTAAAACTCTTTTCCGGGAGGAAACAGTTCGTAAGCAACCCCTACTACATTCTGTGAAAGCCCACGGTCGGCGCGTTACACCGAAGGTGTTCGCGAATTTCAGCCCAGGGTTGAGCTTTGGCAACCCTGGGAATTAGTCGTGTGAGACTGTGTTGGGGCGCGCGCAACCCTGACAGGGTTGCGCTGCCGCCGAGGGGTCGCGTTCCCCAGGGTTGCCAAAGCTCAACCCTGGGCTGAAATTCGCGAACACCTTCGGTGTAAAAGAAAAGGAATACCTTCGGTGTAAAAGAAGAGGAACACCTTCGGTGTAAAAGAAGAGGACCATTTTTGGTGTAAAGAAGTTCGCTAAGAGTAGGCGGGAAAAAAGACTTTCAAATTAATAAGAGGGGTCTTCTTCATACAGCCCGGATAACATCATGGTGACCCGAGATGGTCACGCAAAAATTCTTGATTTTGGTCTGGCGAAATTAATTGAAAGACCTTATGGTCTTTCAAGTAGAACCGTTGAAGATAGAATGACTTCAATGCATCCAGCACTTCAAGATTTGGCGGCGGTGATATTTGATGTCGGCGGCACTCTGGTACATCCGGACTGGCAGCGACTCGGAAAAATAGTCGAAGCTGAAACGGGACTGCTCTTCACACCTAAGCAAATGCATGAAGCGTTTTATGCGATGCTACAGACTGCTAATGCAGAGTTAGTTGCCGAAGTGAATTCAAAACGGAGGTCTGGGGCTTACTGGACACTGCTTGAGACGTTTCGATTGCTTGGTATAGATGAAGGTGCGTGTATCAGCATTCGCCGCCACCTCAACAGGTCACATCAGGAACGTCACTTGTGGTGCCAAGCTGATTCGGAAGCAGCAAGCGTTCTGTTCCGTTTGAAGAGTGAGGGCCTGCGACTTGCCGTCATCTCAAATACTGAAGATGGCCGCGTGAACGAATCCCTGGCCTTAGCTGATCTCGCTTCGCACTTCGAGTTTCTGATCGATTCTTACCTTGTCGGACTCAGTAAACCAGATGCGGCAATATTTCAGTTAGCGCTGGATCGGTTAGGACTCGATCCTCGAGAAGCAGCTTATGTCGGCGATTCGTACGGGTATGACGTCATTGGGGCGCAACGGGCAGGTCTGCGTCCGATTTTCCTGGATAGAGCTGGCGCCTATGATGCAGTTGAGTTTGCGAGGATAAGGTCGTTGAGGGAACTAATTCTGTACGACGCAGTTGCTCAATAACATCAACTCATAAATGCCCTGCGATGCAGCAGGTCGAGGGATGGCGCGATGGCGTCCTGCTACCGAGCCTTACCGAAGTTACTTTGAACGGCTGCGGATTCGGTAAATTCTGTTACGTCTTGCTTGGTCCAACTTCGTTGATGGCGCTCAAACCATTTCATGGGTCTGTTGGTTCGGAGCTCGAATCCCTGCGGGGCACCAATAGAATCACTGTGTTCCAGGTGGTGGCGGCTTCAGACGAATTTCAAAGACCTTTGGCCAGAGTTTGCCGGTCACAAACAACCTGCGACCCGCGGCGTCGTACGCAATTCCATTCAAGGCCGGATGCAGGGGCTCTGAGGCTCGCTCCGTGATCAGCGGTTTCAGTCCCGCCAGATCGATCCAACCGGTTACTTGGCCGGAATCCGGTTGAATAATTGCGATGCGATCTTGCCGTTGAACATTCGCGTAGATCTTGCCGTCGACGAATTCCAGCTCATTCAGATTTGCGACCAGCTCGTTTCCGTCGAAAACTTCGAGGCGGCCCAGCTCCGCGAAAGTTTCAGGATCCAGAAATCGGAGTTTAGCGGAGCCGTCGCTCATGATGAGCCGTTTGTCGTCATGAGTCAGGCCCCATCCGTCACCTCGATACTCGAAAATCGATTGAGGTTCGAAGGACGCAATGTCGTATATAACGCCGATTTGGTTTCCGAAGTGTCGTTTGAGATCCTCGAAGAATTTACGCAGGTGCCAAGGGGGCGCATTCCCCCGCCTTCTAGGAGTTAACTGGAGCAGCCTGCCGCGCCACTCGGTCAAGCCTTCGGCGAAGTCGGCGGGATTCACTGCGTGCTGTTGAATGATCTCACCAGTTTCCAGCCGAACCTTTCGCAGTGATGATCGTCCGGTGATGCCAGTGCTTTCATAAAGGAATCCGTCTACATAGACCAAGCCTTGCGTGTAAGCCTCAGGATCGTGTGGGTACTCGGCAACTATCTCGTATCCGAAAACGCTACCCACAGCCGCCGTTTTGCGTACAGCTATGGGGTTGGATGGCGCCGTTGTAGAGCGGCCGCGTTTCAGAAGGATGATTGCAATGGTTGCCAGTGCAAGCGATACGATGACGATTATCCCGATTCGCTTCACGCTCATAACGGTGTGACAATCCACTTTGATTCTTCGGTGACTTGACCTTCGGGCGTGACCTCAATTTCGCCAATCTTAATTTTAGGCGGCGCTCTTGAACTGTAGTTTCGCTTGCACGCCTAGCGCTGCCAGGACTCGCAACATGAGATCGGTCGAAATGTCCTGAGTATTACGATTCAGAATCGCAGTCACCCGAGTCCGCGAGGTGTGCGCGAGGTGTGCGACGTCCGCGTGCGTGAGTCCCTTTTTGCCTACTACTTCGATGATCTTGTCGTTCAAATCGCTACGGAACTGGATCTCCATTCCGTCAGCTGGAGTCAGTCCCAACGCCTTTGCGAGTTCTCGGGTGTTGCGGGCGACTACTGGTTTAACCTTTTTCATCCGATCATCTCCTTTAATCTCTGCTGCGCCAAATCAATCTCATGCTGCGGAGTGTTCTGAGTCTTTTTCGTGAAGGCGTGAAAGATGAGGATGGAATCTATCAATCGCGTGTAATAGAAAACTCGATAGATTCCAAAACGGTCTTTCACCGGCAACTCCTCAACGTCCGCCGCAACCGAGGCATGGTTCGCTACAATGGCATCGACAGCTTCGCACCCTTCTGTAAATCAAATATGGCTTTACCCAGGCCGCGCCGCAAGTCTTGGGGAAACCCTCTGATGGCATCCCGAGCCTTCTGGGTGAAACACGGCTGACTTCACGCAATAAGTGTCTCAGATATGGGACATAGTTGTCGAGAGTATGTCTGCGGCCGTCAGTCGGTGCTAACGCAGCAAAGGGTCGATTACCTAATTAACTCGAAGCCTAATTGATGCCCCGCTTTGCTCGAAACCAATCGCTTGACCTTCTTTTCCGAGTTCTGAAAAGGCGTAGTCTCACAGTCGGATTGACATTGATGCGTCACGAGTAAGTGAGAAGAATAACTATGCGTTGGGCTATTGTTTTTGAGCTCCAACAGATTGACGATACCGAGGTAGCTTCCCGACTCTCATCAATGCTTCCTGACGGAAAATATTAAAATTCGAGGCATCCTTCCAGACCGTCAAATCAAAGTCGTTTCCAATTCTCTTCATTAATTCGGCAGGAATCTCGTTGTCGCCTGCAAAGAATGAAATGAGGCACGCTTCATTCAGACGTTGAGGTGATGAGCCATACAGTTTGTCGATCGCTCTGAAGCCGGCCAGAAGACGTGGAGCAATCGCCTGCCGCGTATTCATGAAATCCAGATTGCTGGAAGACATCAGGTTCGTATAGACGGTGAATAGGATGATGTCACCCTGTTCACTTCCAACTCTCCAACGCATGACGCTCGCGAACCTCTACACCGTGTCACTTTGCCTTGCTCAAAACCACTCTTTAAATCAATATTTAGCGGCGTTAGACTCTCAAAATCACAGCGGTATTATCAAACACTCCATGTCTCAGAAACTCAAACAGCGTGACACCTCTGACCAGCGAGGGAAACTTCGCATCGGTAACGATTGGAATGCGATAACCATTATTGCGCTCTCTCAATCGAATCCACTCAAAGCGATTGCGGAGTTGGTGGAGAACTCAATTGATGCCCGGGCAACAAATGTCACCATCATTCGTGGTCGTAGCGAAGGCCGTCACTTTCTCGAGGTGCGAGACAACGGCCAGGGTATTCCTCGTGATACAGAAGGCCGGCCGGACTTTCGCTATGTCGCCACACACATTTGCGACTCGGTGAAGCGGCGGCTCAAGCTGGAAGGCGCAGCCGGACTCCAAGGCGAGTTCGGCATTGGTCTGCTTTCCTTTTGGATCCTCGGAGAGGAACTTACCTTAACGTCAACTGGAGTCGACGATAAAGCATGGCAAATGATCATGCGCAAAGGCGATCCAAGCTACTCGGTTAAAGCCAAACGAGCACTCTTCACGGAACCTGGTACCTATTTGCGCATTGGGAATCTGCTAGACGGAATTCGTTCGCTCTCGGGAGAGAAGATCCAGTGGTATCTCGCAGCTGAATTGCGCGACCGCATCCGTCACACAGCTGTGCGCATTACGGTAGTCGACAAGATTGCCCGTAAGCAATATGCCGTCGAGCCACGGCAATATGAAGGACGGTTGCTGCATCAATTGCCAAATGTTCGGGCCACGTTTGGCGACGTGTATGTTGAGCTTTACCTCACTGAACCGCTAGAGACGAATCGCGTTGCGCTGTTTCGACACGGCACGCGTGTTTTCGAAGACATTTCAGTGATTGACGAACTGACGAAGGCGCCGTGGACCACAAGATACCTACAGGGTCACATCGATGCGCCTTTCATCAATCTAACGCCCGGTACACGGAGCGGCATCATTCGCGACGAGGCTTATGCGGCGCTTTTGGATGCACTTGCGCCGTTGGAAGAAAAGTTGATCGAGATGCTCGAGGCGCAACGTCGAGCAGAAGAAGAGCAAGCCAGTCGTGAACTGTTGCAAACAATCCAACGAGCATTTCGGGATGCCCTTCTGGCGCTGCCCGCTGAGGAGTACGACTGGTTTGATATTCATGCACGTACACATCGAGCTTCCGGAGCCCAGCGCGGGTCCGAGTCGAGCGACGGACTTTCGGTAGGTGCTCCAGAGCCGGTGACCGGCACCGTAAAGCAGCGTCAGTTTTTTGAATTCGCTGGTCCGCTTTTCAGTGTTGTGGTTTCACCGGCATCGAGTGTGGTGCGTGTGGGCGAGCAGCGCTTGCTGCGTGCGTTGCCATATGATCGAGCGCGTCGTCGTGTCGAAACGGACCTCACATTCAGCTGGGAAATTAGAGAAGGAGGCGGCGCTTTGGACCATTCTCACGATCAAGCGGCGACCTTTCTTGCCCCCGCTGAGCCCGGCCTATCGCGACTGAGCGTTACTGTTTGCCAGGGAGATCTTGAGCGTTCGGCGGAGGCATTGATAACAGTGACGCACGAACTGCTTCCGCAGGTCGGATCGACAACTATCGACTCGCAGGGGTTGCCTGGTTATACGTTCGAACGTGCGCCTGGAGAATCATGGCGATCGAAGTTCGATGCTGCGCGAAATATTATTGTCGTCAACAGCGGTCACCGCGATTTCGTCTATGCCGCCCGCAGCAAGTCACTCAAGCTTCGCTACCTGGTTCGGCTTTATTGCAAGGAACTGGTGTTGAGGAACTTTGTTGGCTTAGCCGCCGATCAGCTGTTGGAGCGTATGGTGGAGTTGTCGTTGCGGACGGAAGAAAATCTCTGAGTTCGAGCGCAATTTCAGTTTTTTGCCAGCTAACAATTCTGCCCAAGGGAAAACACCAATTGTGACCAACCAAATTCGGTTCGAGGACGGAACATCTTATGAGCTATACATGGGGAAGTGGAGCCAGCTTGCAGGCGAAGAGTTTCTCGACTGGCTTGCTCCAAAGTCAGGTTTGCGTTGGCTTGATGTGGGATGCGGCAACGGCGCTTTTACCGAAATGTTAGTCGAGCGGTGTGCACCAGCCTCGATAGACGGGATAGATCCATCTGAAAAGCAGCTCGCGTACGCACGCACACGACTGCCTACAAATCTCGCTCATTTTCGTCAAGGCGATGCGATGGCACTACCTTTTCCGAACGACACGTTCGATGTTGCCGTCATGTCGCTGGTCATCTTCTTCGTCCCTGAGCCAGCCACAGGCGTTGCAGAAATGGCACGCGTAGTCCGGCCGGGCGGCACGGTCTCGGCTTACGCCTGGGACATGTCCGATGGTGGATTCCCTTATGAGGCCTTACAGAGTGAAATGCGTGGACTAGGAGTTGAAGTCCCGGTTCCGCCCAGTCCTGATGCGTCTCGAATAGAAGTAATGAGAGGCCTGTGGCACGGCGCAGGGTTAGCTTCGGTCGAAACGCTGGAGATCACTGTGCAACGAACCTTCTCAGATTTCGACGACTACTGGACGACCATACTTGGTGGCCCAAGCGTAGGCCCACAACTCGCGGCGATGTCGTCCCATGATCTCGATGTTCTCAAAACGCTGATGAGCGCGCGCTTGCCACCAGATGCTGCCGGCCGTATTACGTACGGTGCCCGGGCTAATGCCGTAAAGGGTCGAGTACCAAATTAAGTTCACGTTTGGCGGCTTGAGCGAACCGCTCGTAAACGAATGGTCGACTGGGAAGAGAATGAAGTAATGAAAAAGACGAATTTCGATCGATATCTTGCTAGTTGAAACCTTTCATCGAGAATTGAAGTTGCCTCATCGTCTCAGCGTCAAGCAGATTGCCGGTTTCCTCAAGCGCCTTCCGTAGCGTTGCCAACTGCTCAGAACTGGGAGACGTGAAGCTGCGATTGACTCCAGCCAACCAGCGTTGGACTCCAAACTGACCCATGGCCGCGATGGTTTCGTCAGAATCACGAACGGACCTGACCAAGTAATTTATACTGTCCCACTTCCCTAGTTTCTCAATCAGGGAGAACGCATTCCGCTTCACGTGTGTGGTCGTTGCCGATTGCAAAATCTTCCAAATCCGCTCACCGTTAATGGCGCTTCCCCTGGAGGCCAGAGCATTCAGAGCCTCACGCGACACATAAGGGATTGGATCCTTAAGAGCTTCCATGAAGAGGTCGATGTATTGTCCACTATTTAGCTTCGCCAGCGCTTTGATCGCCGCCCATCGTATCTTGCTGGTAGGGTGTGACGTATGAGGCGCAATCAAGAGCGCATCCTTAGTTGTACCGGCTTCGCCCAAGCCACAAAGTGCGGCGTAAAAGGTGCTTCCTTCTCCTACTGTCAGAACTTCTCGATAGAATTCCGCCACATCTATCTGCTCGCGCTTGCGCATATGATAACGAGCTTCTTCGCGCATCGACGGGTGCTGGTCCAGCAATGCAGAACGCAGTGCTGACAACAAGGTTGACAAGTTCTGCTTAACAGTAATTCGCAATGCCTCGCGACGAACAGGCATGAATCGATCGCGTTTCATCAATTCCAAAATATGATCTAGCTTTGCTCGCTCGAATGCTGAAGAGACCGTTTGAGCGGCAAGTAATCGAATGACAGTGTCTTGATCATTTAGTGCCTGTCTCACGATTTCAGGCGAACCCGACTTTGTGGAGTTCAATGCCAATCTGAAACTTGCCCTTCTAGTGAAACGGTCGGCTGACATCAATGACTCAAGTAACACACTTCGACATTCATCACTTTGGAGGAGTTCATTGATAGCTCGGATGAGCACCTTATGATCGGCACGCCCGGCCTTCTCAAGCCGTGAGACTAATGAGAGGTTCGCGATGAAGTGTCGAGCATACTCTGGCCTCAGGCGAGAATGTATCGCTCGGTATGCAGCATCACGAACATTGGAAACCCAGTCGTTGAGTCGCAAGATGAGAAATGGCAGTTCAGCACCGCTTGTGATCTGATCGAGCCTTTTGATTGCAGCTTCTCTGACATAGCCACTCGGATGACAACTGGCTATTCCGAATAACGACATCGAAGCTTCCCCAAAACGCTCAAGCACGCCCAGTTTATCTGGCGCCAGTTTGTGCCACTCGTAGAAGTGATGTCCCGAGTAGGGTGAACGCTGGCGCAGAGCGAAATCAAGCCACGCCAGTTCCTGTGTCGTGCTCCTTTGAACGAGTTTGTGTACTGACCTTGCTGCAGTGGCAGCCACATCCGGCTTACCGACGATGACGAAAGGTAAGATGTCGATAAGGGCGGCCGTCTCGTTGGAATCACCAATTGCCGACAATAATGCCGCAACTTCTCGTGAACCTTTTAGCTTTTCCCACAACCCAACAGGCTCCACGAGCTGGTCGATGAGGGCTCTTGTATGTGGTGAGATTTGTCTCATAACAATGGAGAGTTGGGCATCAAGATCGATCATCCCACTCTTTAGCCTGACTTGGAGGCTCTACTTCTTTGAACGTGCGATCAGTAAGGTCGATTAAGAGATTCGCGCGCTCTAACTGGTCCAGTGTTCCATCTGTAGAACAACTGAGCCGAAATAGTTTTCCATCCTTCGCGAACAAAAGATCTCCGGACCGGCACCAATCCGCCCAGTCTGTTTTACCAAGCGTAACGGCCGAGACGTTTGTTTGATCAGAGATAACGTGCTCGATAATGTACCAAGGTCCCTAAGATGCCAACAGTACAGTACCGCGAGCGAAGCGACCGGATGGCACACTCAACGAACCAAACATCAGAATTTAGGCGTAATATCGAGTGTGCCATCCGGTCGCTTCGCTCGCAGTACTGCACTGATCGCTCGACACTCACCAAGATTAGAGTTTTTGTGCAAAGCCGTGCCGATTCGCGGTAGCGTCGGGTAATTCTCAAATAATATTGACTTGGCGACTACTGTGGACTCACCCGATGCTACCGCGAATCGGTGCTGACCGTTGCTATGTAATCTGCGATTCAAAAACTTTGTGTATCGGGAGTTGGTGTGCTTTAATCCGCGCCGTCTTGTATCAGTCATCGCCTGGATGAGCCTCGGCAGAACGTGTGTTCTCTGAGAACCTTAACCCGACTAATCTTGGGGGTTCAAGAAAGTGGAAACGAAAGTTAAGTCGCTGTCCGTGACCGTTTGCCTATCAATTAAGTCGGAACCTCCGCGAAAGATATTAATTCTTCTTGGACTGCTCCTGTGCAGCAGCATTCTTGTGTTCGCGCAAACACCCAGTTCGGACTACACCAATGATCTGCCGTCGGTCGAACGTGTGAAGGCAGAGATCAAGGGCTCAGACCCGACCGATACTCTCGCGCGTCAGGTAGCGGTTTTCACATATCTTCAGGCGTACATCGACCGCATCAAATCGAACCGTAGCGCCCGTGGCACTTTTACGCCAGGCGAACAGAAGATGTGGAATGCCTACAGAAATGCCGCCTATGAAATATCGCAGGAGTATGCGAAGACGCATACGCCCGCCGAAGCGCAGGCCTTCGAGCGCCTCCATGGGCGCTACGAGATGAACGGTACGTTTTATGATGACTGGTCCAAGCGGCTGATCGGGCCGCAAAGCGCATCTGCGTACAAGCAAGCGGAGGCGGGTCTCGCTGCTGCCGGTGAGAGGCGCTATCAGCAGGAGATGCAGCAATACAAGCAGGACCGGGCTGCACAGCAGGCCGCTGACAAACAGATTTTTGGCACTCAAGGTCTTTCCGACGATCCGACTGCAGTTGCCGCGCGCCGCTGCCTGGAACTCGGAGGCTCTACCCTGGGCTGCATGGGCAAGGGCCTGTCGGCCGGCATCATGGACTTAGCCGGCTTCGGCGCCGACGCCCAGGAATCTTTGATGGGACCAGGCCGAGCCGGTGTAGTCCTCAAAGGCTTGTATAAAAATTCTTCCACTGTCACTGCTCTCAACTTCGACGACGCGAGTGTTTCCCTCAATGGCTGCGGCAAGCTCGCTGACGACGCGCACAACTACAGCATTGAAAAGCGGTCCGGTTTGGTCCGGATCACGATCGACAACGAACCGAGTCCCATCGTGCTGACCATGCGACCAGATGGTGGCCTCGTTGGACCAGGCCTGATCGACGTCAAAGGTCGCATCATTGTCGGCTACTTCACTTCGACGCACTATGAAAACGGTGTAGCGACCGGAACCACTTCCACTCCCGACTACCGGCCCGCCATGGGGCGCTGCGTCGTCGGCGCACTCGTGAAGCCGCCGAATCCTCCATCCATGCCTAGTGCTGCACAGTCTGCCAGCGACGGGAGTGCTATAGGCGCGCTGACCGGTATGATCGGCTCTTTTGTTCCCGACGCCGGCGAGGTAGGCCTACGCATGACTGGCAAATATGGTGGCGGTAATTTGCTGCTCGACTTCAGCGGAAACTCGCTTGTCCTCGACTGTGGTCAGGCTCATGTTCGCCAGCCTTACACCGTCGAAAATACGTCCAACGCGCTGCTGGTCCATGTCCAAAACTCTGCCGGCCCTTTCACTCTCGCTGTGCAGCCTGACAATTCTCTGCGCGGAGCGGGCAGCACTACCGTTAACGGACGCCTTGTTTCGGGAATGAGCGGCGACAATGTCACCTTCGCTCCGCACAGTGAAACCTGCGATGTCGGCACATTCCGTCCCAAGACAGGTGCGACGCCCACAGCGTCCGTTGCCACAGCCCCGCCGGCGCCCGCTGCGCCGGCCGCTTCAGCGCCGGTTGCTTCAGTTCCGTCGGCTACAGGCGGCACAAGTATAAAGCTCACGATCATCTCGTCCTTTCCCGGTGGAGCAAACCCACTGGCAGGAGCGACGGTGGCGTTGATGAGCGAGCGCTTCGACACGTTGTTGCGCAAAGTCGGCGCGCCCATTGCTGCGGACGTTACACCCGGTAAGGCATTGCAAGCCTATGCCGCAAACTGCTTTCCGCCCAGGAGTTGCCCCGCGTATGCGACTGCGATGCATCCGTACTACGTGGTCAAGGGAAACTTCGACAATACCGGTAGAGTCGTATTAACAGCGCAAGTTCCCGCCGGGACTTACTACGTCTTTTGTTCGGCGAAGGGACCAAACGGCGCCTATGTTTGGGATGTACCCGGGCAACTGAAAGTCGGAGAAAACACGGTCACGCTGACGGCGGCAAACGCCGAACTCCTCCACTAACGGCCCCCGGCGCACCACTCCGGGACTTGAAGATTGCAGCATCGCGACAAAGCATTACATTATCTCGAGCGAAGCGACCGATGATCCCTGGATCAATTTGAGTGGGCCATCCGGTCGCTTGCGCTCGTCGGTACCGCACTTCGGTACGATGGACCATAAAGATAAAAAAAGAAGATGCTGCGATCAGTTGCGGCATCTTCGAATAGATTAAATATTTTTGTTGTTAGCTGGTTCAAGGTCGGCCGAGGATTCCGCCTAAGATGTCTCCGATTCCACTGCCATTACTTCTTCTGTAGTCACCGTTGTTGTTGTAACCACCATACTGACGATAACCTGCGTTGTACCCCTGCACGAAACCATTGCGAAACTGCTGCGACGAGGCATCCTTATAGTAGTGTGAACGCTGCGGGCTGTAGCTCTGCCCACGTTGAGCGTCGCTGGCGCCAGTGTTTAGACCGGCCTGGTATCCCTGGTTCAGGGCCATCTGGCTACCGTTGTTGTAGCGGCCGTTGTTGCCATATCGGTTATCGCGATCATAACGATCGTCACGTCGTGATCGGTTCTCGTCCCTATCGTCATTACGACTTTGATTGCGTCGCCAAACCTGATCTTGATTATCATTGCGATTGCGATCGCGCCGCTTCCATTCGCTGTTACCTCGACCCTGTGCTTGAGCAGTCATGCCCGGCATGATTCCTATTACGAATAGTAAAGAAAGGGATAATAGAGCTCCTCCAACTTTGCTTCTGTAATTAATGTTTGTCATCTTGTGTGTCTCCTTCATAGAAACGATGGCAAGCACTATGCCGTCTTTCCAAAGACGTGAATACTCGCGTTCTAATAGAGTTAGGTTGGACAGGAGGAAGGGAATGACCTCATATCGTGCAGTGACGGCGCAGATGAGTTCGCTCTCTAAGTGTTATTGCTGCGTTCTCTGTGCCCTTGTGGTGAAAAGCTTGGGCTGTCTTTTCAAACCACATCGAGACACAGATTGCGCCGATCCCACAGCGCAGCAGAGCCGCAACCCATGATCGGAGTGCCAGCCCAGGTCGGTACCGATTCGCGGGAGCGTCGGGTGAGCCCCGTGTCATAGTCAGTTGATATGTGTTGAGGCTCACCCGACGCAACCGCGATCCGGTACTGACTGCACCTCGCACTGATCGGTAGAAGCTGAGGGACCACGCTGCTGAAACAGGTGGTATCGATTTTCAGGTGTCTAATCCTCTCACCCGCTCCGCCAGGTCAGCGGCAATTGCTGATGGGTCCTCTTGGCCCGAATAAGTTACTGGTTGGCCGATGATTACTGAGACCTCGCCCGGCCTGGCAAAGTGTCTGGTTGCTTTCTTAAGTTCCCACAATCCGTCAATTCGAATCGGAACCACCGGCGCATCCAGTTTCTGAATTAACAAACCCGTGCCCGGCATGAACGGATTCAGCGCGCCATGTTTCGTGCGCTGCCCTTCTGGAAATATGAGCAGACTAAATCCATGATCCAACGCATCGCCAGCAAACCGGAAGCTCTGTCGAAAGCCACTCTTTTGCGGCAGCGCGAAGACATTGAAGAAAAGAACGACTCCAACATACTGAAGACGATTCAGCAAGCGAGTTAACACTCGCGTTCCTGCCGCGGAATGATGCCACTCTCGCAGCTGCTCCCCATCCATGGCGATGGCCAGTCTGTTTCGGAACCTTCTCGGAAGCGCCAACAGGATTAACGCATGGTCCGCCATCGTTACATGGTTGCAGATAAAAACCAATGGACCACGAACGTTGCGCAAGTGTTTCTTGCCACTAATTCCGGGCCAACCCATGACTCGCGTTATCGGCAGGACAATCAGGTAAAGCAGGACAATTCGTAGCCAATTCAAAGGCCAACGCCGTTGCCATTTTGGATATGGATAAGGAGACTCTTTCTCGTGCCCGCCTTCCCGAATCAGCTTTTCAACTTCGGCTAGTGTGGTAGCGTCGTGGAAAGCAGCTTCATCGATATCTAACTGATAACGATCCTCGAGCGCACTCAACAACTCGACTCGGCCAAGCGAGTCAAGCTTTAGATCCGTTCCGAGCTTTGCAGACGACTCAAATGTGGCTGATTCGTTCTTGCTAATGCGCGCGATAATCTCAACGAGGTCATCTGGGTGGTCCATTGCAGAAGCAATGGCAGGATCGGAGATCTCAGCCGCTTTTGATAATTCGGCTCTCACGACTTCTCCGACAATTTGCTTGCGGACTTTTTGCGTGGGAGTACGCGGAAAATCTTCGCCTGGCCAAATAAACCAGCGATGGATTTGCTGGTGGGGCGCCAGTGATTCATTAACCCGCCTTATTAAGGCTTCCGCCTTTGCGCCGATGTCGCGCAATATCAGAACAGCGAGCGGCTCCGGCCCGTGGGGACCTTCGAATTCTATGACAACACCAGCCTTTATCTCAGCTTGCCGGCCCAACACAAGTTCAAGGTCCGCCGGGTAAATATTCACGCCCGCTGAGGTAACAATGACTTCCTTTTTTCGGCCTTTGAAAAACAGTCTGCCTTCCGGTCCAATCTCGCCCACATCCCCGGTGGGGAACCAGCCGTTCTTTGCGGCTCTCGATTGCCCGTCTTCCTTCCAATATCCAGATGAAACATTCTCCCCACGCACCAGGATCTCTCCATCCTCGGCCAGTTTAACTTCCTGATCACCCAGTACTTTTCCGATTGAGCCGCGCCCCTGCTTGAATGGGTGGTTAACGCTTACTACTGCCGCAGTCTCGGTCATGCCGTAACCCTGAATCACGGCGAATCCAAGCTGTTGCCAGAACTCCTCAGTATCAGGATTGAGCGAAGCGCCGCCTGAGACGAAGGCCCAAAACTTCCAACCGAACATGTTGTGAATCGTGCGAAAGGTCCACCATCGGCGCAGAAAATTTTGGCCCGCCGAGGATGCAATCGCCCTGCGCAGTGTCGGCAGGTTTCCGCGCGCTTCGTAGTCACTCTCGATTTTCTCTCGCAGCGCATCGAGAATGCGCGGGACGGCGATAACCACCGAGATACGTTCGCGTCTGACTGTTCCTATGATCTGTGATGGGCTCAGAGACTCTTGTAAGAAAACCTCGGCACCGAGGAGTGGCGGCACAAAGATGCCCATGAATTGTCCGAAGACATGATTCAACGGCAATAGGTTGAGAAAACGAATGGGATGAAACAGGCGCTCCCATTTCAGATAGCGCTTAATCTCGCGTTCGATCGGCGTCAAATTCGCAATAAGGTTACGATGTGTAATACGAACGCCTTTAGGCTCCGCTGTCGTTCCGGAGGTAAAGACGATCTCTACGGTATCGTCATAGCCGATGTCAGTTATGCAATAGGGGTTTGATGAATGATGCGCGATCAGCGAGTCTAGTTCATCAAGCTCGATCACGGGCAAAGGTTTTTCGACCAAGGCAGAAATGGCAGTGTCACAGAACGCAAGCTTTGCTTCAACCTGCTCTTGAACTCGTTTAACGAATCCCGGCTCACTCTGACGATCGAGAGGCACGACTATCACTCCGCGAAGCAGGCAGCCAAAGAAGACTGAAACCCACTCAGGAGTGTTACCGGCCCAGAGCAAAACGCGATCGCCTTTTTCGATCCTTCGTGCTTCTAATTCCCGGGCTAGCCGGAATGCGGTCTTTGCAATCTGACTGTATGACCATCGCTTGACTCTTAATCCGTGTGTATGCGCGACCGCAGTCTCATTATCGAGTGACAGAAAATCGTTGAGGTAACTTGCGAGGGTTGTGCGCATCAGTGCTATCCCGAATTGGCTCTCGTCCTAATCGTAGAGCGAACCTCTGCCTACTTCAATTCGGGGCGCGCACCGCAACAGCATATTATGACTTTGCTCACCACTGAGGACACAAAGGTTGCACCAATGGAAGAACTACACGACGATGTTCGTCTAACCATCATAGAAAGGGGATAAACCTTATGGAGAAGAACATCGTGCGTAGGATCCTCCGTCAAACACCTCTAGTCCTTGCGCTCTCGTCTCTTCTTTCAATTCCAGTTTTCGCGCACCCCGGATCGGGTATTGCCGTGGACCGACTGGGCCAGGTCTTTTTCCTGGATACCGGCTCGGGTCTATGGAAGATCGACCCAAGGGGTAATCTGATCCACCTCTCAAAGACTCTCTTCCACTGGCTCGCAATCGACGGGAACGATTGCTTTGCGCGCTCCCCTTTGCCCTCGGGCGCGCTCGGGGACATTTTGAGTGTAGGCACCAATCCGACTCTGTTGCTCTCAAGCGACTATCCCATCGCGGTCGGTCAGGACGGAAATCTTTATTATCCATCGAGAGGCGCCAGAGGCGAGATGCGAATCATGCGGTTGATTCCTTCCGGAGAGACCTCGGTGCTGACCACTCTACCCGCAACGACAAACGGTCCGCTTCCCCACATCAATGGGCTCGCGGTCGGTCCGGATAATTCCCTGTACTACACCGATAACAGCGCGATTCGCCGCATCAGCGCGCAGGGCCGCGTTTCAACGGTTGCGATGATTCGGGCCCTCGACGTTGGACCCTCGATTCCAGGGACGAATCAACACCCCTATCTTCGTGGGCTCGCGGTCGATGCCAGTGGTGTGATGTATGTGGCTGACAGCGGTGACGCTCGCGTGATGAAGATCGCACCCGACGGAAAGGTGACTACGCTTCTTCAACTCCGAAGCCCGTGGTCGCCCACCGGGATCGCTCTTTTTGGCAGCGACGTTTATGTGCTTGAATTCCTGCATACGGCGAGGGACGTACGGCGAGACTGGATGCCTCGGGTCCGGAAGATATCATCGGACGGAAAGTCCTCAATCATTGTGACAATTGATCAGATGCCGGGCGCACGTTGAGCAATATGATCCGAACAATAAAGCGATCCTCGGCTTTGCCGTAGAGCGCACTTATGAAGCGATCGATGATCCTCAAGACGTCCAACGGACGCTGATGGGTTTGGCGTATTTAGCCAGGTGCGCGAGTGCGTGCGCGAGTGACTATGGTACTGAACTACCGTTGGAGTAGAGTATGAAACGAAGTCACCAGGTTGCCAGATGATGCAGTGACCCACACATATGTTCTTCTGTGACAATAGAGACAAGAAAAGTGTGTGTTCCACACTTCTACACTTCCTTACGGTTATGTATTTGTGTTCAGCTGCTACGGTTTACGTTGCACCGCCAGTTAGAAGTGAGTCTTCACAAAAATCCAAACAGACGAACACACCCGATTTCTCGAGCGTTCGTAAGCTCATTCAAGATCGTATGGCGAAAGAGGCAGTCCCGGGGCTCGCCGTTGCCGTAGTGCGCAGAGGGGAAATTTTGTGGGAAGAAGGCTTCGGCTGGGCAGATCGGGAGAATCGTATTCCAGCTAATGAACAGACAATGTTTTACCTGGCATCCGTTACCAAGGCAATCACCGCTACGGCGATATTGGTCTTGCATGAACGGAAGAAGCTTGATTTGGACCACCCCATCAATGATTACCTTGGGCCAGCACGCTTAAGCAGTCCGCTCTGGGATGTTAACGCCGCAACTGTGCGACGCGTCGCCTCCCACACCGCAGGCCTGACAACTTACGCTCGAAGCTGTTATGGAAGTCCAATGGAATGTCGGATTTCTAACGACGAGACTATCCAGCGTTACGGAATAGTCTTCTGGCCACCCGGAGATCATTTTGATTATTCAAACCTGGGCTACGGGATTCTTGGTACGGTCGTCGCGCGCGTGTCGGGAAAGAGCTACTCTGATTTTTTGCGGAATGAAATCTTTTGGCCCCTGGGAATGACTCACGCTTCTCTCGGTCTTGACCCTAAACTAGAAAAGTTCATGGCGAAGCGCTACAGCTCGGAGTTCGGCGCGCGACCTGTGGCAATATCAGGTACCCCCGGCGCGTCCGCGGTTTATTGCAGCGCACACGATCTGGCTCTCTTCGCGATGTTTCACCTCAAGACGCATCGGCCGTTTCAGAAGAAGGTACTCTCAGACGTATCCATCGACACAATGCAGGAATTGACCAGCCCAAACCACGGAATGGGCTGGTCCATCCAGGAGGACCTTTTCGGGTATCGTGGAGTATTGGGTCAAGGTGGCACCGATGATGCTTACGCGCGGCTTCAGTTGATCCCTTCTGAGGGAATTGCAGTAATCGTGCTGGCAAACACTGGCACACTTTTGCCCGACGCTGTCGTCAATGAAGTGCTCGAAACTCTATTACCTGCGTATCGCGACAGACGCGCAAAAGCTCCTCGTCAGGAACAACAACCGCGCTCGCAAGCCGACCCACCTTTAGCGACGTTCGTCGGCAAGTGGACAGGAGTCGTAAAGACTTATCGGGGAGATGTTCCCCTGAGGTTCACAATCAGCAACGCGGGCGACGTTCAAGCGAGTTTGGGATCGCAAGGTCGTACGCTTCTGACGGGCACTCGCTTCGAAAAAGATAGCCTGACTGGTTTGATGTCGGGCGACCTCGGTACTGATGCAGATACCGGCAGTGATCGCTACGATCTGGAGTTTGAACTGTATCTTCGTGGCGGAGCACTTAACGGTGCAGTCACAACACGCCCGCGGTCCGGGGCGCGTAACTTCACGAGGCTTCCTTACTGGGTGGAGTTGAAAAAGGAGACTTCTCCTTGATGTCCAGCGGTGTGATTGTAAGCTCGGCGTACCCTTTCAATCACTTCTCAAACCATTTGGACTCTCGCGTGTCGTTTTAGATGATCGAATTCAAGAGAATTTTTGCGCGCTGGAATAGAGGTCTGCTCTTAGACGCTCTGATCTTTTTGTTCCAACTGACCTTGATCCGACTTCTCACCAAACTCTCTCTCGGTTTTGTACAACACGCTGAGGAGGTGGGTTGGGCGCAGACAGCAGTAGCGCTATTTTTACTCGGACTCTGCCTGTTGCAACCAGTGGGTCCGTTTTTGAAGCGCTGGTCATTTCACGAGCACAACAGGTTCTTCGAGAACCAGCAAAGCGTACTCACAAGTTTGCTGCTCTCTATTTATAGATTCTTCTATCTCGGTACCATGTGGGCCCTGGCCTACCTGGCTTATTCCTTCTTCGTCAATGCGTTTCCCAATTCTCGGTCGGAGAGGCTTGAAGACATTGTCGTGGCCGGGGGGTTGGTGTTGTCAGTTGTTTCCGTATCAATAGTCTTTCGTTATTTTCGCAAGCCTAAGACTGAGCCACGCTGGAAATTCCTGAAGACTCCGCAAGCTGAGGCACTCGGCGACCTATGTATGTTTCTGAACGTAGTCTGTTTCCAACTGCTGTTCAGTGTTTATGTGTCGTCCCCGCACTTCTGGAATCTCTTACACAAAGTAACACGGCAGTCGTCAGGGGTTTTAGACAGTCTTTCCGGCAGGCTATACATTGCCGGCATAGCCGTTTTGCTCGCCTATTTTCCGGCTCGCATCTTCTATCTTGTGATAGACCAGCACCGCAAAATAACCTGGTTAATGATGCTGGTGGCCAACCTCCCATTCATCCTTGCGGTCGTCTTTTATGCTCCTGCTCACCAGCAGCCGAAAAGTTTGCGAGAGCCTTTGTTTACAGTCACCGCGGCCGAACTTCATGAAGAACACCAGGCGAGTCGTGAGGCGGCAATGGAGAAGTACCGGGGCCAACCTGTCAATGTTACGGGACGGGTGCAAACGCGATTCTTCCCGCGCAGTCTCGAGCTTGACGATGAAATTGGACTTGACGGTAAAGACGGTTACCCATGGGTCTACTGCGCCTTCGACGAGGATCAAGTCGAGTTTGCCGAAGCACTTGAGATGGACCAGTTGATTACACTTCAATGCATCGGAACCGACAACTGGTCTCACGGTCCAGCACTCAAGCATTGCGTTCTGGTTAGTGCAAGTACAAGGTGAAACAGGGAACGATACGAGTTGTCTTGAACCCTACTCATTGCCTGTTTGTTCGAGCTTTGAATCGAGGTGCTCTCCATTGCCTGGTCTAACTTCATTGATGCTCCGCAAGCGGTCGGTGTTTGCAGTTGACAGCTGCGAGGCATCAATGAAATCAGC
>DASROI010000268.1:0-12842 GCA_035646955.1 Pyrinomonadaceae bacterium
CTTGATATTTTATTTACTCTGGACAAAATATTTATTTATGACACGCTCCACACCAGATATAGGCCGTAGCAAAGCCCAGCAGTTTACGATTCGAAGAATCGACAAGATATTCAAGTTTTACAAACCGAAACCGCCGCTTTCAAATTTCGTGGACAGTCTTTGGCTACACGAAGGTCGCGTGGCGGCGCATCAGGCCGAATGTATTCTTCCGACCGGCACGCTCGAACTCGCAATCAATCTCAGACAAAACGAGCTACGTTTTTACGACCCCGAACGTCCTGAGAACCGCAGCTGTCTTTCCGGCTCGGTTGTTTCAGGTGCGCATGGGCGCGGCTTCGCACCCGAATCTGCGGGGGAGGCTTTTATCATCGGCGTTCATTTCAAACCGGGCGGTGCTTTTCCGTTTCTCGGACTCCCAGCGGGCGACCTCGCCGACACTCATGTCGATCTGGAAACACTTTGGGGACCGTCGGCCGGTCGGCTGCGGGAGCGCCTTTGTGAGTCAAGAACTTCTGACGAGCGGTTTCATTTGCTCCATGAGGCTCTGTTGAGCAGGTTGCGTCACGACGTGGAACAGCATTACGCGGTTTCGGCGGCGCTGGAAATGTTCGGGAAGAACCAAGCCGGGCCGAAAGTCAGAGAGACCGCAAAATATCTTGGTCTAAGCCAACGTCGGTTCATTCAGGTTTTCAAAGCAGGTGTAGGAATGACGCCCAAGCTTTTTAGCCGCGTGCAGCGTTTTCAACGGGCCCGAACTCTGATCGACCACCTGGGATCTTCCGGTTGGATCGATATTGCCATGGAATGCGGATATTTTGACCAATCACACCTAATTAACGACTTTCGCTTCTTCTCGAACCTGAGCCCGGCGGAATATGTTCGTCAACGAAGTGAACGCATGATGCAAATTCAGCGACGCTGATCGAGTAGGTCAATTTTTTCCAATACAGCGACTGATCCGGTGTTGGATAATGGGCGAGTTGGGAGAAATCGATGAAACGAACCTTCGCTCTTGTTCTCGCCGTCGTGGCTGCAGCCGCCCTGTTCGGGGGGCTAGTGTATGTCGTGCTGGCGGCTGCGCACGTTTCCGAACCAGCGGCCACCACGGTTCAAGGCGCGACGCCACGTCGGCTCTGGGCAACAACAGTAGCTGTGCTTGGGCTGGCGGGCGTGGTCATCGGTGGGCTGTCTCTTCGGAGGTCCATCATTCGTATCGGCCCCGGTAACGGGCGAAAGGGGGCCATCCTGGCCTTAGTGCTAGGGCTGATCGCTGCGGTCAACGGCGGGTTGAACTTGGCCGTCGCCAGCGGTGGGCTCGGCAGCGGCAACGGAGTAGTCGGTGGCGCCGCGGCCCTTGTGCTAGGGGTGATCGCCACGGTTCTCGGTGGGCTGGCTCTGGCCCGTTCCCGCAGCGCTGACTGACAGCTTTAGCTTGGCTTACTGTGGTGTGAACAAAGTTGCGATACCCGAAATGAAACTGTGCCGCCTTGGAACTACGCTATGTTTTATTGGTTTCGCCGTAGGAGGTTATATGAATCAAAAAGGATCATCCGAAATATCATCCGAGGCTGCCTCAAATACAAAGGAAGGCCAAAGGGTTGTCTTGGGCCTTTGGGGTGTGAGGTATCAAGTGAAGGACGTCAGCCGTTCAATAGATTTCTATACAAGACAACTCGGTTTCAAATTGGATATGAAAAATCTGCCTGCTTTCGGCCAGGTCTCTGGTGACAATTTCAAACTTATCCTAAGTGGACCAGGAGCCTCTGGTTCCCGTCCCATGCCTGATGGTCGTCAACAAGAACCGGGCGGATGGAATCGGATAATTCTGCTTGTCAACGACTTGCCTGCTCAAATTGAAGCGCTGAAAAAGAGTGGTCTGCATTTTCGAAATGAGATGGAGGTTGGCCCTGGTGGCAAACAGATCCAATTAGAAGATCCTGACGGCAATCCGATTGAGCTGTTTGAGCCGGCCTCGCGGCCTTAGCCTGAGGAAGAGGATGGATTGCGCCCTAAGGCTCTCCGGGCTCCCGAGTTATCAAACACACCAACTTCCGGATGTCGCGACGAAAGATAGTCACTGGGATAAAGAAGACCAAAGCTCCTTATTTCGTTCCGAGTTGAGCGAACAAACACTTGACGACGCGGTTGCCAGATCTTCACGAGGCATCTTCAACTGCATGGACAGTAAAACCGGATTCTTCGTCAACAAAGAATCGCCGCTGAAACCACAGTGCCACATTGACCAATCCAATGAGCGCTGGCACTTCCACCAACGGACCGATCCGGCAAAAGCTGCTCCGAGTTAATTCCGAAAACAGCGACTGCGACAGCAATGGCCAGTTCAAAATTATTGCTTGTGGCAGTAAATGAAAGAGTGCCAGTCTTCGAGTAATCAGCTCCGGCCCTCTTACCCATATAGAAGCTGGAAGGAAAATCAGAACGAGGGAAAGAGCTCTTTTGGCGGTTTGTCAGAGAATATCAAAAGATTGGACCCATAACTCTGCATCCCGGAAAAGGACGGGTGGCCTTCATGATCAAGGTCCGTTTCTCAGGAGTCAACAAGGTGGGAGACTCCTTCATCGAGGGCGCCTTTTGGCTCAAAGAGAAGATCAACAGCGATAAGTTCTTCAAGATCGAAAAGCTTACCGACAATGATTTCATACACCGCTTCCGGCTTTACGACGAGAGTTTTATCGACGATGAGTTTGTCAGATATATGAAGATGGCCTACGCCATCGGCGAACGAAAGCACATCACGTCGAGACAAACGAAGAGCAGGAAGCAGCGAAGCTGATCTGCAACTTATAAAGCCACGCGCCCGTCGTGGATCCATTACAGCCGCTCGCATCCAACGATTTGTTGGATGGCGTTTGCGAAGGCAAAGTCAGCGACGCACTAAGCGAAAAGACCAGAATCACGATGTCGATACGGTTTCCACGTCTGCGAAATCGAACTTGATGGTTTCGTTTCGACCGTAAATCGCGACCTTTACTTTGAGAAGTGTTTTCGCCTGGTTAATACCTTCGATCTGTCCTGTGAATGAAACAAATGGACCGGACAAAATCCTGACCGTATCACCTAATCTGAACTTTTATGTTCTTCTGGATTGGGTTTCGCTTGCGTCTCTCGTACATGTGACAACTTTTATTTGTCTCCATTTCTTTTGCGCGGGCTTCGTTGAAGAAAAGGGTTTATTTCACTTTCGAGTGAAGGCACGTTTTAGACTCGAAATGCAGTCTATTGTATCCTCCTGATCGATTCCCTATTTCGCACCAAAGTGGTTAAGAGGTCTTATAAAAGAGGATTCCTATGTTTCGACGACTACTGTTGTTTGTTTGCTTTGCCGGTATACCAGCTTTTGGATCGCAGCGAATTGTTCCCGTGGCTGTCATTCCTCTCGAGCCGCACCCGGGCGGCACAGCAATGATGACTGTGCGCGCCAAAGTACGCGGTCATGAAGGTCTCTTCATGTTCGATACCGGCGGTGGAATCTCTTATGTCAGCCCGCTCTTCGCGCAAACTATCGGCTGCAAGGTTTGGGGACAGCTCAGCGGTTTTGTTTTAACAGGACAGCGACTGGACATGCCTCGATGCGACGAAATCGTCTTTGATATTCAGGGACAAGGTTTGAAGGCTCCCATCGCCGGCGTGTTTGACATCATGAAGTTTATGCCTCCCAACGTTCCAAGGCTTGATGGCTCGCTAGGGCTTGATGTTTTTGCGGGACGCGCAATTACGCTAAGCCTGGCGGACAGAACCTTGACAATTGAAAGTCGCCAGAGCCTGGCGAACCGCATGAAGCGAGGCCGCGAGATTTCGATTCGACTCGTAAGAGAAGTTGAAGGTAGCGCGCTGGCAATTGTCGTCGGCGTAGTCACTCCGGAAGGGACCGCCTGGATGGAGATTGATTCCGGAAATGGTGGGGCGAATGTGATCGCAAAGCACATCGCACCGCTGATAGGGGCGAAGACCGACACAAAGCAACCTCAGCCTGCGAGGTTCAATCTGGTGGGCGGAATTCCCGTGACCGGCGATGTACGGGTGAATGAAACGTTGGTCATGGACGGCAACATCGGCACCCGGTTCCTGGTGAATTGGGATCTAACGTTGGATCTGCGCAAAGGTCGAGCGTGGCTGGCTCCAGCGAAAGGCCGCAGAGCCCCTACCGTATCAACGCCATCCCTGCTCAAATTTCATAGCGCGTATTCATTCTTGTCGCCATAAAAATTAACCGGGGGACTAGAGAAGTCACGCTACGCTGCATTGCTTGGCTGGATTCGAACCGTAGTCTGCCAGAAGTCTGCCAAGCTTGGTGCTGCTCACCACGGCACTCGATGGAGTCGCGGTCAGTTGACGTACTTGGTTTGCGTTAGATTATGAATCTAGTCAGACTGGTCAGCGAGGTGAATTAATATGCGGCGAACAAAAAAGAGCTCTCAACCAAGCACAAAGCGGCAGAGTCCAGCGTGGCAGTTGCAGACTGCGAAAGCCCAGTTTAGCGAGTTGTTTCGTCGCGCTCGCACTGAAGGACCACAGGTGGTTACTCGCCAGGGCAAAGAGCAGGTTGTAGTTTTGCCGGTAGAGCAGTTTGCTCAATTAACCAAACGCGTTCGCCAGCCGAAAAGCCTCGTGAAATTCTTCGCCGAATCACCACTCACACACGTCAACCTCGATCTTAACCGCGATGTGGACTCCGGACGGGAGATCAAATTGTGAGCGGCTTCCTGCTGGATACGAACATTATTTCCGAACTCGTCAAACCTAAGCCTGAAGCAAACGTTACAGAGTGGGTTGAGAATATTGACGAGTCGCTGTTGTACTTAAGTGTCTTTACGTTGGGTGAGATTCGGCGCGGGATCGCGGCTCTTCCTCAATCGCGACGTCGAGCAACCTTGGGGGCTTGGCTCGACAAGGATCTCCGCGCACGCTTCGACGGCCGAATCCTGGTCATTGACCAAGAAGTTGCCGACCGCTGGGGCTTGTTAACCGCCGCCGCCCGTAATAGTGGAATAGTATTGCCCGTCATTGATGGTCTCTTGGCGGCTACTGCGTTGGAACACAATCTCACATTGGTTACAAGAGATTCTGGACAGATTCCATCGATGGGTGTAGCAGTCTTCAATCCGTGGGAAAAGAATTGAGGCGGTTACTCAGGGACGAAGATAGTGATGTAATCAGCAAACCCACTAGCAGTTTACCCGTTTAGTAAAACGGTTCCTGGTGAAGAATCCTCATTCTAAAAGCGCTTGCCGCTGACTCGCAATGAGAATGCCTTCTTTTTCGTAATTGCATGATGGAACCGCTGAAGGGCAGTATGATGGGCTTCGTGATTAAAGTTGGACATGGACATTAAGGAATCCGATTGGAAAGTATTCCGCCGTCTCAATAGCGTTGCTTTGGAGCGATATTGTCAGCGCGTTCTCGAAGAGGTAAAGCTGGCCACAGCGTGTAATGACTCCTACCATGATTGTTATTTAAGGGTGTATCGGCTAATTCAAGATCGTGACGAGACAATGGCCCGAGCCTTCAACGACCTCCGTCGGTCAACCGCCTTGATGCGGCTGGTTAATATCATTAACGAAGGACTGCTCACCGACGAAGAGCTGAAGCAATTCAGTCAAGAACTTCAAAGCCGGATCAAGGATGAAACAGTGAAGCCGGGGAAATGCTTGCGTGAACGCATCCGGCTGTCCCTGCGCTCTCCTATCTACTTCGTTCCGACGCCGATGTTAATTGGGACGGTCAGGACCGCTGGGCCGCTTTCCCCGGCGCGATCGCGGATCATGTCGTCCAACGCCTGCTGAACGACACCGGTTTGTTCCTTTGTGAGATTCACCTGTTCGAGAACTGTTTCTACTATCGGGTTACTGTTCTTCAACCAATTCCAAAGTTGCATTCCCGACTGATACTCCAGTTCCTCAGTGATGGTGTCCACGCGAATATGTTTGAGTCCGGCTCTGGCGAGCTCTTGATAGAGTCGATCCGGATCCTGTAACTGAAACGGCAACGGAGGCGGATCCATCGGCGGACCGTTGAAGCCCGGAACTGCCGCCTGAACGGCCCGCACGAAGAAAACAAAGAATTCGACCTTCCCGGCCGTACCGAACACATGCATCAGTACTCTTCCCCCGGGTCTGGTGACGCGCGCCAACTCACTAATTCCGCGCGGCATGTCAGGAAACAGCATCACTCCAAACTGCGAGGCGGCAACATCGAAAGTGTCGTTCTCCAACTCAAGCGCCTGACCATCCATGACCTGCGTTTCCAGTTTCAGCCCTTCGCGCTGCGCACGCGCACGGAGCTGCTCGAGCATGACCGGAGAGAGGTCCGTCGCTAATACTTGTGCGCCGAGACGCGCTGCGGGAATACTCAAGGCGCCGCACCCGGCAGCCACGTCCAGAAAGCGCATGCCCGGACGGAGGTCCGCGCGCCGAAAACCCTCGTTGGCCAGCCACTCGTGGCCGTGGGTAACAAACTCGGCATACCCGGCGGCGATCTTGTTCCACGCTTTCCGAGTTTCCTTCTGTTCCTGAATGATCATGGTCACCTCCTTATTAACCCAAACGCATCGTGATTGCGCGAAAAACATTTATTGAGAAACCTGAATACGCAAAAGTCTGCTTCACCGCTTGGTTGTAAGGTCCAGAGATTTGACTTAACGGTCCATACGAGCAGCCACGGCTCTGGATCGGCTGGCCTGCCGGTAAGCACTCGGCGAATAATTAAACCTTTCCTTAAAGGCACGGCTAAAATGTGACACGTCTTCGAATCCGCATTCAAATATAACTTCGGTGACGCTCAAGGCACTGGTGTGTAATAGCGAGGCCGCACGCTCCAGTCGTTTGCCAAGCAGCCACTTTCCTGGCGAGACGCCGTAGAGGTTTCGAAAATCTCGCTTGAATGAAGACAAACTGCGATGGCACATTTTTGCAAATGCGGCGAGCGACAGATTGTGATAGAAGTTCATCTCCATGATCGCCGCGACTGAAGGTGACCCGCTCGCAGCCACCTGGCGAAGGTAGGTAGAGAGTGCGGGATTGCCTTGCCCGACAAGAATGCTAGTGAGCAGCTCTCTGAGCTTCAGTTTTAGTAGCGCCGCAGGAGGATCTTCATCGCCTGCAAAATAAATACTCATAGCAGAGAAGAACGCAGACAAACCAGTGTCGAAGTTGATTCTGATAAGCAGATCATTCGAATCTACCGGCTGCAAAACATCTCGCAGCACTGGCGCAAGTTCGATAACTGTCGCCTTGATAAAAGTGTCCGGAATAAAAAACACCTGGACGCAGTAATCATCATCGAAATGTTCTGGCAAAACATAGGCGCCTTTCTTAACGTAAACCGCTTCTCCGGCGGCAATGGACCATGTACGGCTGGCGGTCTTCCAGGTGGATTTCCCGGTAAGCACATGAATCAGATGATCCGTTTGCGTCCAGATGCCAATGTTTCCCGGACACGCAAACTGAGCAAATAGCAAATCGCCGATGTCGAACTGCCGAGCTACCGGATTTGCGCGAATGCCTTCGAGGGCATTCATCATGGGGAGTGAGGATACATTCACCGACAGTTTCGGTTGAAGCTGCAAACGATCGGGATTGCTGCTTTTTGTCCGAGTACCCATTTAGTTCCGATTAAATGTTTGGTTCTTGCTTAGACTCCAGCCTTACAAAATCTAAAACGAGTCGAGTTTCAGAGACATTTCGATTCGCTTGCAAATCTATGATGAGATCTGCTTTGGTTCCTGAGAGTTATCAGTCTCCTCAGAGCCGAACGCTGCGCTTTGGCTTGAGCCCCTGCGCTAACTCCGGAAGAAGCGCAAACTGTCCTTCGCAACGTTTACCCCACCAGCGACGTAATTAGCGTTTGACACGTGAGAACCGATTACGATGTCGCCAATGATCCGTGGCTCCTCCCGCCTTCTGGACCGGTCGTTGACAAGGCCATAACGGAAGCGCTGCCTCCAAATATATCAGTCACTCTTGGAATTCTGATTTACGTCGAGGAGAAGGATCTATCCGATGTGTTCCTGGGTCGCTTGATGCGACTGGCTGCATTTCAGAACCCGGAGTTTTACAGGCCCCAAGCGATGCGGCTTTCGACTTTCGACAAACCCCCAGTCATCGCTTGCGCTGAGGACTTCCGTCATCAGATTGTGCTGCCTCGTGGCTTGTTGAAACACATACTTGATCTGTTTGATAGCCATCGCATAGTGGTCAAAGCTACAGATCATGGGTTCGGCGGAGTTCCTGTAGAGTTTAGGTCATTGAAAGAATTGGTAGGCGCGTGCGGATTTGAACCCCAGACCCCTACCGTGTCAACGCCGTCCCTGCTCAGATCTCATAGCGCGTAATCATTGTAGTCGCTATAAACATTGGTCGGGGACTAGAGAAGTCACGCTTGCGCTGCATAGCTTAATTGGATTCGACGCGTAGCCGAAAGTCTGCCAAGCTTGTCGGGACTTCGCAAAACGTCGAAAAATAAGGCCTTTTTCGATGCCCCCCCCAAGAAGACACAGAAGCACGCAGAGGTTCGACAGAGAAATCCAACTTTAGTCGATTAATTCAACTTGCTCTTTCGCCTAAACTCACGGGCCAGGGCAACTGCATTCTCTTTCTCCTGCAACGCATTCCGCAAAGCCGCCGATAGTCGTAACACGGTCTGAGCTTCAGATGTCCCGGACTTATGCGCCAATTCTTCAATCTGCTCCAAATCGCGTAGAGTTAGTTTCTCCATCTTTCTCTTGTCCATTTTGCAATTGCGTGCTCTTAGGTCGATTTCAACAACGAGTTCACAATTGAGAGTAGTCCGTCAATATCAGGTTTCGTGACGTAAGCCTGGGCGCCAGCATTAATCGACTCATAACGAGCCGCTTCCCGGCCATCACCCGAGAAGAAAACAATCGGTGTGAAAGGGTCGAATTCTCTGATCCTCCTGCACAGATCAATACCAGTACCGCTTGTAAACAGTTTATCGAGAATGAAGAGATCAAAAGCCTGATTGCGCGCGAAGACCAACGCTGAGAGTGGATTATCTACGCCCACCACATCGTGGCCCGATCTTCCGAGGAGCGTGGCAAGCATTGTATGCATGTCTTGATGATCGTCGACGAACAGAATCCGTTGGTTGGTATATGGCATTCGTTTCCCTTTAATGAGTCACAATCGATGACGGAAAACCATACGCCACACTCAACCGATTGCGTATCCTACGAATGGGGGATGCTTATCGTCCTAAAGAATGAGTAGACTTTCCGGTTGAAATTGCAACACACTGTCAGTTTTGTCTTTTGAATTCAGTCGTTATGAGTTAATGGTTAGGAATAATGATGTCAACTGATTCAATTTCCCTGGTTTCAGATCGCACCGAGTGCGACGGCGCCCAAGATGCGCTCCGCTTACAGGAGGAACAACTCCGTCTGGTTATCGATGAGGTGCCCGCGCTAATTTCCTATGTTGATTCTGAGCAGTGCTACCAGTTCACAAACAAAAGGTACGAGGAATGGTTTGGTCATTCTCGCGAGGAGGTACAGGGCAAACATTTGCAGGAGATCCTCGGCCAGGGTGCTTACGAAAAGATTCTCCCGCATGTTGAGCAGGTGTTAAGAGGCAAAAAAGTTTCCTTCGCCACTTGGGTCGACTACAAGGGCGCCGGCAAGCGGTATGTGCAAATCGACTATATACCGCATATAGATGAACGTGGAGTCGCGCGTGGGTTCCTGGCCTTCATCCTCGATTTGACTGAGCGAAAACGGGGGGAGGAGGCGCTGCTCGATAGCGAGAACCTCAATCGGGCCATTCTATCTTCGCTTGACACGCATGTGGCTGTCCTGGATCGGCAGGGGAAGATCATCTCGGTCAATTCAGTTTGGAACGACTTCGCACGAGACAATGGTGTGACATGTGAAGACCGCGTCGGTAGTGGTCTTAACTATCTGGAAGTTTGTCGAAAAGCGGCGGATGCGGGGGATCAGGTAGCACAGAGAGCGCTTGCCGGCATTAAAGACGTCTGCGAAGGTTCTTCAGAACATTTTCGCCTAGAATATCCCTGCCATTCACCCACCAAACAACGCTGGTTTCTAATGCTGGTTACACCCTTGAAACGAAGCGAAGGCGGCGCCGTAGTCACTCACAACGATATAACCGGGCGCAAGCGGGCCGACAAGGCGTTGCGAGACAGCAAGGAACAATTCCAAAGGCTCGTTGAAACAACCAACGCGATAGCCTGGGAAGCTGATGTCGAGACGTGGTCCTTTACTTATGTCAGTCCGCAGGTCACCAAACTGCTCGGCTATGAAACCGCTGAATGGTACGAAAAAGACTTCTGGGTTCGGCATCTACATCCGGAAGACCGCCAGTTTGCGATCGACTTCTGTACAGAATCCTCTAAACATCTAAGTGAATATGAATTCGAGTATCGAATGATAGCCGCTAATGGGCAATCAGTCTGGTTGCGTGACCTTGTTAGTGTCGTCCGCGGAAAAGATGGACTAACTGCATTGCGTGGATACTTGATCGATATTACCGATCGCAAGAAAGCTGAAGCATCTTTGCGCGACTCGGAAGAGAGATTACGTAATCTTTTGGAGAACATTCCGGATCATGTCTTGATCGTTGATCAACTCGGCAAGATTGGCTATATCAATCACACGGCTCCGGGGTTCACTCGAGAACAGGTTCTTGGTAAGCATCTTTCCACGTTTCTTCAGCCGGAGTCGGGCGCACGTGCTGAACAATGTCTCGAGAACGTATTCAAGTCAGGTACGACCTGCGATCTCGAGGCCTCCGACGTTAATTCCCGCAGCTATCGAATTCGTTACGTTCCCGTAATCCAGGACGGCGCAGTCGCGTCAGTGCTCGTTGTCGGCACGGACATTACCGAACAGAAGCGCACTGAGAAGTCCAGGCGCCACCTGGCAGAACGACTCGCATTCGCTCGTGAGGATGAAAGGCGAAGCCTCGCAAGACAACTTCATGACGAAGCTTGCCAGGACCTTTCAGCGGCGTCCATCTATCTGGAACAGCTCGGCGTAAAACTCAATCGCTCTTTACCCGAAGATGCGTCTTTTAGCGGCGATCTTTCCAAAGTGAAAGGTCTCGTACAACTGACGCAAGACACTCTGCGGCAAACAGCTCGCGCCTTGCACCCTTCAATTTTGGAGCACTACGGATTAGTTACCGCACTGCGAAGTTTCACGCAGGAGCTGAGTATGTTGACACACCGATCTCGCGTTGTTTTTGAGATGGATGTTGCCCCGGACTTCCCCCGTTTCGATCGAATGGTGGAAACCAGCTCGTATCGGATCGTGCAGGAGGCCATCACCAATGCCTTCAAACATGCGCAGGCACGCAGAATTTCAATCAAACTTTCTCTTCAAGGAAAAATTGCCACTATTGTTGTCCAGGATGACGGTCGAGGCATTGATTACACCGCCGTCACGGCGAGCCATGGCATCGGGCTTGCCGCAATACGTGAGCGCGCGGAACTGATTGGGGCAAAGATTGAAATATCAACGAAAGTGGACCAGGGAACCAGGCTGACGCTCAGTATTCCCGTCGCCGAAACCAATGGCATGGGCGGCGCGCGCACAGGCGATTCCAAACGGGCATCACCATGGTGTAGCACTAATGCGCACGACGATCGTTTTAGCTGATGACCACGAACTAGTGCGCGAGAGCATCGCGTCGCTGCTTCGAGAAGTGCCGAATTTCGAGGTTGTCGGACAATGCACAAACGGCAGACAATTGTTGGCGCTAGTCGAGAGCATCCGTCCTGATGTGGCTGTCGTCGACGTCTCAATGCCGGAGCTTAATGGTATCGAAGCAGCTCGCCAGCTGCGAGAAATAAGTCCCCGAACGCGAGTTATTGCGCTTTCTGCCTATACCGATGAAGCGTACATTCGAGACATGATCGACGCAGGCGTAGTCGCCTATATCATCAAAAGCGGCGCTGCCAAAGACCTCATCCAAGCAATCCGTACTGCGTCCAGAGGCAGGGTCTACTTCAGCCAGGAAATCATGGGCGGAGCACATCAGGCTGGAGCCTATGGCCGAGCGACCGGTGAGTCTGCGGTGCGTATTCTTTCGCAGCGCGAACGTGAAATCTTGCAGCTGGTTGCGGAGGGAAAATCATCGAAGGAAATCGCTGACATTTTGGGCATTGGCGAAACCACGGTCAAGACTCACCGCAACAACATTATGGGCAAACTCAACGTGCGCGACATCGCGGGGTTAACGCGTCAAGCCGTCAAACTCAAGTTGGTCCGTATCGATTGAAAGTAATCCAAAGCTGGGCCAATGTTGGCAGCCGACAGCAAGAACTATCGCGCTGAGGTAGATCTGTGCGGCCCACTCAAACTTGTTGACGACGATGAAGGGCTTGAGGCTTTATTAACCCTTGAAGACGACGAACCGCCGCCCGAACCGCAACCGCTCTGGCAACAACAACTCGCCGTAATTTACAAACTCAATCAGCAATGCGCTAACACCAGACCGCAATCCCTGGCCTGTTAATCGTGAGATTTACTATATCGTCGGACCCACAGGCATCGGCGCTTGTCGGGATTGCTCAATGTAGCTTATTTAAAAGATTGGTAGGCGCGTGGGGATTTGAACCCCAGACCCCTACCGTGTCAATTCTTTAACCCCTTTACCACTGAATACCACGGGATAGCACCTAAGCCCTTACACTCTACTAAGTTGGACCAGTAGAAGCACTGTCAGTATGACGCTGTGTTACTGAGTGTTATTCTATGCGCGCATAGGTGGGCTATGTCATAAATCACGGCATAATCCGCTTAATAAGACTAAGTGTCGAAGAGAACAAAAAATAACCATGAATACTAC
>DASROI010000269.1:0-9398 GCA_035646955.1 Pyrinomonadaceae bacterium
CGTTTTGCGGCGACGCCCATGCGACGTTCACATTACCTGCTCTCGTTCATGCTATCGCGCCTGATCTTTTTGCTTCTCGAAGTCGCGGCCGTTGTGGTCTTTGCGTGGCTCGCATTTGGTTTTACAGTGCGGGGTTCATGGCTGAGCGTCTCGTTAATTGTCCTGCTTGGCGGCTTCACCTTTTCAGGTATCGGGCTGCTGGTGGCCGCTCGACCGACGACGATTGAAGGAGTGTCAGGGTTGATGAACTTCATCATGCTTCCGATGTGGTTGTTATCGGGGACATTCTTTTCGTCTGAGAGGTTCCCGCAAGTCTTTCAACCGTTCATCAAGGCGTTGCCATTGACGGCACTAAATACACTACTGCGATCGGTGATGAACGAAGGTACGCCGCTTTGGTCCAGCTGGATCAATGTAGCGATATTGCTTTTCTGGCTGCTGATCAGTTTTGTGGTGGCGCTGAAGATCTTTAGATGGCAGTAAACATCATCTAGTTAAGCAAAGGAGGAGTCTTATATGAAGGTTGTGACGTTATTGATACTGGTGCTAGTCAGTTTGGCGGTAGTAGCGGGAAAGAGTCAGTCCGCGGCGAATAATCCGGCGGTTGATCTGTTCAGCAGGGTCCAATGCGGCAGTGATATTCCGAAAGCGCTGATTGGTAGGACCATGACGAAGGAAAGTGATGCTGCTGTTGAGGCGAGACATAAGGCTCTAGGCCTCAAGGATCTTGGAGGCTCGGAATTGATGGGAGGTCGATTCTTGTCATCATGGTTAATTTGTGGAAGTGAATACGTGTTGATTCTGGATAAGAAATCGATCGTTCGAGATGCGCTGCAATTTCCCGAGCACTCGAAAACCTCACCCGAATTTATTGGATCGTGCCAGGTAAATGGAAAGGAACAACCTGGAGAGATCATTGCCGTGCTGAATAATGAAGTTGGGGCGGAAAATCTATCAGCAAAATCAGCCTGGAAGATTGATCTCACGAAAACGAAGTTCGTGAAGTTAGCGACTGCGGGAATGCAGTGTCCTCGTTCCGGTATCATCACGGCAGATGGTGGGAATTGAGATAAGAGCCATTATCCGCAGATTTCGCAGATTCCGCCGATTCTCAAAGAGACACACGATGGCTTAAATATCCACGGAGCATGGCCCCTCTATTCGGGGCGGTGCCTCCCGTTTGTGAGGATGCGGCTCCGCCCTCACCGACGACTGACCTCTCTATTCTCACCGCCCTGGACCAAATGTTAAGAGTTTTGCGCTCGACGTGAGGGGTGCCCGTTCGTCGGCGGAAATCATGATTTGGACCTGGGGATAGACCTGCTTGCCACAAATTGGTACCCGGATTTTCTACAGACTGTTATCTAACGCGCTGCGTGGATGGCGGGTAGCAGAACGTGGAGTCGCATCCTCAGAACGGTCGGCGCAGACCGTGAAGAGGTTGAACGGCAGAAATAGGGCCACAAAGAGAAGGGTGGCGGCGATGGTTTCCTGAAAACTTATCGCGTTAACCCGTGGTCAAGCGAGAGGAGTGTCGATTGTGAAGACTGCATTTATAACGATCATCTTGCTGGTTATCTCAGCGACGGGTGTGATGGGCCAGTGTAGTGAAGCAGACAAAATGGCCCTCGAGACTTTTGATCATGGATGGACCGAGGCCAACGCGCGCGGAGACAGGGCATATCTCCAAAATGTCTATGCCGATGATTACCTGCGGACATCGCTGACTGGACCAACAAACAAAAGTGAAATCATCGAGGCCGCAGTTAAATCCGCTGCGCGCGATAAAACGAATCCCCAAAATGTTCCGAAGGTTTCTGCGGACCATTTCGTTATTACCTGTACCCAGAATACCGCAACCATCACTCATCGTACTGTGGTGACTACGACGGATGGCGGACGGGAACAGACGTTTTATTCTCGCGGTGTGCACTTTCTCGAGAAACGTGGTGGACGTTGGCAGGTCGTGAGTATTGCAAATCACCCGCTTGACGACTCGACGCAGCTCCTCTTGATGGAAGACGAGTGGAACGAAGCCAACCGCAAGAAAGATGCGAGCTGGTTCGAGCGTAACCTCGCTGACGATTTTACATTCGTGAATTACCAGACCGGCGCGCTTCAAAACAAAGAAGCGTGGCTGGCAAATGTTACGAAGAGAACATTGAGTTTCGACTCTATCGAGACTTCTGAGTTGAAGACGCGAGCGAATGGTGATCTTGGCCTGGTGACGGGAGTGGTCCATCTCAAAGGGCGTGAGTCACAAGGTCAGCCTGTCGATCAGAGTCTGCGTTTTATTGTGACTTACGTGAAGCGCGACGGCCGTTGGTTGGCATTCACAGCCCAGGCCACTCCTGTGCGATGAAACTATCCACCGATTGCGCAGAACACGCAGATTAATAGCTAAGGCAGGAAGGGTGAGTCGTTAGCTTCCAAGTCTTATAGAGGTCTCTACTAGTCTCAACTGCGCGAGTAGGTTGAGTGGATAACCGTCTCATTCTTTCCAACCTTTAGGTTGGGGAGAATGAGAGGGCCGGCCCAGGGCTGGCGCCCTCTTCAAGTGATCTCTATTGGGTAAAATTCAATTCATATTCACGGCGACGAGGCGACCGCCGTATTCGGTTACGTAAAGAGTGTTGGTCCTCCTGTTTAGTGTCATCGTGGTGGGACGGACCAGGCAATTTGTTACCACTGTCGGTGGATCCGCGAGCGACTCGAAACGCAAAACCTGTCCCGGGCTACCGAAAAATGGGCCAGCCGAAGCGTGTTGCAGTACAAGGTAATCCAGGTCGAAATCATCTGACAGCGGCAGAACGTCAATTGCGGATTTACGGCCGGCAATCAGCGCACTTTGCGTCGCAGTCGCCGGATCGATCTCTTGCACTGTTGAGGTACCCGGCGGGAACGGCACACCACGAAATAACGTAACTAGAAGTTTGCCATTCAATGACGCAATACCAGTCGGAACCGCATCGAGAAATGGACCACCGGCAGGAACGATCCCAAACAGAGGATTCGGTATCGCTGGAAATGTTACCAGGGTCGAATGCGTGCCAGTCAGCAGATCCACTTGCCAGACTCGATTGCGCCCACCGTCAGTGACATAGAGCACATCGTCAACCGGCACGAGTCCAAACGGATTCGACAGCTGCACGTTACCAGCAAACTGCGGGAGTGGATTGGATACGTAGTTTGGAAAGTCTACAACCAAACGTATTCTCAGAGTTCCGTCAGCACCATCCGACAACACCACCGTTTCACCATTAGCGAGAGATTGCTGATCCGCGACCGTGAGTGTGAAACCGGGTGTTACGTCCTCAGTCTTCGCGCTGAATTGTATTCCAAGGATCGCGCTAAAGATGGGAGACGAAATAGGATTCGGATTGGGAATCGTCGTGCCGGGCGCTGGTCCAGCTCGACCCGCATCACCTGTTCCAATCGCAACATAGAGTGTCCGCCCGCGCATGAAGATTCCGGCTGGACCTGAAGGTTCATTCACGTCATTGATTGCTGAGGGCAAACCGTCCAGTAGCGTTCTGCGATTACCACTGGCATCCACGATCGATATGCGTCCGGAATGCAGGGCAACGGTGCCAGTCTCAGAGACCAGTAGGTTGTTTTGGTTGGTTAATGTTGCACCAAGTGGTTGACGTAATCCGAGCGTGACGTCTGAGCACTGGGCCGAAACAGTAACGTTGAACACGAAAAGTGTGAGTGCGAGTGCCAGGGTAGAGGCAAACATTCTGAGCCTTTGCTTGTACATAGCAGGTCCTTTCTGATTTTCCGTTAGCGCTGATCTGTCAGCGACTGAAGAGTCGGTTAATTAGTTGACTAGCCCAACCTGTCAGTTTTCTTGTTTGTAGGGAGGTTAGTCTTGCTTTTCGGTTCGGCTGGACGTCGACCACGGTCTGCGGATCATTTGTTTCCGTGCAGTTAACCGTTGACACAGTCTGGTCCTGGGAAATGCTGATGACAGTGGTGCTGCGGTATCGAACGATCAGGATCTCGCTTCTGTTCAAGGCAGATCTCCTTCCCCAACTTCGTCAAGAGGTCTATAATGCTGGACCAGTAATCGAACCAATTTGCTTCAAAACGAGGCGCCACCTTACCTGCTACAACCGTCATCGGTAACGAGCATTGACGGAAAAGAAGACGAAAAGTGAGCGAAATCACCTCCCATCATTGTCTTTCGAGTCGCTATGGCCACTGCTAACGACACAATCAGTCTATTTGACGGTTTCGTTCTTGATCGGACCCGCGGCTGTTTGGTCCATTCAGGTAAACCCGTTCATCTGCGACCGCAGTCCTACCAGGTGCTTGAGTACCTGGCGAGCAATGCCGGGCAACTGATCAGCAACGACAAACTAATCGACGCAGTTTGGAACGGTAGGGCGGTTACGGACGGAGCTGTTGGCAAATGCATCGAAGATCTGAGAGTGGTTTTCGGCGAAGAGGGAAAGCGATACCTCAGAAACGTACGTGGCCGTGGTTACATTTTCGATCGAGATGAGGCTAACTTTCAGACAACGCACACCGAGGAGCTTGATGTAATCAGGGTCGTGGTCGAACAGGACGAAGTCACCCTTCCGTCAACGGTCCACAAGTCGGATACAACCCAAACCCGGACTCGCTTAAATGGACTTACAACGACAGCGCTCCTGGTCTCCGTAGTAGTCTTTGGCGCTGTTGGTTCTTACTGGCTTTTTGCCGGGCGTAAGTCCGCGGTGAACAACATACAGTCGATAGCAGTGATGCCCTTGAAAAATGAAAGCGGCAACAGCGACGTTGACTACTTGTCTGATGGCATGACCGAGTCGCTGATAAACAGCCTGTCGCGATTGCCGGGTCTTTCAGTAAAGTCGCGCGGAGTAGTATTTCGCTATAAAGACAAAGACCTCGAGCCGCGGAAAATTGCATCGGAGTTGTCTGTGCAGGCGATCTTGACTGGCCGCTTTGTACAGCGTGGCGATGACGTAATGCTGTACGTGTCGCTAGTTGACGGTAAAACGGGTAATCAGATTTGGGGTGAGAAGTATGAACGTAAGTTGGACCAGCTGGCCGCACTCGAACGGGACACAGCGCGGGCCATTGCCGACCAACTAAACTCAACACTTAAAGCCTCTGATCAAGCGCAACTCTCCCGGGGCTCGACGGAAAACAGTGCCGCCTATCGAACTTACTTAAAGGGACGACACTACTGGAACAATCCCCGGCTGGGCTATAACAAAAGTCGTGAGTACTTTCAGCAGGCAATTGATCTTGATCCAACATATGCGCTTGGTTATGCCGGACTGTCACACTATTACGGCTTCGCTGCGGCCAATGGGATGGCGCCGCCTGATGAAAACTGGCAACGTGCTGAGTCAGCCGTTACGAAATCTTTAGAGCTCGATACTACACTGGCGGAAACTTACAATTCGCTGAGTGGGATCCAACTCTATTACCATCACGACTGGACCGCTGCTGAAGCCTCTTTCAAAAAAGGTATCGAGCTCAATGAGGCATCTGCGGAAGTGCGCCATCACTATTCTAGATGTCTGATGTTGTTTGGACGTAACGAAGAGGCGCAGGCTCAAATGCAGCGGGTACTCGAACTTGAACCACTGTCGGTATCTTATAATCTCAACGCCGGCAAGCTGTTTTATTTTAGGAGGCAGTACGAGCAAGCGGTCGATCAGTTCAACAACACTCTCGAGTTAGAGCCTAACTCTCTTGCTGCGCACGATTGGTTGGGCTTTACTTACGAGAAAATGGGAAATGAAAAAGAGGCCATTAGTGAGTGGAGCAAGCTTCTTCTCTTGAGGAAGCAAGCAGATGCTGCGGCGCAGTTGCAAAATACTTTTGAGCGCTCTGGATTTGCAGCAGCCGTAAAAATGATGGCCCAGCACCGGCTGACAGAACTCGACAACCAGGTCAAAAGCGGCGATTACGTTTCAGCCGGCGAGTATGTCACTGTCTACACTCGTTTGGGGGACAAAGAGAAAGCGTTTAAGTGGTTGGAAAAAGCCAGCCAGGAGCGCAATCGTTTTGCGCTTGAATTCAACATCAATCCGCTCTATGACAGTCTCCGAAGTGATCCTCGCTTCCAACAACTCGCTGAACGCGTGAAGATAAAAACCGATCCACACATTTGACAGGGCACCGGTCAGTACCGATTCGCGATAGCGTCGGGTGCCCCTCGTGTTAAGTATCTGCTTGACGTTAACTAAGGCACACCCGACGCTACCGCGAATCGGTGCTGACCTGTTCCACTTCATTTGTTGTATTTCGACGGATCAAAATCGGCAATGTCGACTTTGCCAAAATTCCGTGGCGGGGTCAGGATTTTGCGCTTGTGTGTTTTCTCCGGATCGTTTGCATTAAAACTCGTCTCTTCAATCCGCACCAGCTGCCATGTTTTATCGATCCGTGAATAATTGAATTTGTAATCGACTGACCAACGCCACGCGCTCCCGCCGTAGTGATTAACTGTAAAAGTATTCTTTCCCACCGTTACACCGACGAACGGATCACCCATCATCCCGCCGCAGTTGGAGCACAGTACGATCAATTCATTCTGCTTTGCGGCGGTCAGCTTGTTGTCCGCGCCGCGAACCAGGATGAGCAGTGGACGCTGATTTTTTGGAAAGTCGTCTTCATCTTTCAAGGTAGGGTTCTCGCGCTCTAATACCAGAATGTAATCCTTCAATCCGTCACCATTTAAGTCTGCCGACTCGAGCGCGATTGGTTTGGCCCTTTGCTCAATAAACGGCTTGACTTCGTCAGGAACCGTTACGGCTTCGGTCTGTGCGTGGGCAGTGATTGCCAGAAGACAAAACGTCAGCAGGAGACAAGCTTTTGTTTTCATCATCATCCTCAAAAGATAGTCAGGTATCCAGCGCCCTGAACTATACAACTTTGATGAAGCCATAAAAAATGATCACTGCCAGACAGCTTTGCACAAAAAGCAACATGCCAACAGTACAGTAGCGCGAGCGAAGCGACCGGATGGCACACTCAACGAACCAAGCATCAGAATTTAGGCGTAATGTCGAGTGTGCCAGCTGGTCGCTTCGCTCGCCGTACTGTACTGATCGCTCGACACTCACCAAGATTAGAGTTTTTGTGCAAGCTCTCCCGGAGACGAGAAGTTGATTTACGATTTCAGGGCTCTGATACTAGCCGAATTCTTTCCGGTCGTAGTAAGATCCGCGCCCCGACTCAAGAAACAAGGAACAGTAAAAGGAGATTAAGCTATGACCAGCAAACTGTTAACTTTGGTTGCCGGGCTGGCACTCATATTGATGGCCGTCTCATTATCTGCACAGGACAAGACGGTGACGCTTGACGGATACATGATCGACAACGCCTGCGCTTCGAGTCATGCTGCGGATCCGGCTTTGGACACGGTGATCAAAACGCACGACACAAGTTGCGCATTGATGGACGCCTGCGAAGATAGTGGTTATGCCGTCTACGCTAACAAGAAAGTCTACAAGTTCGACGCCGCTGGAAACACAAGCGCCGCTGAAATCCTCAAGAACACCAAGTCGAAGAAGGGCTTGCACGTCAAGGTGGAAGGCACAATTGATGGCAACACGATCAAGGTAACTAAAATCACTGAAGTGACTGGCTGATCTAGGCTGGTCAGAAGTGAAACAAAATGATCGATGTTGATCGGGCTGAGTTGTACATTGCAGTCAGGATCTATTCCTCCCAATGAAGCAGTCGCGGTCAACGTCTTTGCCGGATCTGTGACACGAATCTCTAACGAGCGTGTACCTTGACCGAATAAGATCTCTCCGTTCGACACTGACCAGTTGTATGTCACATCGGCATCGGTTTTGAGACCCTCCACATGGAGCGTAACCGTATAGGTCTTGCCAGTCTCAGGCATGATTTCCGGGCACTCAATTCTTGTCACTGGACAAACTGGCGGTGTTGTTCGTGGTGGGGATTGCCGCACGAATTTTAGAGGTTGTCTTTCAGTGGTCGAGAGAACAATCGTAGGTAGATGACGGAGTTTGGGAATACCCGACACGGCGTTCAGCCGGACTTGGTTGACAAGTGATTTGGAGACTGCCAGAGCGAAAGCAATAATACGCCATATCGCCAGCTCCCAGGCGCCACCGTTCTGTAGCGAGTCAGTACCACCTCGCGGTAGCGGGTGGCCCAACTTGAAGTTTGAATCTCCGTAATCGGTGTAATCTGTGGATAGTTCTTCCGACAGCTACTTACCAGCACGCGGCTTGTTGAATCGCGACGTCGGCAACCACGAAGGCATTGCCTCGGCGTTCGCAACACGAATTCCCACCACTAACCCGAGCTCCGCAACCTTCAGTGGACCATTCCAGTTCCAATCAGGCTTCACCGTGTCGTTAGGCGAATGGTAGTCGGTGTCGAGCCACTGTCTCGCTCGCTTGATCCAAACTGCGACGTCACCTTCCGGAGCTCCCATTAGCATCAACGCCGGTACACCAGCTTTCACAAACGCATAATGATCGGAACGAACAAACGCATTCTCTTCGGGCATCGGATCGGGTGCTACCTGCGTACCGATCGCTACGGCAACCTCTTCAAAGGTCGCACCCAACTGTGAATGTTCAGCGCCGAACCCAACTACACGTTTTACTGGTCCATATACTTCAGTGCCAATCCCGTCGTAGTTGATATCTGCCGCCACTTTCTCAAGCGGCCAGGTTGGTTGCTTCACCCACGACTCTGCGCCGAGCAAACCGTACTCTTCACCTGTCACCGCGAGAAAAATAATTGAACGCTTTGGTCGAGGCGAAGTCTTTCCGAATGCTTCAGCGATAGCGGCGATAGTTGCAGTGCCGAGCGCATTGTCTGCCGCGCCCGGAAATATCTGCCCACTCCCATCAATTCCGTACGCGTCGTAGTGAGCGGAATAGACCACAGCTTCTTCTTTCAACTTAGCATCAGAACCTTCAAGCACTCCGACAACATTCGCACTCGTTGTCTCACTAATTTTGAAACGCAAAGCGACAGTGGTGGCCTTGTTAAAATCCTGCGAAACATTTTCACCAGCCTTCGCCTTGACCAGAGTCTGCGCGTAAGTCGACTGACCACCCGCAAACATCTTTTCCATGGCTCCATCGCTGACAAGAAATACTGGAGGAGCTTTAATCGCAGGCAGTGGTGTTGAAGCAAGACTTACACGGCGGCGCGAAAGATAATTCGCCACTGTGGCAAATGGCTGTTGTGGCGTCGCGGCGTTAGCGATGATGAGCGCAGCGGCGCCGCGTTCGATAAAATTCCTGATACGAACCTGCGGGCTGGTCGCTGTCTTCCACGCTGCCGCGTCAACTCCGTCGGGCGCGCCACCGAGCATCAGGACGATCTTTCCTTTCAAGTCGAGATCCGCCAGGTCATCACGCTTGAGGTCGGTTGAAACGACGCCA
>DASROI010000270.1:0-2895 GCA_035646955.1 Pyrinomonadaceae bacterium
AATGAGAACTATTCATTCTTTGTGCAGGACGACTGGAAAGCTCATCCGCGTCTGACATTGAATCTTGGATTGCGCTACGACATCAGCAGTGTAAGTCGTGAAGCCGAAGGACGTTTGCAAAACTTCATCCTGGCCACCAAGAGCTTCACGCCGCTGGGGCAGAAAGTCTACAACACCGATAAGAATAATTTTGGACCGCGATTTGGATTTGCGTGGGACATCTTCGGCACGCAGAAGACTGTGCTTCGCGGCGGTTATGGAATCTTCTATGACCGCGACCTGCCGGCCAGCTTCGGCTCGCCACAGATCAACACATTTCCATCAGTCCAGATCTTCTTCCCGTCGTTTCCGATCAACCCGGCAGAGTTCAATGCAGTTGGATTGGATGGACGCCAGGTATTGATGATCAACCCCGATCTGCCGACCACTTATGCGCAGCACTGGTCATTGAATGTGCAGCAAGATGTTCGCCTCGGTATTCTCCAGGTCGGTTACGTCGGCAACCACGTGCTCGACATTCTTACGAATGGTGTAGTTACTCCCCGAAACATCAATCCAAATCTAGACGCGTTTGGTACTAAACCGATTCCGGGCGTGGGTAATATTCTGGACATCGGAACGTATCCGCAGTCCAACTACAATGCGTTGCAAGCAACGTTTAAGAGGAATCTGACAAAAGGTCTGCGCATCAACGCAAATTACACGTGGTCACATGAAATTGATAATGTGATCGGATTCTTCAAGGATTATCAAAACTACCAGGATCTAAATGCTGACCGCGCCAGTGGCGATGCAGATATCCGTCATAACTTCACTTTCGATGCCGGTTACGACGTTCCGTCATTGCGCGAGTTTTTTGGCGATGGAACACCCCGCTGGATTGCTGATGGGTGGCAGCTGAATACCCTGACTCAGTGGCGCAGCGGATTTCCCGTCAACGTAACTGTTACGGGAGGTATCTTCGGCGGAGCATTGCGACCTAACTTGATCGAAGGTGTGCCACTTCGTCCGGCCAACTACGACTTGCCGAAGAATCAATTCAACCTGGCAGCCTTTGCGTTGCCGGCTCCCGGAACGTTTGGAAACCTTGGCCGTAATGCTCTGCGTGGTCCAGGTTTTGCTCAAGTTGATTTTTCGGTATCCAAAGACACGAAGATAACTGAGACTCAGAGCTTCCAGATCCGCTTCGAGTTCTTCAATCTGTTCAATCACGCTAACTTTGCCGATCCGTCCGGCGGCATCAACGCCGATTCTTTTGGTGGCAGTTTGAATCGGACCGCTTTGTTCGGCCAGAGCATCTCTACCGTGGGCAATCAACTTGGTGGTCTACTTGGTGCGGGTGGACCGCGTCAGATACAGATCTCTGCTAGATACAATTTCTGACGACAAGGACGCCAACTGAATGCTTATGGCTGGCAAAAAATTGACAGCACAAAGCGGCAGCGACCGGATTTTCCGGTGGTTGCCGCTTCTTGTTTTGTTACTCGCAACCGCAACCACAGCACAAACACCGCCGAAGGCGCGCTTACCTGAAAGCTCGATCAAGACGGTCTACGTCATTCCCACCAGTCACTACGACTTTGGCTTTGTCGAACCACCGGATCAAGTACGCGAGCGAGCGGCTAGGCATATTGATGAGGTCCTGCGGATGGCGGAGTCTGATCCCGACTTTCGTTGGACCATCGAGAGTGTTTGGCAAGTTAATGAGTGGCTTAAGCGGCAGAAGCCCGCTTCCTCCGTTTTACCCAAGGACAACGCGAAAATCGCCCGGCTAATGTCCCTGATAAAATCGGGACGCATCGCGCTCTCGACTGCCTGGGGCGGCATTCATACTGACTTCATGGGAGCAGAGGAGTTAAATCGACTCTGCTACGACTACACGGTGCTGAAGCGCACCTATGGTGTCGAGTCGCAACTTGCCTTGATGGACGATGTTCCAGGACATCCAACATCAATTCCCTCGGTGCTCGCCAATAGTGGGACCAAATATCTCGTCACAGGTTTGAACCTGTTTCTTAGTTCAGCGACAGACCTTGCCCCCGGTAAGGTTCCGTTTTACTGGCAGTCTCCGGATGGCAGCAAAGTTCTGATCTGGATCAGTCAGGGTAAACGAGGTGGATATGTTGAAGGGATGACCGATTTCTACCTCGATCCTTATTCGCTGGACCCTTATACAAACAAAACGCCGTACGAGATGTTCAATCCAAATGCTGGTCCAAAAACGGACCTGCAGAAGATGGAAGAAGGGATAACCGAACTTCTCAATCGCTACAACGGTGGTGGATACAAGTACGACTCAGTCATGGTGATGTACGCGCATGACTTTGTAGAGCCAACTAACGTAAAGAACCTGGAAAAGGCAGTCGCACTGTGGAATAACAATCATCCGGAGATTCAACTAAAAATCGCGACGCCGCCTGAGTTTTTCCACGTAATCGAGAGTAAATACCAGGCTCAAATTCCCACCTATAAAGGTGAATTCTCGGGTTTATGGTCCGAGGCTAAGACGCAGTCTCCGTTGATCAGCGGGCTCGCTCGCTTTGCTCACGATCAGACTCCAGCGGCGGAGAGTCTGTGGAGCGCGCTGTCGATGACGCGAAGTATTCCCTTTCCGGTGGGAAGCATGTCATCGCTTTACGATTGGATGTTCACGTATGACGAACACAGCGGTGCCGGGAATACCGGCTGGATTCAACTGAATGATCGCGGCCTGCTCGAAGAACAAAACCGGCAGTATGTCAGGTACATGAAGGACGCTCGCGCCGAAGTTGAGAACCTGTTTTCTCGTGGACTATCGCTGGCTGCGCAGCCCACCAGGTACGATCAGCCGTTCAAGCAAGCTTCGGCGAATGAGTTTAATTTGCTGGTTTACAATGGTCTCTCATGGTCCAGAAC
>DASROI010000271.1:0-2040 GCA_035646955.1 Pyrinomonadaceae bacterium
GGCCCATGGCGGTCGTGACGATTGGTTGCGAGTTCCGCACACGCTCGTGAGCCTGGGCAGACTGGCTGATCGAGGATTCATCACGCAGCCTGAGCGTACTGCATTGTCAGACGGATACTATTTTCTGAGAACCCTCGAACACCGGTTGCAGATGGAACAGGGGCTACAGACCCACACTGTACCTGAAGCTTCAGCAGCGCAGGATCTGATTGCTCGGCGTATGGGATTCTTAGGGCCCGAGTCACAAGTTGATTTTGCCGGAGCGCTAAAACTCCATACCTCAAACGTGCGCCGAACCTACGATCGACTGTTTGGTGACACAGAGAGCCCTGAAGAAGATTTGAACAAGGAAGTCTCGGACGAAGAGCTGCTAACCCGAGGCGACACGAGTGCGGCCACTTCCGCAGCTCGAGTTTTCAACAGCTACCTGCGAAAGAGTTTGTCGTTGCCAACGCTTACCCAGGCCCTCATGGAGTCTGCTGAGAAGTCGCTAAATCCACATCGCTCACTGATGCAAGTCGCGAGAATTGCCGCATCCCTGGAGAAGAGTGATACAGAAGAGCAACTCAGTGAGCAGAATTTGAAAGCGCTCACGTTGCTAACGGGGTCGTCTGATTTCTTTGCCGAAATTATTTCCGCCAACCCTGGTCTGATCGGGTCGCTGGGTAAGGCCTCTGAAAATTATTTGCGTCGCGACTATCGTGCAATTCTGCGAGCAGCGATCGATGCTGAGAACAGTTTTCCAGCAGAGCTTGCGGCTTTCCGGCTGAGGTGGGCTGAGTTGTTAACTGGAATTGGTGAGCTGGATGCCACAAACAAGGTTTCTGTGTTCGAAACGAATCGGGCCCAAACTGAATTAGCGATCGCCAGTATCAATGTCGCATTTTTAATAGGCCGCCGGGAAATGGCACGTCGTTATGGCAGGTTGCAAGCTGGACCACGAATGGCATTTCTGGGCCTGGGCAGGTTGGGTACTGGTGGTATGGATTATGGTTCAGATCTCGACTTGTTGATTTCTTATGATTCTCTTGTTCCTTCGCCAGTGGCTTCTCTCACTCAGGATGAGGCTTATGCACGACTAGCGGAGTTGATGATTACGGCGCTCTCCAGTATCACAAGAGAGGGATATCTCTATCGCGTTGATGTGAGGTTGCGACCACATGGTAAGGATGGACCACTGGTCATCAGTTCAGAAGGATTTCTCGATTATTTAAGAGAGCAGAGTGCGCCGTGGGAATGGCTGGCTTATTTGAAGCTACGTGCTGTAGGTGGTGACCTGGAGCTTGGGAGAATGATTGAAACGCACGCGCGGCATCGTATTCACCAGACCGCTCTCAAATACGACATTGAAGATCTAAAAAGCGAGGCCAAACGAGTCAGGGAACGGCTCGAGCAGGAAAAAGGCATCCGGGGGAAACATGAAGGGATCGATATCAAGTATGGACCAGGCGGAATGCTGGACGTCTATTTCGCTTCGCGGTACTTGCAGCTGCGTGATGAGATTCCGGATGAAGGTGACGACAGGTCGACGGCTTTCACACTCGAGCGTTTGCGTGGCGAAGGTTCACTTACGGACGATGATTTTTCGGCGTTGAGTTTGGGTTACAGTTTGCTGAGATCAGTGGATCACCAACTGCGATTACTGGTGGGGCGATCAACGCGTCTGCCGGATCCCGATCATACGTCTGTAATGGATGTGGCGAAGAAGTTGGGATTTGAATCCAGTTATGCGCTACAGGAAACGCTCATGGACCAGATGAAGGCCATCCGCAGTGCTTACAATAATATTCTTAAGTGAGTGGTCAGTGGTCCGTAGTCCGTAGTCCACGGACCATGGACCCATCAAGCATTCCGGGTGGTGTTGCGTCCCTTCTCTTCAAACCAGCACTCGGTGCACCAGCGATGTGTGGTCTTTCGCTCATTCGCGGGTACCTCAACCGACCCTGGAAGCCGGTTGGCTACTATTTGCTCGTCGTCTGATAGTTCTGACCATGATTTTAGCCGCCCGCGCTCGCACCGGGGACACCTAGTCTTAATATC
>DASROI010000272.1:0-3278 GCA_035646955.1 Pyrinomonadaceae bacterium
CTTCTATTTAAAGGTTAGCCCGCGAGGACGCGCGCGGTCCGGCAGAAGAGGTTGAGTGGGCAAAATTTTTACTTGATTAGGCTATGCCTTGCATTCGCTCGACGTCCAGAACGCCCGGCACCCCTTTGATTGAACCGATAACTTTGTCGAGATGCTTTACGTCGAAAACCTCAACGGTCACCTCGATGTGACCTCGCTCATCCGAGGCAACTGAGGCTCGCGCATCGCGAATCCCGGTCTTCATATCAGAAATCGCGCCAGTGATACCTGCAATCATTCCGGTTCGATTCTCAGTAATCGCCAACAGTTTTACGGCGTATGCCGTCTTCTCAGGACGTCCGGCCCATTCAACGTCAACGATGCGTTCGCGATTGACCATCAAGTCCTTCACATTCTTACAACGCTTCGTGTGAACGGCCACACCTTTACCGCGAGTGACGTACCCAATGATCTCCTCGCCGTGCAGGGGATTACAGCAACGTGCGCGTGTAACCATCAGGTCGTCAACGCCTCGAACCACAATCGAATCGTCGCCCAGGCGAATAAGTCGTTTTACCGCTCGTACGCCGCTCCTGAGCCTCGACTCTTTCTGCTTATCGAGCTGTTCAAACTGTTCTGGCCCAAGGTACTTGGCGATTACGTTGCGAGGGACCAACTTTCCATAGCCGATTGCCGCGAGTAGATCATCAACACGACCATAGCCGTAATCACTCGCTACAGCTTTCATCTCTTTATCGTTATCACTCAACAACTTCCTTGGAGAGAGTTGAAAGCGGGACGCTTCTTTCTCAAACAGCTTGCGACCAATCTCTATTGACTCTGCTCTCTGCTGTTCGGCGACCCAGTGACGGACTCGATTACGAGCCCGGGAGGTAACAATGAAATTAAGCCAGTCGCGAGATGGGTGAGAGTTTGAGGAAGTAATGATCTCAACGACGTCTCCGTTTTGAATTTGTGTTCGCAAAGGAACCATGCGCCCATTAATTCGCGCGCCGGTACAGGTGTTTCCTACTTCCGAGTGAATCATGTAACCGAAGTCAACTGGAGTGGCGCCTCGCGGCAGCTGGATGACTTTACCCATCGGAGTAAATGCATAAACATCTTTCGGGTAAAGATCGAGCTTTAGCGAGTCAAGGAAGTCTTTTGAATCTTTGACTTCCTGGGTCCACTCAACCAGAGATCTCAAAGCCTGAAGAGCCTGGTCGTCATCGCGAGCGCCGCGCTTCCCTTCCTTGTACTTCCAGTGGGCCGCAACGCCTTCTTCCGCGATGCGATGCATTTCTTCGGTCCGTATCTGGACCTCGAATGATTGACCGGTGGTCCCAATAACTGAAGTGTGCAGCGATTGATAGAGGTTGTCCCTCGGAGTTGCGATCCAATCCTTAATTCTGCCTGGAACAGGTTTCCAGTTGTTATGGACCACACCCAGGGCCGCATAACAGTAACGGACGTCATTTGGAGTCACGATGCGCGCGGCCACCAGATCGTAGACCTGGTCCAGGGTAATTCGCTGTCGACGCAGTTTTTTCCAGATCGAATACAAACGTTTGACGCGACCTTCGACAATAACAAACGGCACGTCTCCCTCGTTCATCTTCTCTTCGATTCGCCCGGTGACTCCTTTTAAGAATGCCTCGTTCTCAGGTCTGCGTTTTTCCAGTTGTTCGGCGAGTTCGCGATAGTCCTCTGGATGCAGGTGACGGAACGCGAGATCCTCGAGTTCGCCGCGCAATTTACCCATACCCAGACGATGAGCAATTGGGGCAAAGATCTCCATGGTCTCTTCGGCGATCCGTTTTCTTTTTTCGGGATTCAGATACTGAAGAGTCCGCATGTTATGCAGACGGTCGGCGAGTTTGACGAGTACGACCCTGACATCGTCAATCATCGCCAGCAACATTTTGCGGACGTTTTCTGCCTGTTGTTCTTCCCGGGAGATATTGCTGATCTGGGCGATCTTGGTTAGACCATCGACGAGGTGAGTTATTTCTTCACCGAAGTACTGTCGAATGGTATCCAGGTCGACCAGCGTATCTTCAACGACGTCATGCAGGAGCCCGGTCGCAACAGACACTTCATCCAGCCTCATATCAGCCAGGATATTGGCGACCTCGAGCGGGTGGACGAGGTAGGACTCACCAGAAGCGCGTTTTTGACCTTTGTGTTCGCGGGCAGAGAAAAGATAGGCGCGACGCAGAAGATCCAAATCTGCTTGAGGGTGGTTAGCCGCTACTTTCTCGACTATGTCCTCGATACGAATCATCAGCTAAGTTAATGGCTTAAGTAACTGAAGCAAGTATAACAAAAAGGTGATGTCGCGACTCTTCGAGCCGGACATCACCTGTGGTCAAATCCTAACTAATTTTGGACTAACCTTTAGGAGGCGAAGCTGACTGGCGGGCTTCCTCTTCCTTCTTCTTCTGGTTAGCGGCGTTGAGTTCGTTGGTGCGTTTCTGCGCAGCGTCATACTGCTTTTTAAGCTCGGCCTTCTGGTCCGGTTTGTTGTCCATTTCAGCCAGCTTAGTCGCTTCCAACAGAAGGTTAGTTTTATAGGACCAGGCTGATTCGTTGTTCGGATCAAACTTGATGGCGTTCTCAGCCTCGGCTAGGCCTTGTTTAACGCACATTTGCGCTTGATCAAAGTCCTTCTGTTCCTTTGGTTTCTTGTACGAGACGGTCGCCTTGTTATTAGTAGTGTCGACGGTCGTCACTTTATTGGTGGGCAATTCCGTAATTTTAAACGAGCAATCCCAGTCTTTGCTGGCGAGAACCACGTAGGCTTCTGCTCTCTTATCTGGGTCAGTGGCTTCATTTGCGGCTCTGCTGGAAATCCACTGTCGCAGCTTATCGTCTTCCTTGGTTGCGCCATAAAGATAGGCGATGGCCTTATAGGCTTCGTCATCTTTCGGATTAATTTCGAGAAGCTTTTGATAGGCTTCGATTGCCTTCTGTGCCTTGGCAATGTTTTCCGGGCTTTGGACGCCAGGACGATATTGCGCGTGGATCGTTCTGGCGATAAACATCGGCGCCGTCTTGTTATTTGGGTCGAGGTCGGCGGCTTCCCGCGAGTGCTGTTCAGCTTCCTCGAACTTACCTTCTCGATATGCGCGGGCAGCTTCGTTTAGCTGATTCTTCGCTCGTATTCGATTGATTACTCCGCACCCGGAGCTAGTGGCAACGAGGATCGCCAAAAGGATGACGACCCCTGTCTGAGCGAGTTTCATTTATACGTGACTCCAATATGTATTAAGGCAGATCGTCTACCTGCAATCCCACCG
>DASROI010000273.1:0-2474 GCA_035646955.1 Pyrinomonadaceae bacterium
CATGCGTCGTAGTCTCGGTGACGACGGATCTATCGCGTGTTGTGTTTCACCGATGATTACCGGCAAACAGATGCAGTTTTTTGGCGCCCGGGCGAATCTGGCCAAATGTTTGCTGTATGCAATTAACGGCGGCAGAGACGAGATCACCGGCGAACAAGTTGGACCAAAGACCGGCGGCGTCGAGGGAGAATATCTTGATTTCGATGATGTAAGAACGAAGTATGAAAAAACGATGGAGTGGCTGGCCGGTGTCTACGTCAATGCGATGAACGTCATTCATTACATGCATGACAAGTATGCCTACGAACGACTTGAGATGGCGTTGCACGACTATCCACTACTCAGAACCATGGCGTTTGGTATCGCCGGTTTGTCAGTAGTCGCCGACAGTCTATCGGCCATTCGTTACGCAAAAGTTCGCGTTATTCGCGATGAGACCGGCCTTGTCACTGACTATCAAGTAGAGGGCGAATTCCCAAAATTCGGAAACAATGACAATCGCGTTGATCAACTGGCTTCATGGCTCGTGAGTACTTTTATGGGCAAGCTGAGGAAGCATCCCACTTATCGCGACGCGCTCCATACTCAATCAGTTCTAACCATCACCTCGAATGTTGTTTATGGCAAGAGCACTGGTAACACGCCCGACGGCAGACGTCTGGGAGAACCTTTTGCACCTGGTGCGAATCCGATGCATGGCCGCGATTCGCACGGGATTCACGCTTCCGCTGCGTCGGTCGCAAAGATTCCTTTCCGCGATGCTGCTGATGGCATTTCATTAACCTCGACCTTAGTTCCTGAAGGTCTGGGAAGAATCGCCGCGGATCGAGTTGGCAATCTACGCGGCATGCTCGACGCGTTCTTCTCTTCCACCGGGTTTCACATGAATGTAAATGTTTTGAATCGCGACCTGTTGGTCGATGCAATGGATCACCCGGAGAAGTATCCGCAGCTAACGATACGGGTCTCAGGTTACGCGGTGAACTTTGTGCGGCTGACCCGTGAGCAGCAAATGGATGTCATCAACCGAACGTTCCATGGAGGTCAGATGACATGAGTAATGCACAGCCAGCAGAGGATAAGCCGATCGAGGCGAAAAGCCCGTTCGAGCTTCGTGTAAGCCTCGGCATTGGTATTCCGCAGAATGCGGTAAAGACCGCGCTCACCACCGGAGAGATGGGATTTCTTCACTCATTCACAACCGGCTCAACTGTCGATGGCCCAGGTGTGCGTTTAGTAGCCTGGACAGCCGGCTGTGAGTGGCGTTGCTTGTACTGCCATAACCCCGATACTTGGAGCATGATCAATGGACTGCCGGTCACTCTTGATCACGCAATCGAAGAAGTCGCGAAGTATCGCCATGGCCTCAAGATTATGTCGGGAGGAATCACTATAAGTGGTGGGGAACCTCTCCTGCAGGACCGTTTTGCAGTCAGGCTACTGACCGCCGCCAAAGCAATGGGGGTGCACACGGCAGTCGAAACCAACGGTCATTTGGGTGACCGCTTGGCCGATGAAGAAATTGAGCAGATCGATTTAGTGTTGCTTGGCCTGAAAACTACTCCGGCGCGTCATCGTCATCTAACTGGAAAAGAGATGGGGCCAACATTGGAGTTTGCGCAACGGCTCGCGCGGCTGGGCCGAAAGATCTGGGTTCGATTTGTGTTGGTGCCCGGATTGACTGACGACCCGAAGAATATCGAGCAGATCGCAAAGTTCGCCGCGAAGCTCGGAAACGTTGAACGGGTAGAAGTGCTGCCGTTTCACCAAATGGGCCGATACAAGTGGAAGGAGCTCGGACTCAACTACACGCTCGAGAACACGGGGCCTCCGTCTAGTGAATTGGTTGCACGCGCTTGCGGGCAGTTTCGAGCAGAGGGACTCGACGCGTATTGAAGCCGGTTAATTGTGTGGTTTTGCAACTTGAATTTCTTGAGAGAGAGTTTCTAAGAAGTTGCGCGCTTTTAAAGTTGTGTCTTCGCGCCTGGCTATCGTTCAGTTATCCCCGTACACCAGCCACCGCCCTAGCATCTGTGACAGGTACGCTTTCGTTTACCTCAAAATAATATCAAGCTCGAATCCTGCTGTCGCTGGCGTTGCTGAAGGCGCATAGCAAGGAGGCAATTCAAAATCTTTCCTACAGCTGCCAATGATCTGGATCGAACTCATCATCCTCCTGGCTTGCATAATCATCGGGGCACGACTCGGCGGGATTGCTCTCGGCACGGTGGCGGGAATTGGACTCGCTATCTTTGTGTTCATTTTCGCGTTACCTCCGGGAGGTCCGCCGCAGGGTGTGCTAGGCATGATCATCGCAGTTATTACTGCGCTCGCGGCCATGCAAGCCGCTGGAGGCCTCGACTATCTGGTGTCGCTGGCCGGAAAGATCATGCACAAGCATCCTCAGTATATTACTTTCGTGGCCCCGGTCGTGACCTATTTGCTGGTGCTTGGTTCAGGTACGACGCATGTGA
>DASROI010000274.1:0-5306 GCA_035646955.1 Pyrinomonadaceae bacterium
TGTTAAGACAGCGTTCGGAACGGCTTGTAAGTTAGCAGGGATTGAAAACCTGCATTGGCATGATCTGCGTCACACCTTCGGGACCAGACTTGCTGAAGCGGGTTGCAGTGAGGCAACGATTGCCGATCTGATGGGACACTCTGATCCGCAAACGACGCGGCGCTACACTCACGCGACGGATCGAGCGAAACGAGCGGCGGTGGAAGCGGTGAGAGTCGCTCGCGATCGGTTTTGCCACAATCCTGCCACAAAACAAGAACGGCCACCTCTGCAGGTAGCCGTAAATGCTTGATTTAACTGGTCGGGGCGAGAGGATTCGAACCTCCGACCTCACGGTCCCGAACCGTGCGCTCTACCAGGCTGAGCCACGCCCCGACATGCTTTGTGTTGTCAGCTCTCGCAAAATCCTGGTCGACTCTACTCGAAGAATCACGATGATCTTTATGTCAACCGGAGGCTAATCGTTTGCACAAAAGCAGGTTGGATAATAGGGAACAGATCCCAAGGTGTCAAATTTCAACCCAAAATTCCTTTGGTTTTTATCCTCATCTCAGATCCATGGCCTAAATGCACTGGAAAAACATGTTCAGCAATTCACATCTCAGTAGCCCCAAGGCGACACACCAGTTTTTTCGAGTTCAATCTTCGACCAAATTGACGTCGCCGGCGTCTAAAAATCGCCGGACCAACACGTCGCCAGTCATGCTATATTGACTCCGAACCTGGGACATAAACCTGGGGCCGCCCCGCCAGATAGGAACCTCATTATTAGTCTTTCAGCTCTCGAAAAAGTTGACGGAAGCCCAACTATATATGCGAATCAGTTTCTCCCTTTGCACTACACATTGGTCTAAAAACCTTTTGCTCGTCGCGGTCGTTCTCCTAACTGCGACCCACGCTCTGCAAGCCGCAAATAAACCGCCGAAACTGATCAGCCTCTCAACGTCAACTCGCGCTGTCGCTTTCGAATCTGTGACGATGAAGGCCGAGCCCTTTCCAATTAACTCAACTGTTGCCTACAGCGCCGATACGCGAACTCGAATCTGTTTCTTTGCAATGGATCTTGAACTTCTTCCCGGCGAGGGCGCTAACGCATTCACCTCTGATGTCCAAGATGCCAGCGGCAAAGTTTACCCACTCCAGGTCGAATACGCCGGTAAGGTACCCGGTTTCACCGGTGTCACAATGTTTATCGTTCGGCTCTCTGACGATCTAGGTGATGTTGGCGACGTGCTACTTCGCTTGAATCTGCACGGCGTCGGCAGCAATCGAGTTCGATTGGCAATCGGACATACAGGCGGTGGTCCAGCTGACGATCCCGGGGCAGTCGCAACTCCGGCTCCGCTCGTGCCACCACCGGACGACACACCACTTGCCGTGGACTCTTACACCGGTCCAGCCACCGACGCCGATGCGATTCGCTTTCTCGAGCAGTCAACGTGGGGACCCACTGCGGCGGACATTGCTCACGTCAAACAAGTGGGCTTCAGAGCATATCTCAACGAACAGTTCGCAGCTCCGGTAACTAATGCTGCCAAGGGATCAAACTATCCTGACCTCGCCTTTCCCTTAGACGATCAGGCCACAGCATGTCCGACAACTAATGCAAGCGATCCCAATTACAACCAAACAGTCTGTAATCGCGACAACTTTTCTGTCTATCCATTACAACGAACTTTCTATACGAACGCTCTGTATGGACCAGACCAGCTGCGCCAGCGAGTCGCATTTGCTTTACATCAGATCATCGTTGTGTCAGCTAATAGTGAGGTTAATCGTCCAAGCTGGATGACAGTCTATTTGCAGGCTCTGGATCGAAATGCGTTCGGAAACTACCGCACGCTGTTGGAAGAGATCACCTTGACGCCGGCGATGGGCGAATATCTCGACATGAGATTGAGCACCCGAACCAGTCCGAATGAAAACTTTGCGCGCGAAGTCTTGCAGCTCTTTTCAGTCGGTACCGACATGCTCAACCCTGACGGCACCCCGCAACGCGACAGCCAGGGAGTACCAATTCCTTCTTACTCGCAGACTCAGGTGAACGAGTTCACGCGTGTCTTCACTGGTTGGAATCGAAATGCGACGCCGATCGCCGCCGGTATCACCAATTGGCGCGATCCGATGGCGCCTCGCGGTGGTACGACACATGATGTTAACGCAAAGACACTGCTGCAGGGTCAGGCCGTTGCGGCCTGTGGAGGTACAAATGCTGCCTGCGCACAGTCAGACCTGACTGCAGCACTGAACAACATCTTCAATCATCCCAACGTTGGTCCATTTATCAGTAAACAACTGATTCAGCATCTCGTGACCAGCAATCCAAGCCCTGCCTACGTCGAGCGAGTCGCGCAGGTGTTCAATAACGACTGTAGCGGCCTTTATCCTGAGGGATGTTTGAATACCCGTGGAAATTTGAAGATGGTTGTAACGGCCATCCTCTTAGATCCAGAAGCGAGGGGTGATGCTAAGACCGCTCCTAATTATGGCAAGTTACGGGAACCGGCCCAGTACATTGCCGGATTTCTCCGCGCGTTCAACGTCAAGTCTCAAGATAAAACCTCGACGAGTGATGGAGTGTTAGGGAACCGGTCTTCTACTGATTTCGCCGGCACCTTAGACCAACCAATCTTTGGACCAGCGACAGTATTCAGTTATTACCAGCCGAGTTACGAGGTGCCAGGCACAAAAATACTTGGTCCAGCTTTTGGAATCCTTTCCACCTCGACAACTCTTCGTAGGGCCAACGACATCAATACGCTGGTCTATACAGGTGTTAATCCCAATACTACTCCTACCGCGGGCAGTCCTGATCGACCACGCGGTACTTCGATAGACACTGCAAGCCTGGAAGCTTTAGCAGCCAATCCCGCTGATGTCGCCGACGCTCTTAATGCCCAGCTTTTACATGGGACGATGTCGTCACAGATGAGAACCTCGCTGATCACGGCAATGAACGCCATCAACGACGCCACGCTGACCACACGTCACCAGAAACGAGCGCGCGTCGCAGTTTATTTAACCGTAACCTCTTCGCAGTACGACATCCAGAGATAAAATCATGCCAACATCAAGACGAGACTTCTTACGAACAAGCGCGTGTGCCCTGGGCGGAATGGCGCTGGCCTCCAGTATCGAAAGCTTCAGCGTGGTCCATGCGCTAACTCCGCAGGCTGCTTCGGATTATCGCGCGCTTGTCTGCGTGTTTCTGAACGGTGGGAACGACGGCAACAATATGTTTGTTTCCCTCGACCAATACGCCGCCTATTCGACCGCTCGAAACGCTGCCGGGCTCGCGATTCCCCAGGCTAGTTTTCTACCGGTCTCACCGGTTAATGGCGGTTCGTATGGCTTTCACCCGAACATGCCAGAGATGCAAAATCTGTTCAACCAGGGCAAGTTGGCCATGCTGTGTAACAATGGACCACTCGTCGAGCCGTTGAGTCGCACGACTTACCAAAACGGGTCCGGAAAGAAACCGTTGCAACTCTTTTCTCATTCGGACCAGGTTGGACTCTTTCAAACAGCGATTGCGAATACGGTCAGTCAAACCGGTTGGGGAGGACGGCTCGCGGACAAGACGTCGAGTTTGAACGGCGGCGCAAGTTTTCCCAACAACGTTTCCATTGCCGGCGTCAACCTGTTCTTAACCGGAGTTGACACGAGGCAACTTGCGGTCGCCGATTCCGGCACCTCGCTCGCCAATGTTCTCATTCTGAACAATGCGCCTGGTGCAACGGCAGCTGAATCAACCTCAAGACTCACCGCGTTCAACGAGATGCGCGGTTTCGATAATCAATTCAAACTAATCAAAGCAGCGAGCGACATCAGGTCAAGCTCCATCCAGACAGACAATGCGCTGAGTACCGTCAATCCGAACTTAACTACTGTCTTTCCAGCTACGGGTTTGGGACGTCAACTTAAACAAGTCGCACTCTTGATCAAAGCATGTACAGATCCGACAGCGGGTATTAACATGAAGCGCCAGGTGTTCTTTACTCAGATTGGCGGCTTCGACACGCACTCGAATCAATTGACTGGTCAGGGGACCTTGCTCACCCAGGTCAGTCAAGCCATAAACGCGTTCTATTCAGCCACGGTGGAATTGGGACTTCAGGACAAGGTGACTTTGTTTACACTGTCAGACTTTAGTCGTACGCTCCAACCTTCGGGATCGGGTGCTGCAATTGTCGGCAGTGACCACGCCTGGGGTAACAATCATATGATTGTTGGTGGTTCAGTCATGGGCCACACCTTGTACGGCACTTACCCAAATCTTACACCTGGTGGTCCAGATGACACCGACGGTGGTACCTCTCCACGTGGTAGATGGATACCGACCACTTCTGTCGAACAATACGCGGCTACCCTTGCAAGGTGGTATGGGCTTTCGTCAGCGGATCTTCCCGCGGTCTTTCCGCTGATCGGGCGCTTTCCTTCGAGCAATCTCGGTTTTATGGGCGCCTGAGATGCGGTCGTAACTAATAACATTTAGCCTGGCATGTGACAGCGCCAGGCTATTTGTATCTTCGAACTCCACATTTGCGCGTAGGAAAATAAGCCTTGAACTTCGCGAGACTCCGTCTGTTGCTCTTGCCGGCCGTACTGGCTGGATTAATCGGTTTTGTACTTTCGAATAGTTCGACCTTGACCCGCGTCCAGGCCTTTTCCGCTGGTCCACCTGCGGGGTATACGGGGGCACCTGCTGAAGAGCCTGAAGCTTGTGCCGAGTGTCATGTGCCGCCCGACGCCGGAACCGGACATATCTCGATCAACGCTCCCCAAACCTATGTGCCGGGCCAGACCTACCAGATAACGGTCACGCATACCAACGCCGACACCTCAAGACAAAGATGGGGATTCGAGTTAACCGCGCTCGACACCTCGGATGAAAAAGTTGGCAACCTGCAAAGTATCGATAGCACGACCCAGGTTCTGAATAATGCTGGTCCGGGCAGCGCGCGCCAGTACATTGAACACACAAGTGCCGGAACGTTCATCGGACAACAAGGTGGTGCCAGTTGGACCTTTAACTGGACTGCACCCGCTACTGATGCTGGCCCAGTGACGTTCTACACTGCGGGCAATCAGGCAAACAACGATGGAAATACGTCTGGGGATTACATCTACAAGACTTTTGTCGTTTCCGCGCCCGCTTCGACCATACCGGATTTTGCTCTGACGGTTAGTCCGGCTTCGGCCAACGTAGTACCGGGAGGATCAGCGCAGTATGCGCTAACGGTAACACCGCTGGCTGGTTTCACCGGGTTAGTTACATTGGGAGCAACCAACCTCCCGGGCGGAGT
>DASROI010000275.1:0-29333 GCA_035646955.1 Pyrinomonadaceae bacterium
CTGGCGGCAAACAGCGATAGAGTTGTGGCGCCAAGCTTCACTTATTTCTGCCACCCTCATCATGTAAAGGTCAAGGAGTTGGTTGATTCGGAGGTCATTGGCAAGCCCATCGCGTTAGTCATTCATAGCGGGTTGCACGTCGCTGACTGGCATCCTTACGAAGACTACCGCCAGTTCTATGCGTCTGACCGAGACAAGGGCGGTGCCTGTATCGACGTGCTGGTCCATGAACTGCACCTCGCCCGCTGGCTGGTTGGAGAAGTGAGTACGGTCACGTGCAACGCGAGGAAGAGAAGCAGCGCTGAAATTAAGGGTTTCGATATTTACGATTTACTAATCGACAGCGAGGACGGCGCTTCGGTCGTGATTCATAACGATGTGGTTCAGCGGCCTTGGGGGCTCTATCGAAAGATTATGGGTGAGCAGGGAGCTATTGTCTGGGATTGGCAGAAACTAGAGGTGTTCACCACTGAAAATGGTGCCTGGGAAAAGACAGTGCAGCCCGAGAATGCGGACTTCGACGATATGTATGTGGCTGAAATTGACCATTTTCTCGGAGTAGTTCGAGGTGAAAAACAATTGCTTCATACGCTGGAAGACGAGAAACGCATTTTGCAAACCATGCTGGCTGCTGAAGAGAGTTCGTTGACGGGCACGCGGATGCAGATGAGCTTTCAGTAGGAGTGGAAGAGTATTCGATGGAGAGAAGTATCAAGCGATCGCAGGCTTTGCTGGAACGTGCTAAGGCAACGATTCCATGCCAAACCCAGTGTTTGAGCAAAGGTCCAACGCAATTTGTCCAGGGCGTGGCCCCAGTCTATCTCCAGCGCGCCGAAGGCAGCCATGTTTGGGACGTAGATGGCAACGAATATATAGACTTCATGTCTGCGCTGGGCCCAATCTGCCTGGGTTACAACTATGCCCGGACCAATGAAGCGATTAGACGTCAACTTGAGGACGGAAGTACCTTCTCCTTGATGCATCCTTTGGAGGTTGAGGTCGCTGAACTTCTCACCGAAGTTATTCCCTGTGCCGAGATGGTTCGGTTCGGAAAGAATGGTTCTGACGTCACGAGCGCCGCTGTTCGTATCGCGCGCGCCTACACGGGGCGCGAGCATCTGGCCCAGTGGGGCTATCATGGGTGGCATGACTGGTATGCGGTAACTACCAGTCGGAATCAGGGTATTCCTAAACAATTGGCGGAACTGGTCCATCCGTTCACCTATAACAAGATTGAGAGCCTGGAAGAGATATTCCAACAACACCCCGAGGACATCGCGGCAGTCATAATGGAGCCAGTGGGAATCATCGCTCCGGAAGACAATTTCCTGGCGGAGGTTAAAAAGCTCTGCAAACGCTATGGTGCGTTATTGATTTTCGATGAAGTAATTACAGGGTTCAGGTGGTCATTAGGAGGCGCGCAGGAATACTTTCAGGTGGTGCCGGATCTCGCTTGTTTTGGAAAGAGCATCGCAAATGGAATGCCTTTATCGGCCGTCGTTGGTAGCCGTGAAGTGATGTCCATTTCGGCAGATGTTTTCTTCTCGCTGACGTTTGGCGGTGAATGCCTGTCGCTGGCTTCCGCTGTCGCCACCATCAATGAACTGCGCGAGAAGAATGTCATCGAATATATTTGGCGGCAAGGTAAGCGGCTGCAAGCGGGTCTGAACCAACTGTCTCGGGATTGCGGGCTTGGTGACAACATTCGTTGCGTAGGCTATCCGGTCCGCTCGGTAGTTCAGTTTGAAATAGACAACATCACTTCATTGTTGCTGAAGACCGTCTTCCAACAGGAAGTAATCAAGCGCGGAGTCTTATTCGCGGGTTATCACAATCTCTCGTTTTCGCATAGTGACGCTGACATCCAACAGACGCTCGAAGCCTATGAAAAAGCGTTGCAATTCATCCAAAACGCTATGGGAAATGGACGGCTTGAAGATGCGCTTGAGGGTTCCCTGGTAGAGAATGTCTTTCGTGTAGTTTAGCTGGCTTATTGCGCGGGGAGCTGAATATTCTATCCTTTATCAAAAACGGAATGTTCCGGATCAACCGATCAAATCTGACCAGATGAGTGTCTTGGATCTATTTAGACTAGATAATCGTGTCGCTCTAGTTAGCGGCGGTGCGGGAATCTATGGCGCTCACATCACTCGAGCTCTCGCTGAGGCGGGAGCGAAGGTCGTAATCGCTTCGAGGGATGTTACACGCGCGGAAGAGTTTGCTCGGACTTTGCGAGAGGACGGTTTATCGGTTGTGGCCGCATCTCTGGATCTCGCTTCCCAGGATTCAATATTTTCATTAAGAGAGTGGATTGTTTCTCGTCTGGGAAGTCTGGACATTCTCTTCAACAATGCGGTTGCGCGCTCCGGTGGCGATTTAGGTACGGTCACCGAGGAAGAGTGGGAAGCCGCGATGAAGATCAATTCGACTGGCCTTTTTCTAGCTTGCAAGATCTTTGGCGAGCAGATGGTCAAGCAGCGATCGGGAGTGATCGTCAATATCGCATCGATTTACGGTGTCGTTGGTCCAGACTTCAATATTTATGAGGGGACGTCAATCACAAATCCGGCCAACTACGCATTTGCTAAAGGCGGAATGATCAACTTCACTCGCTACCTCGCGAGTTATTACGCGCAGTTTGGAATTCGTGTAAATGTCATCAGTCCAGGAGGTTTCTCGACCGGAGATCAGCCTGAAGAGTTTGTTCGGCGCTATTCGAAGAAGACCCTTCTAGGTCGGATGGCAACTGATGACGATATAAAGGGTGCCGCCATCTATCTTGCATCCGACGCTTCAGCATATGTTACCGGACAGAACCTCCTGGTGGACGGAGGGTGGACAGCGACGTAACCTGACCGAGCAAGATCTCCTCTTTGGAAGGCGATCTCAAGTTCATACGATATAGGTTCGACTGCCTGAAAGGATATGACGATGAGAAGTGCCCTCAGTTTCATCCTGTTGGCGGCTATCAGTATTACTCCAATTCATGGCGCTGACAGCTGGGTTCAGAATAGCTTTAGCGACTTTCGCGGCGGGACGTTTGAAGATGGGGGAGCTAACCTTTATGTCACAGCATCGGGGGAAATCCGTTCCATTTACACGTTCGACTATAACCGGGATGGCGCTAATGACATCATGTTTGTCGACGGGCACAACGTCAATGATGCTCCTCCGACTTACCTCTACCTGAATAATGGACAAGGGTTGGACCACCGATTTCGATGGGCGTTGCTTAACGAGGGTGCGAAATCGGGGCTCGTATCGGACTTAAATCATGACGGCTTCCCCGATGTGGTTGTCTGCGGAACCTCCAACGGAATGGCTACCCGAGCGCCGCTGGATTCCATAGTGTATTTCGGGAGCGACAAGGGCTTTTTCCCAACTGAGTCGGTGCGTCTGCCCACGTTCTACCCCGCGTCAGTGGTGAACGTTGACCTTAATCGAGACGGATGGGAGGATCTTGTTTTTCCGCAGAGCGATCGAGATGCGGTAGTCTACTGGAACAGCAAAGGCATTTTTGATCCAGGCAAGAAAGCTGAACTTCCGATTCGAGGAACGTATTTTACATCGGGCGATTTGAACGGCGACGGCCTCAAGGATTTGGTGACCGTTACGGCTGAAGGAGTGAATATCTACCGTGGCGATGGTCGCACTTTCGATCTGTCGCCCTTGGCGCGCCTGTCCGCTCCGGGCGCTTCGAGAGCACTTGCAGCGGACTTGAACGCGGATGGCAAGATAGATCTTGCGGTGGCCAATAGCCGACCGTCTGCACCTTCATGGATCTTCTGGAATGACGGAAAGAACTTCAGCAGTCCGAAGCAGACTCAACTCCCTACGATGCGAGCTAGTGGTTGCGCCGCTGGAGATCTGAACGGCGATGGTAACCAGGACGTTGTTTTTGCAAACGCATCGCTTGCAGATGGGCGTGCCGGCAAAATCAACAGCGTGGTGTATTGGGGGAGCAAAGCCGGGTTCAACCCGCAGAGTAAGCAGGAGCTGCCCACTGAATGGGCGAGTCAAGCTGGTATTGGCGACATCAATCATGACGGCTATGCAGATTTGGTATTCGCGAATCGAACATCGCTGGCTAGCATGGATACGGAGTCATTTGTTTATTGGGGCAGCAAGGATGGCCTCAACCCCGCGCGCCGACAGAGTTTGCCTACACGTGGAGCAACTGATCTGATGATCGCAGACGTCAATGGAGACAAACTAAACGATCTTGTTTTTTTCAACGGGGGCGCCGGATTTAATGGTGAGCGCGGCCTCCGCATCTATTGGAATAGTGGAACAGGCGCGTTCTCCGCCGAGAGAAAAACAGAGATTCCCTCGTACGATAGCTTCTCGGCAGTTGCGGCGGACTTTAACAATGACGGTCATCTCGACATCGCCGTTCCCAATTCTTATGAGTATTCATTGCAGGGCAAAGACGTAGATCAGGGAAGCTTTGTATATTGGGGCGACTCATCTGGCACCTGGGCCGAGAAGCGTCGCACAGTTTTGAAGACGCTGACGGCCAGCGGTATCGTCAGTGCTGATCTCAATCACGATGGCTATCTCGATCTGGTTATTCCTCAGTACGCTGAGCCTGAACATCGGCAACTCATTTTCTGGGGCGGCAAAGATGGATTCAAGGACGACAAACGCAGCGTTCTTCACATGCCAAATCCTCGCGGCGTGACCCTTGCCGACTTTAATAAAGATGAATGGTTGGACATCGTCATCGCGGATCTCGATTCACCCGAAATCCCGATTTTCTGGGGCGGACCTGAGGGGTATTCCGATTCGCGGAAGACAGGTGTACCAAATGGCGGCTCGGTTGCTGCCAATGCAGCGGACTTCAACAACGACGGGTGGTTGGACTTATTCGTTTGTAATTTCTACGAAGGAAAGAAGCGCATTGAAAACACAAACTCCTTTCTTTATTGGGGGAGTGCGAAAGGTTTTGATCCTACGCGGCGTACTCTGTTGCCGACAGTGGGTGGCGATCAGTCAACTGCGGCAGACTTTAACAAGGACGGATACGTGGATCTCGCGATTGGTAACTACGCCACCGGTGCCCACGATCGCACCTGGTTTTCTTACGTTTACTGGAACGGTCCGGAAGGATTCAAGCCGGCGCACAGGTCCGACCTCTACACGAACGCAGGTTCAGGCAACCTGGCACTCGACTTTAACAAAGACGGGTGGCTCGACTTGGTGATGGCTTGCCACAAGCAGGCCAACGGAGATCACAGCACTTATTCCTATCTTTTTTGGGGCGGCTCGCAGGGCTTTCAGGACTTCAACAAGATTGAGCTTCCGACAGACGGTGCTCACGAAACAACGTTTATGGACGCCGGTAATATCTACAATCGTCGTTTCGAACTCGGATACGTAAGTTCAATCTATGATGCCGGAGAGAAGCGCGTGATCAGAGACGTTACATGGAAAGCGGACGAACCATTAGGAGCGAAACTGAAACTTGAATTGCGCGGGGCAGACTCAAGAGAAGCGCTGGAGAGGCAGCCCTGGAGTACTCGCTGGGACGACGGCGCCTCGGCCAAGGTCTGGCAATATCGCGCGACGTTCGTTTCAGCCGACGGCTCTAACTACCCGGTTCTGAAAGAAATAAAAATTTTATTCCGCTGATTAATATAATATGAAAATATTATCCATAAGTTGTGGGACAATGGGGGAGATGCTGATCGCTGCCGGATGTCTAATCGCGGTCGGAGCAGGATCACTCGTAATTCAGGCGAGCCAAGCAGCAAAGGTCTACTGGGCTGGGCGTGGCGATTACCGGCTCCTCGTCAAGATCCAGCCTCAAAATATTGGCGAACGCAAAGTGGATGAGATGCCCGCAGAAGTGAAAATAGATTTTGTGCAAGAACTGGCGAACCAGCTGCGGATCGTCAATCGATTGCCCGACATCGCCTCAATACAAGTAATCAAGTATGACCCTCAAACAGGAAGGCCGCTTCGCTATCAGTCTTATGCTTACGCCACTACGCCATATGATCGACCCTTCAGGTGGTACGACAATTCGATAGCGGAGAACTATCCGGAAAATGAAGCGAATATTGATGTGACGGGGGGCGAGCTGAAATGGACCAACCACCCGAAATGGGGTTACTTCTACAATGTGATTGGCGACTGGAAAAGCGGCAAGCTAGCCTGGGTTCATACTCAGGAACAGGGGGACAGTTCATGCTATGCGATCTATTTCGACTTGCTTCCAACTGGTAGTAGCCCGTCGCAGGTTCCGCCCAGAGGTTTTCTCGGGGATGGAATGAACCGAGTTGAGAAAGTGAGTAGTTCCACTACGGGCTTGATCCACAGCCGCGTGGCTCTGGATGACTGGAATAATGATGGACTGGTTGATCTGATTGTCGGATGCGCGCGTGGGGCCGTGGTTCTTTTTCCCAACACCGGGAGCAGACAGCGACCTGAATATCGTTATTCTCAACTGCTCTTCACTGCTGACGGCAAGCCACTTGATATCGGATGGTCGTCGGTCCCGGTCGTCGTCGACTGGGACGGAGACGGCATCAAGGACGTTTTGCTTGGGGCTGAGTGGAACAGATTCGTCTTCATGAAAAATGTTGGCACCAACGCCGACCGCAAACTTGTAAACAAGGGACTCGTAATGATGGACGGCCAGCCTCTAGCTCTGCCCCATGAACCCAATCCAGAAGGACGCGGGATCTATAAGCGCGACTATTATCCGGTTCCCGAGGTTGCTGATTGGGACGGAGATGGAGACCTCGATCTTCTCGCCGGCGGATATGTCACCGGGCTAATCTACCTGTTTGAAAATATTGGAAGAGAGTCTTCAGGTACGCCCCGGTTAGCTGCTCGCGGACCGATTCAAGCCGATGGCGTACCTATTGATGTGGGCTGGGCGGCCGCTCCTGCGGTTGCAGATTTTGATAGTGACGGAGACTTGGATCTAGTCAGTGGTTCGATGCCTATGACCGCTGGCGGGGGCGATTCTTCAAGTTCGGAGAATTTCTTAGCATACTTTGAAAACACCGGAACGCGTACAGCACCGGAGTTCCATAGAAAGCCTTTTCCACGAAAGGGATCTTTTCCGAAGAGTTCACTCGGCACACCGCGCGTTGCCGATCTCGATGGTGATGGATTGCTCGATCTCGTGGTGAGCGCGCACACAAACATCTATGTTTACAGAAATATTGGCACACGGCACGCGCCCGTCTTCGAAGCACATGAAAAGCCCCTCTCGTCTTCGTGGGGGAGTCAATCCGTTCCCAGTTGGGGTGCTCAATACGTGGATTGGAACAATGATGGGGTGTTCGACATCCTGTCCGGCTTCTCCGTAAGTATCAATTCAGGAAAAGGCAGTCCAGGAATTTTCAGCTCACCCGAATCGATTTTGACGGATGGAGAAACTATAGAACATCCTGCCACTATGGGCGATGAATGGACCTTCGTTCAGTTAGGAGATCTTGATGGGGACGGACAAAAAGACCTGCTGTTTGGGGACCATGGAGGAAACGTGTGGTTTCACAAGAAACTCGGTCAGAAAAAATACGAAACGCAAGGCGTTAAGGTAACGGTTGTGGGCGGACAGCCCATCAAGGTTGGCCCATCAGCCGGACAATCCATGGACTTTGACGTCCTGCAAGGCGCTCGTACGACACTAGCAGTAGCTGATTTCGACCGGGATGGAAAAGTAGATCTGGTTGTAGGTGATACTTACGGTGCCGTTCGCTTCTATCGAAACGAGAGTAGCCCTGGGAATTTGATTATGGGCCAACCGCAACTTATCGGGAAGATGAATACCCGAATGGTTCCGGTCGCCGCCGATTGGAACCGAGACGGCTTGCTTGATGTGATTGGAGCCGCGGCCGATGGGAATGTGAACGTGTTTTACGGAAAAAACAACAAGGGCAGCTGGGGATTTAGCGAAGGGGAATCGCTGCGCCTACCCGCATTTCCGTATGGACCAACAGTTACGGTCGTCGATTGGAATAATGATGGGGATGTTGATCTGGTAGTCAGCACGGCCTATGGCTACACCTGCTGGTTGGAAAGATCTTTCTTGGAGCATGGATCGTGCGTTGCTGAAGGGCCAATACTGCAAAAGCGTTAGTTCAGTCACCTGTGGTCATGCCGTCTGTCGGTCCGAAGTTTTGTTGCCTGTGAAAGACGACGGTTCACTTTATCTCCGGTGAGGTTAGCTTATGATTCTACTGGAAAAATATCTCGACTATCTGCCTCTTGAAAGTATATCCAGCACCGATAGTTTGGGCGAAGGTCACACACCTCTCGTGGAAAGTTCGTCCATTGGCAAAGAGGTTGGTATTCCGCACCTCTTTTTCAAGTCAGAGCATATGAACCCTACTGGCTCGTTCAAAGACAGGTTCGCCGCGGTCGAAGTTGCCCTCATGCGAGAGGCTGGAATCAAGACGTGCATTGCCACTTCATCCGGCAACACAGGATCGGCGCTCGCCGCTTACTCAGCGCGACGCAATATCAAGTGCTACATCTTCCTCAACGAGATAACGCCCATAAACAAACTCACACAAATGCTGGTTTACGGGGCCAAACTCTTTCGCGTCGAGGGATTCGGGGTCTCGGAAGAGAAATCCCGTTTCATCTTTCAACGCCTGCACGATCTGGCGAGGGAGGCTGAGACTAGATTGGTGGTCTCCGCGTACGAATATTCTTCGGCAGGTATGGAGGGTGTAAAGACTATCGCCTATGAACTGTTTGAACAGCTCAAGGGTGTACCCGATCTGGTTTTTGTTCCCGTAGGTGGCGGTGGCCTACTTACAGCCATCTGGCGAGGGTTCCTTGATCTCAAAGCGCAGAACGTTATTTCTACTATGCCGCGTATTATCGCGGTGCAACCTCGTTTGAATGACACGCTGGTAACTCCATTCTTCAACGGCTCAGCGAGGGCCCAGGTGGTTAATACGACGACAGCCGTGAGCGGCCTGGCTGTCCAGATTGATATTGATGCGACCAGGGCGTTGTGCGCTGTCAGGGAATCCAAAGGTTTGGGCGTGCTGGTGTCAGACAAAGCTAGTCTGGCGGCGCAGGAAGAGTTGAGCGTGCGGGAAGGGCTTTATGTCGAACCAGCCGGGGCCGTGTCGGTTGCAGGTTTCCTGGAGGCCGTGGCACAAAATCAAGTGAAGCCGCATGAAAGAGTGGTTTGTATTCTGTCCGGGCATGGATTCAAGGATCCTGCTTCCGCCAATCTAATCGCTTCGAAATCTGAGGTTGACGCTATTGATCTTAGTCAACTGGATCCGGGTCTTTTTGAGTGCTAAGGAAGATGGCAAACAATTCGAAGAAGATATTGGTCGGAGGCATTTATCACGAATCCCACTCCTTCTCTCATTTGCCGACTGACCTTGAACTTTTCAAACAGACATTGTTTTTAGAGGGTGATGAAGTATTAGAGAAGCTACGAGGAACGACCAGTGAGATGGGTGGGTTTATTAGAGGCGGTGAGCAATTTAGTTTTGATCTGGTGCCGACTATTTGGGCTTGGGGAGTGTCTACCGGTCCAGTCAGGCAAACCACACTGGATTATTTTCTCGACCTGGTGAGTCGAAGACTTGCTAGCCAGGAAGGCATTGCCGGAATACTGTTTGCCCTTCACGGTGCACTTGTGGGAGAGACAGAGCTTGACGGCGATGGTGAAATTCTCGCGTCGTTGCGTGGAATGGTAGGGAAATCGATTCCGATCGCGGTGACCGTGGACCTGCATGCGAATATTTCGCCACGCATGGTAGAAAACGCGACCATCATTGTCGGTTACGACACTTACCCGCATATCGATCAGGTGGAAAGAGGGATTGAGGCGGCAGAGCTACTTGCTCGCACACTCAATGGCGAAATCAAACCTGTGATGGCGCTCGAAAAACCACCAATGATCCTGGTTCCACAAAAACAATTCACAGCTGTCTATCCCATGAATGAGTTGGTGAACTTGGCCCACGAATACGAGCGGGAAGTTCTATCGGTGACAGTCTCGGGTGGTTTTGCTTATTCCGATGTGCCTGAGATAGGAGTTAGCGTTCTGGTAATCACCGATGATCAGCCGGAGCTTGGTCGTCAGCGAGCCCAAGCGATTGCGGAGCGAGCATGGGAGATCAGGGAGGACTTCCTTCCCAGATTACCTACGGTACAAGACGCTGTATCTCAGGCCATCCAAAGCGATAAGTGGCCGGTGATCCTGGCTGATGTCGGAGACAATATCGGCGCCGGGACACCGGGAGATGGTACGGCCATTCTACAGGAACTTATCAATCAGAAAGCGCCCAGCGCCGTCGTCATCGTTGCCGATCACGAAGCGGTCGCACTTGCGCTGGAAGCGGGTTTAGGGCAAGAGGTCACTCTCGATGTCGGGGGGAAGAGCGATGAGTATCACGGAAAGCCGGTTAGGTTAACAGGCCGAGTGCGGTTGGCCTCGGATGGTGTATTCGTAAATCTCGGGCATATGCGGGATGGCATTACTGAGAATATGGGAAGGACAGTAGTGCTTGAGTCACAGGGAATCAAGGTTGTGATGACGGAAACCAAGATGCCTCCGTGGAATCTAGAGCAATTGCGTTCGGTGGGCATTGCGCCGGAGAGGGAGAAGATAATTGCTTTGAAATCTGCCGTAGCTTTTCGCGCGGCATATGAACCGATAGCGCAGGAGATCATTGAGGTGAATTCTCCGGGACTCTCTTCTATAGATTTGAGTCAGTTCACTTACAAACATATTAGGCGGCCCATTTTTCCTCTTGATGACCTCTGATAAATGAGACCTCAGCGATCAGGGAGATTTATGAAAAGCTACTCTAAATCATTAGAGCTATACGAACGCGCCCAGTTGTCATTGGCGGGAGGAGTTAGTAGCAACTACCGCATGTCGAAACACCCTCACCCACTCTTTTTTGTGAGAGGTGAGGGATCGCGGATCTATGACGTAGATGGAAATGAGTATCTCGATTTTACTCTCAGCCAGGGACCCCTATTTCTCGGTCACTGCCACCCTCACGTGCAGCAGAGAGTCATAGAGGAAATCAAAAAGGGCCAACTCTATGCTGGACAGCACCAGCTGGAGCTAAATCTTGCCGAGAAACTGCAACAACATATTCATTGTGCTGAGCTGGTGAGGTTTACGAACAGTGGTTCGGAGTCTGTACAAGCAACGCTCAGAATCGCCCGAGCGTTTACCAGTAGAAGCAAGTACATAAAGTTTGAAGGTCATTACCACGGTTGGTTCGATAACGTACTTGTGAGTTTACAACCGTCTTTGGATACGGCCGGTCCTCGAACTGCTCCAAATGCAGTGCTGGAAACAAAGGGTCAGGTTAAAAGCGTGCAAGACGATGTAGTGGTTCTACCCTGGAACGATCTCGACATTGTCGAGAACGCGTTGCAGCAACACGGAGATGAGATTGCCGCAATCATTACCGAGCCAATCATGTGTAACAACGGGTGCATCGAGCCGAAGGAAGGATTTCTGCAGGGCTTGCGTGCCTTATGCGATCGCTATGGAGTGGTACTGATCTTTGACGAGACGATCACGGGTTTTAGATTAGGGCTGGGAGGGGCACAAGCACTATATGGGGTTACGCCGGATCTCGCCATTTTCGGCAAAGCGATGGCTTCGGGATTTGCTATTAGTCTCTTCGCCGGGAAGAAAGAATTGATGAACCTGATCGCCAAAGGCGAGGTTACTCACGCCGGTACCTATAACAGTAATAACGCTTGTGTCGCGGCTGCAATGGCCACTCTCGAAGTATTGGAAGACGGTGGAGACGAGCTTCGTGAGCGCATTTTTACATTGGGATGTCAGCTCAGAGATAGCCTGCGCGATATTGCTCGTAATCATGCCCACAACATTTTATTGAGTGGACCTGGTCCAATGTTTCACATGGCGTTCACCTCTATTCCAGAGATCAAAGACTATCGTGACTGTCTTGATTGTGATTCCGCCAATTACGGTCAATTTGTGAAAAACATGCTGGACCGAGGAGTACGGTTGATCGGTCGTGGACTCTGGTATCTATCTGCGGCTCACACCACTGCGGACATTGATCTGGCGCTGGGCGCAGCGAATGACGCACTGACGTCGTTAAAGAATGATTGAGATAACCTCCGATCAAATTCAGCGAGCGAGCAAAATCAATGAGACTGAAGGACAAGATAGTCATTGTCACTGGTGGAGGGTCCGGAATCGGCAAAGGTATCGCTGGAAGGTTTTCGGTTGAGGGTGCAAAAGTCGTTATTGCTCAACGCAATCAGGAGAAGGCAGAAGAGGTCGCTGCCGGCCTAAGGTCGCGAGGTGCGGAAGTCGAGGCGATCTCCGTAGACATTAGCAACCGTACACTGGTTCGAGAGTTAGTGAGAAAGACGATTGAACAATTCCATCGCATCGATGTTCTCGTTAACAATGCTGGTATCACAGGCCTTCCGGCGACATCTCGATTTCTCGACTGTTCTGACGAACATCTCAACACCATTATCGACGTTAATCTAAAGGGGACCATCATCTGTTCACAGGAAGTTGCGAAAGAGATGGTTAAGTCTGGTGGTGGCGCCATCATTCATATTTCATCGGTGGCTGCCTATGCCGCTCAGGAAGGGGCAACTGTTTACTGCGCTACCAAGGCTGGTCTGGAGGGACTCACAAAATCCATGGCCCTTGAGCTATCAAGTCATAATATCCGCGTCAACTGTATTGCTCCGGGAGATATCAGAATCGAGACGAATGAGGTTATCAGCGATGAGATGAAGGCAGCAGGAGTCTCTGGAAAATACTTCAGGGAAATCCCACTGGGACGCCGAGGCACTCCGGAAGAGATTGCGTCGGCGGCGGTTTTTCTGGCCTCAGACGAGTCGTCATATATACAGGGCGCTACGCTTCTGGTGGATGGCGGGTTTCTCATCTACTAATCGTGAAGATCACGGAAAATATTTATCTAGTGGGCAGCTTGCAACTCGGCATCTCGGGTCCGTGGGATTGCCACACCTACGTTGTGAAAGGGCCCGACGGTCTCGTCATGATTGATGCCGGCGGCGGCGGATCTGGAAAACTGATCGTAGAGAACATGGAGAAAGATGGCCTCAGGCCTGAGCAACTACAGGCAATTTTAATAACTCACAACCATTTCGATCACTGCTGCGGAGCCTTTGAGATTAAGCAACTAACCGGATGTAGAGTCTTCATCTCATCTGAGAGTAAGGAGATGTTGGAGAAGGGCACTGCCGAAGACGCAGGTTTGCCACTAGCCAAGGAACTGGGGATCTACCCGCCGGAATTTATCTATCGAAATTGCCCGGTAGACTATGGCTTAAAGGACGGAGACAAACTTGAGCTTGGGGGCAACCACTTTGAGGCAGTCTCGGTTGAAGGCCACAGTCCTGACTCGATCTGTTTCTTAACAACCATTAACGATATTCGCCACCTCTTTGTGGGCGACGTTCTGTTCTATGGCGGTGTACTTGGTCTGATCAACTTTCCTGGCTCGAACATGGATGGCTATCGCAAGGACCTCAAGAAACTCGGAAGCCTGAGAGTGGAAGGTCTTTATCCCGGGCACATGCTATTCACAATAAAAAATGGCCAGAAGCATATCGATGCCGCCATCGAGCAGTGCAACAGAAGCAGCATTCCTCGGTCCGTCGGACAATTTGAGCTCGTTTTCTAAATAAGCTAAGCCAGGAGAGGTGCGGTTTCGCCAATCCTGTTCAAGAAGTCAGCGCCTCGCTGATAAGGGAGGGTTATGGGCGGTCATTTCAGTTGGATCGATTACAGTGTGGTCGCTGTATACATTGTCTTGTCCGTTATCATTGGACTCCGCACTTCTAAAAAGCAGAAGAACGCAGAAGATTATTTTCTGGGAGGCAGAAAGCAGCCATGGTTTCCGGTCGCCATTTCGATTATTTGTGCTGACTTAAGCGCGGTCAGTTATATGGGAGTTCCGGGCTGGGTTTATGAAAAGGACTTGGCCTATTTTATGCCCGTGGTGATGCTACCGCTGATCGTTTACTTTATTGTCAGAGCGTTTATCCCGATCTATCGAAAGATGAAACTGTTGAGCGTTTATGAGTACCTGGAAAAACGCTACAACTTGTTCGTACGAGCTTTCACTGCTTTTCTGTTTGTCTTGCTACGTGGCGGGCATCTGGCTACAGCCATCTACGTTCCCAGTCTCGCACTGCAGGAAATGGCTGGTATTCCCTTAATTCCCTCGATCGCAATTATCGGCACAGTCGTCACTCTCTACACCTTGAAAGGCGGAATGCGGGCAGTAATCTGGACCGACTTCATGCAGTTCTTTGTGCTTATTGGCGGCGGGATAGTAATGGTGTTGTTTGCCCTAAGCGCACTCAACTGGGATCTACCGCAAATGTGGCAGAGTGCCGCTCCACATACTCGGATGTTCCAGTTTGGTCTCAGGGATGAAATAAGCTTTTGGGCATTGATTCCATATCTGATCCTTTATTACTTGACTACCTATGCTACGGATCAGGCGATCGCTCAACGCTATTTTACTACCGGCTCTGAGGCAGAGACGCGTAAAGCGATGATGACTAGTGCATGGATCAGCTTGCCCGTAGTTGGTTTGCTACTGCTGATGGGAGTTGTCCTGGCGGCCTACTACAAAGCCAGTCCGGCACTCGCGGCGACGCTTCCTCGCGCGGATCGGATTCTTCCTCATTTTGCAGTTAATGTTCTACCGATCGGCCTAAAGGGATTGGTTATTGCTGGAATTTTCGCGGCCACTATGTCGACTTTATCTGCTGGCCTGAATTCATTAGCGGCAGTTCTGATTAAGGATTTCTTTGTCCGCTTTAAGATCAGTCAACGCGAGGATCAGGAACTCGGCCATGCCCGTTGGGTGACTTTCGCCTGCGGCGTCTTGCTCACCTTGACTGCTTTTTACATTAACAAACTTGGCCCAGTGGTGGAGATTGTTGGTAAGCTCGGCGGCTTTTTTATGGGACCAATCTGCGCCACGTTCACTCTAGGAGTTATCAGCAGGCGGGCCAACTCTCCTGGAATTATTATCGGGGGTTTGGTTGGTTTATCGCTGACCCTGTGGGTGGCAAACTACACGACGATCTCGTGGTTATGGTGGATAGTGATTGGATTTCTTGGGACCATCGTCGTTGGCTGGGCCTGTAGCTGGCTGTTCAAGAAACCGGAAGACGCCCTGGTCTCGACGTATACGATTCGAGCCTAATAGGTCTTCAGCGTAGCAGCAAATATGGTGGGAAAAGCAGGTGTTACCCCGGGAAACTGCGGGGTGGGTTATACCCAAGGCTGAATCCCGTGAGCCGTCCCCGCTAAGGCTCCAACTTCGGTTTAGCGTCTCTTCGGAGAGAGTCCCATTGAGTCGTAGAAACCCTTTAGCTCTTGTATTTGCTGATCGGTGAAGCTCCGTTCGGGTGGTCTCATATAGCGCTTAGCAACCCCAAAGTATTCCAGTGTTGCGCGCCAGAATGGATGACTGAATCGTTCAAAGAATGGGAGATCGTATTGAAGGATGATTTTCCTCGCCTCGTTAAGATCATTCTTTTCAACAGCACCCCAAAATCGCATCGCGATTTGCGGCGCGAAGCTGGCAAAAACGCTGTAATACGCTTGCATGCCGTACGGCTGATATACCATAAAGCGAGCTTTGGTTCCTCCCGCGTAAATGTTTAGCCGGTCACCGAACTTGCGATAGACCTGGAGCGTGAAGTCGTAAGTGAATTCCTCTTTCATCGCAACTACGGAATCGATTGTGATCAAACGCTCGATGAGGTTGAGCGAAGGGCTGCCGTGGATCACAATCCCTAGATCGGTGCTCGCCGCCACCGCTTTAAAATGCTCGAATTGCGCGTCGTCATCCCCGTTCACTCCGGGCATTACCTGTATTGCGTCGGCTCCTACCGATTGGGCAAAGCGGGCATGCTCAACCGCCCTGCCCGTCCACCAGGGTCCCGTGGCCGCGATCGTGATACCGCGCCCGCCCACGGCCTCGACCGTAGTTCGTGTCAGCTGCTTAATCTCTTCGTCAGAGAGGGCGTAATACTGACTGTTGCCGGCGGTCAGCGTGAAAACACGAACTCCAGCGTCGAGTGCTCCCTTAATCATATTTCTAAGAGCCTGATGGTCAATCTTAAAGTCAGCCGTATAGGGCGTTGGTGAGGAGAGAATGGGACCGCGAACTCGACGTTTAAATTCGGCGGGAGTTATTGGCTTCTTTTGAGCCGCTTTTGCCGGCAGTGCAATGTCTATGGTTAGGCCCGCACCGGCAAGTGCGGTGGCCTTTAAGAACTTCCTCCGGCCAGCTTCAAATTTTTCAGTCATGTGTAAATAGCTCCTCTTATGAATCAAAGCGTGTCTGAATAGCTGTGGCTTGTTAGCGCAAAATACTTCGCTCAGATCTGATGTCTGAGAATGCACTCTATTTTTGCGGTGAAGCTCGTTGCTTTCTTTCAACTGCTTCTGCGCGTGCAGTGGGTAGGTCATCATCTATGAATGCACGGTCAAACAAATGGAGGACACCTCCGCGCGGCTGGTCCGATGGACATTCTGTACCCATCACCAGATCCAGCCGACCGTCGCCGTTCCAATCTGCTGCATCGAACGAGCCGGCGTGATTAAAGGTATGAATTACTTCACCACCGGCTTTGAACTTACCGTGGGCTCTGAAAAGAGGTTTCTGCCGAGTACCTACATTTTCGTAATAGAAAACTGCCCAGAGACTGCCATTCAATAAATCAAGGTCGCCATCGGAATCCCAATCAACGAGCTGGCTGTGGTTATCGCCGTTGTTGTTTTGACCCCCGTACCAACCTTTAAGAAATGTTCCGTCCTCGAGCTTTAAGGCCTCGCTCCGAGTGACCTCCAGGAACTGTGGATTGCTCCCATCCTGTTTCGGCTTGTACATGTAGAAGGTGTTGTCGCGATTGGACGTGACCACAAAGTCGGCCTTGCCGTCCCCATCGAGATCGCCCACCGACACCTTTGACCTCCAGGAGAATTCAAATGGGTCGCCATCGCAGCGGACTTCGCGGCCCTTGGCCAGGATGGGATTCCGACGCGTACCGATATTTTCGAAATATTGAAGTTGCCATCGCTGTCCCGTAACAAATAGATCGAGATCCCCATCACCATCCCAGTCACGCAGGGTCGGAACTAGCCATCCGAAGAGCGCTTCGCCGAGACCTTGAGGACCCCAGTGAGAGGGTTCGTCGGATTGCGGATCGAGCCAATTGGGCATGAAAATCGGGTCACCACCTGCCTCCACCCGTACACCACGATCAAACACTGGATTAAGCGTTGTCGCTTTGTTGCGATAGAAAAGAATGTTGGAGTGATAACCGCTGACCAGATCGAGATTGCCGTCACCATCAAAATCAACGCAGGCGGTAAAGTAAGTCAGAATCTCGGGGTCTATCCCTTGGGCCAGCCCGCGTGAAATAAATTTTGGTAGGTTGTGATGTCGCGGTTTGTAGGTACCTAAAGGTGTAGTGTTTTTGGCGGTGGCCGAAGGTCCGCTCAAGGGGTTCACGTTTTCAAAAAATTCACCACCAGCGATCAGGTCGAACCTTCCGTCATTATTCCAGTCCACGATATAAGGCGAGTCACTGACGCCAAGGATCGGAAGGGGCATGATAAACAGCGGCTTCTCACGCGTGCCGACGTTCTCTGCCAACATCAAACGGCTGCGCTCAAGCGGACCGTTCGTCTCAGCAGTGTAAAGAAGATCGCAGTCGCCGTCTCCATCATAGTCAACGTACTCAGCTCCGCCGGACGCCGATCCTGCTGCAGTGATCGGTAGGCCCCGCTCCTCCATAATAGTTTCCGGCGGAGCAAAACGAGGATTACCTCTCGCATCGGTTCCAATATTTCTCAGGAGGGAGAAACTGGTCCAACCGGTGCCGTAAGGAATGACCCCTCTTTTCGGATCCTCCACGCCGATGACATTGATACTCCGATAGGCAATCAGCAAATCCAGATCCCCATCGCCCTCCCAGTCGACCATTCTTTCTCCCCGTGGAAAGAACCCTTCTCTTTTTGGAACGTCTGGCGGGATGGGTATCGTCTTCTGAAAGTCTGAACGCTCCTTGATCTCTGTAATAACTCTGGGTTGTTTCAGGATCCACAAATTGTTTCGGTCCCGCTTCCCCGTATTCTCAAAGAGCAACCACTTGTCACCACTCAAACCGTGAAAGTCGACGTCTCCGTCATGGTCCCAATCAATCGGAAACATGTTCTGAGACAACCGATCCATTGTCAGGTAGTTGCCATCGTCTGCTTTGATCCTTTGTCGTGGGGCGAAGAGCGGCTTTTGAGACGATCCGATGTTCTTGTAGAAATAGACCCAGTTCCCGAGTTCCTTTTCCAGGGGTATACCGTACTCATAAATCCGGTAACCAAACCCGATTAAATCGCGACGACCGTCACCATCCCAGTCGATGTGCCAAAATTGCGAATGAAGAGCTACGTTGCCAGCAAACCCCGGATTGCCGTCGTTATAATGAAAAGTGTCGCCGATGCCGATTAGACCGATTGTTCGAGCATGAATTTCTCTTTGATCTCCAACCGGATCAAAATAAATATAAAACTGGGTGTCGGTATTATTTCTTATGCGCCACCAGATCATCCCCGCATCTTCATTCACAAAATCGCCGGTCATTTGGAACGGAATGGAGAGGCCTCCGGATCTCGTTTTCCGCTGCATCGCTGACCCCGGCGCATTGATGCGAGCGACTTGTATCGAATTGGGGTCTAAGCGCCCTGTTAGATTGTTGCTCCTGAAGATCTCTTTGAAATTAACCGCGACGCCAACTGGAGTATTCATTCGTGCTGAGGAGCCTGGATCGACAGCGACTGTAATCCGATACATTCGTGGAAAGTGCCATCGCGAACGGGAGGGTTGCGCATGAACCAGCTGCGCAGTGAAAATGATGAGCACTGGTAACGTTAGAAAAACCGTCGCGCAAAGATTCCTCATTGGACAGATCAAACCGTGATCTCCTCAGTAAACCTATTGAAGTGCAAAACGGGCTGGCTATTTCCCAGATCGCAAAGCTTTGCTGATGGCAACTTCAGCCAATGGAGCCATCACTTCGTACCCTTTCGAGTTCGGGTGCACTCCGTCGTCACTAAATTCTTCCTTGAGCAGCCCCTTCTCATCCGCCAGGTGGCTAAAATAGTCGAGGTATACGAAACCCTCTTCGGCGGTGTACTGCTTCATCCAACTATTGAGAGTCTGGAGTCGAATGAGCGGGCGCTCAATGGTCCTAATGAGCGGTTTACCATCACGTGTTCGGTTGTAGTCGCTGACCGGTAACAGAGAGGCAAGTACCACGCGTATTCCATGGGCCCTCGCCAACTCAGACATTGTGGTCAGATTATTTTCTATAGCGGTGAAAGTGGTTGGGCCGATGTTCCCTGCGATGTCGTTAGTACCGGCAAGAATGACTACCACCTTCGGGCGCAGGGCAATTACATCCTGACGGAATCGAATTAGCATTTGCGGTGTAATCTGACCGGCGATACCGCGATTCACGTATGGCTGCCCGGGAAAGAACCCGCCGTAACCAGGGTTGTCCCAGTAGTCTGTATTCGAATCTCCCATGAACACTACTCGCCGCTCGTGATTCTTTGCTGGAGCAAGTTGCGCGTTTGCCTCACGGAAGTAGCCTAGATTTGGCCAGTCTTGAAGATAAGAATTCAACTTGCTCAGTCGGTCTTGCGCGATTCGCAGTTCTTCCTCACAACTCGTCGTAACTACAGGTTGAGAAGAAGTCTGAGCCGCGACCACGCCGTAACTAAGCAAGGTGATTAAGCTGGTGAGAAAACTTGCAACAAAGAAACGGTGCATTGTCCGATTTCCTTTCCTGTTTATTCGAGTCTCTCGACTTTATCGATCTCATGGATCGTCACGCACCTAACAGTCTCAATTACTCGAGCTTCGACTCGACCGTCAGGATCTTTCCCTGGGCATAGCCATGCTGAACGTATGAACCCTCCAACCAGCAGAACCATGGGTAAGAAGACATCACGATAAAGTCGTCGTCGCCGTCACCATTCCAGTCTGAAATGAGAAGCCTGGGGCTATACATTACCGTTGGTGGCAGTTCTAATTTTTGAGGTGCGGCAAATTGCGGGTTCGCCTTGGGACCCAAATTCCGATACCACGCCATGTTTCCGCTCCAGGAGATTCCTAAGAGATCCGTCTGGCCGTCTTTGTCCCAATCGTATGTGAGCGGAAGCGCCCGATTCGTGATGTTTCCTAGCTTTGTGGCAGATGAGAAGACTGGCTTTTCATTTGAGCCGAGATTCTTGTAATAGAAAACATCTCCGTAGGTATCTCCGAGCGCGACATCCGTCTTACCGTCTCCATCAAAATCAAAGGCCGTGATCCCAGCCCGTGACCCCTGCATTACTGTAAAGTCAGTAATCTTCTCGATTGGCACTACCGGTGGGCCGACTTTTATCGGAGATCCATCCTGAGTGCAGAGCTTTTCACCGAGAGTGTCGTAGTTGGGTTGTTTATTGTTTCCCTTGTTGCGATGCAGGTAGGCATAACCCGGACCGTCGGTCCAAAGAATGTCGAAGTCGCCATCACCGTCAAAATCGTAAAAATATGCAAACGTCCAGGGATCTCCGTAGGGTGCGGGATGAGTGATCTTTTGTCTATCCGGCAAGATCGGCCTTGGTGAACCGAAAACACCTTGGGTTCCCTGGCCCATGTTGAGTGAGAGTTGCGGAACTCCATCACCGTCCAGAGGTGACGTGATCAGATCTGCATGCCCGTCGTTATTCCAATCGAGAATTTGAGTTGCCGAGAGTTCGGCCAGACCCCAGGTCGATGGCTGCAATTCGATTTTCCATCTAGGCGCTGATTTTGTCCCCACATTTTGCGCGAGGTAGAAGTTCCTCATCGTAGAAATGTAAAGGTCCATCAAGCCGTCATTATTGAAGTCAACTGGACGCGCCTGGGCCAGTATGTCCTTTGGAGGTTCACCGTCGTATGCTATTTGTCGTTCCACGAGTTGTGGATTTTTTCGAGTACCGACGTTCTCGTAGTAGTACAAGAAGCGATTGAAAGAATCTCCCCCACCCATAGCCTGTCCGAAGGATCCGCTTAGCAGATCGAGGTCACCGTCTCCGTCCAAGTCAACTGTGCATGGATGGGCTCCCCATATCGTGTCAATCGGTTTACCGTCAGCCTGGATTGGACCACGAAACACCAGCGCCGGCGTTCCGTCAGATTCTCTACCGGTGTTCTCATAGAACCAGATGTAACCCGTGATATAGCCGCCTAATAAGAGATCGGGGTCGCCGTCGCCGTCCCAATCTACGACGTCGACTGACGGAGCATAGTCTCTTTTATAGTGCGGTGATTCTGGCGCCGGTTTGGCAGGAATCAGGAGGGGCTGCCCTTCCGATTTGATATAACCACGATAACTAAGGCTGCGCTTTCTGTTAGTCCCAATATTCTTGTACCAAACGAGACTCTTGTCACCTTCGATGCCTACGATCAGATCGCGAACGCCGTCTCCGTCCCAGTCTGCAATAGCTGGTGAAGCCATTCCGCCTGCGTCGATGATCTGGCCCTCGGAATCTATCAGGTACTGTCCCTGACCAAATTTTGGCCGCTTCCGATCACCTTCATTACGAAACAGAACTACGTTGCCAAAGCCGAGGCCGATGATAGCGTCCGTTAGGCCATCGCCATCCCAATCGTCAGCCGCGACACGGTTGTAGTAGCTCCCACTTAATGATGACGCCTGTAAGTCTCGACGCGGTGAACCGTCACCAACAAATCCCTGTCGAGGTATTGCGTGTGCGGCGTTCTTCGGTAGGACATTGAAATAAATTGCATAGAAGGAGGACTGTTTTCCCTCCTGCTGATGATCCCACGTTAGTAATCCGTGAGTGCCGCTTCCTTTGACGTTGATGAGGAAAGCACCTCGCGGAAAAGTAGTGGACTTGATGTCCCCCGTAAGTGGTCCATCGGAGACCGGAAAATCCCATGGCAACGTTTCGTCAAGGAAGCGCGATGCTCGCTCGCCAGATGAACGACTGAAGGGCCAGATTGGAGTCGGCAGGACTTTACCAGTAGCAGGATCATAACGGATGACTTGGATGCTATCGAGATCGACTTCTCCAGGCAGGTGCAATGACCTGAATTCGGAAGAATTAAAATCTAGTTTCAGCGAAGCTGGTAACGCATCTGACGTCCGGCTGCCGGTGTCGACTGGCGGAACCTCAACCAGCACGCGGTACGGCAATGATGACACGGTCCAGACGGGACTAATATCTTGCGCAAATATCGTCGAGGTATGGCTTAGGGTTAAAATGCAGGCCATCAATAACAGATGATTCATTCTGCCTCCAGACCGTCAACCTCATATCGTGCGTAACAACCGACTCAGTAAATGGTCGGCCTGTTCGAGGCCCACCACCCCCTGGTTCGACTAGTTGTTGCTCGTATGGTTTCAAATTGCCGAACGCCTCGTGGCTCGGTAACTTCAAGTGCAACCAGAGGCGCACTCGCTCAAGTCACTCGCAATCTCAGCCAACGAATATTGTTAATGCAATCTTCCTGACACCAGAAAAGTAAGAGAAGCTCATCAGTAGCGACCTGTCGCACACTGGGATACCCGAATTTGAGAAGGCTCAATTCTTCTCCGCTATTTGATTTGCCGCTCATCCCGGATTCAGCGCCCTGCCACAAAGGAGCTTTTCCTAGATTGATCCATTTGTTTACTTCGAGCCGTGCGAGGGTGGCCCACAAACCCGGTTTATCATTTCGCCGATAGACACAGAGAAGACGTCCGTCATCTAATTGGACCACTTTGGCCGTCTGTGCTAGAAATCCGGTTTCAATGGGTGGTGAGAACGTCTCCCCTCGATCTTCGCTCAACGAATAAACTGACGGAAAATTATTTCCGGACTTGGTATCGTGGGCCCATGAGACTGCGAGTACGCGGCCGTCCTGGAGTTGTATGACCGATTGTTCCAGATGGCTTATACCCGATTCGCGTCCGTCGAAAGTGCGTCCAAAGGAAGGCCAACTTTTGCCTTTATCGTCGCTGATCAGGACTACTGCTTGCTCGCCCGAAGGGTGATCACCATTCCAAGCGCGCCATGTAGCAGTGGGAGCCAGCCATCTCCCGTCGTTTAATTCGACGATGTGATGGCAGACTTCCCACGATGGGCCGATGAGTGGGGGCTGAATGGTTGTTGGTTTGCTCCAGGACTTTCCTTTATCGAGCGAGTTCACAACAAACAGATCCACCGGAACGAATCCGAAGGTGTGACGATTGACCAGACCTTCCTTTTGGTTTTCGCGATCGTGCAATCCTCCAAAACCAACGAGAGTTCCATCGCGTAATCTACTGGTGCGAATTGTATGAGTCGTTCGCTGCGGAGCGTCTGAGAGCAACCGACCTGTGACGGTCCAAGTTTTACCGTAATCGGTAGAGCGGGCGACAACTGTATGATAGTCAAAGCTTTCAACGGCCTCGCCTAGATCAAAGGTTGCGACATATTCTTTTTCGCTCAGTAACGTCAAGGAAGGATGGTAGGCAACAATGCTTCGCAAGTATGGTTTTGGATTGCGATAGACCACTCCCGAAGACTTAGTAACAATTGTGTTAGTCATTAGATGTAACCCGAGGCTCCTCAATTGAGATGGTTCGCGGTGCGACTAGCTCAAACGATCGGTCTAAGCGCGAGTCGAGTTCTTAGATCCTTTATCGAGAGTCATCAGACATTCGGGAATCGACATCAACGCTCTCAATGAGCAAGCCGCCGGTTTCTCCTCCCTTACTCAAAGACTTCACCCGCAGGTAACTTGCTCCGATAGTGTCCCTTTGTTGTTTGATGACCGCTGCGACTTTTCCTTCGACCTTTACTCTGGCTTCTCGCTGATTCACATCCCATTCGATCTCCAGGTCTTGCCATTGTCCGACCTGAAGCCTCGCTCCACCCGGTAACTCGCCACTAGCACCGACGCGCAGGTTGTACAAGTTGTGAAAGTAGTCTTCGGCATCAAAGGGCACCGAGAAGTGGTCAGTAAGAGATAAAAATGCGCCCGCGAAGCCCTTCTCAATCTTCAGTCTTATTCGCAAGCGACCATTCTCGCCGGCGGGAAAATTCCAGACCGCAGCAGCCGGCCAGTCCTCCGTTTCTTTGCGCAGCCGGAGCAGTCGTTTCGCAGGATGCTCGGGGTCGGCCACCAATTCAACGCCTCGAGTACCGAAGGTGGACCAGTCAGCCAGTCCGCGGCCCGTGAGATCGGACTGTTGTCGAGTTTGATAGAGCCATTCCGGGTCGAGTAGTTTGACAATCGCTCTGCCTTCTCCCTGGCCGGTTGCAAACAGTACCTTTCCATCTTTTGTAGCTACCGGAAAAGGATAGGCCGTTCCATGATCACCAGTCGGAGGCGGTGGCTGATTATTAAAGGGATCGCGCGCGACTTCACGATATCCGCGCCATGATTTGCCCTCATCAGAGGAGATGGCAGCGTGAAGGACGTGGCGACCACCATACGCGTAAGGAAAGCGGAGACAGTTATTCCAAAAGACCACGATACGACCGTCAGTCGTGCGCGCAAGACCCGCTGGTGAGTCGGATGAGATCAGAGCAGAGGGTTCAGGGTTAGACCAGGTGCCGCCGTCGGGAGAAAATGATTGGTAAAAACGCCCCATCTGTGTGCGAATCAGCATCCACACGCGTCCATCTTTAAGTTCAAGCACAACAGGCTCGACAGCACCATAAGCTGAGACAATATCCGGTACCTGAACTTTCAGATCCGGAGTTGATAACTTCCAGGAGGTTCCATCGTCATCAGAGTAGGCGACAGTGCAATCGTATTGGCCCATGAAAGTAAAAGTGTCTAGTGCTTCGCCTCTGCTGCTCCATTTACGCGGTGTTAGAAAGGAGAAGGGAAGCAGTATCCGGCCACTCTTTAGCTGCACCACCGAATTCAACGCTCCCGTATAGCCCTCCCATATGCGCTTTGGAGGTTGCCAGTTCTTCCTGCCATTAGTTGACTTAGTGTGCCAAATATCGAGCCGTTTTTGACTCATCTGCCCAACTTTGGGACGCTGATCTTCTCCCGTGACAATGACTCCGGTATGTGCGTCATTGAGAAAGAAGAGATGGATCTCGCCGCTATGATCGACCAGCGCCTCGACCCCGCCCCAATTACCAGGATATTTGGGAAGTTGCATTAAGGGCTCTAACGCTGACCACGTTTTAGCGTTATCAGTAGACTTCTTGGTAAGCACTTCCTGAAGGCCCTTCTTGTCGCGTACGAAGAAGGCCACGAAAGTTCCGTCCTGCAGTTGGACAACCTTGGGTCGCTCATCGAAAGAAGCTATCGAGCTAGGCCCGAGATTCTGGCCCATGGTTAACTCGACTGCCACCAGGAGAGTGAATAAACACGCAACGGCATACCGACTCTTGTTCACAGCCATGCTCCAATTATTTTAGTGTTGTCACGCTAACGACCTTCAGCTACATCGACGTCCACGGATTCGATGAGCAGGCCTGCATCGTCCTTATCTGGCGCAGTCGAGCGAAGTCGTAAATAGCTAACGCTATCTCCATGGCGATTCTGAGGCGCGGTCAATACCTGGCGGCCATCAATCATTACTCGACACTCTCTTCGGGCGGTGTTCCATTCAAGTACCAGTTCATACCAGCGGCCGGTCTCAAGCTTCACACCGTCGCCAAGTCTTCCGCCTTCATCAATCCTCAAGTTGAAGAGATTGTTGAACCGATCCTCCTCGTCGAAAGGTACGGAGAAGTGATCTGTGAGACCGATGATGGCCGATTTGAAATTGGGCCTCAGCATTAGCCGGAGTCGAAGTCGTCCGCGATTGCCAGAGGGGAAGTTCCAGACTGCTGCAGAAGGCCAGTCTGCAGCAGGTTTGCGGAGGCTGAGCACTTGCGTGCCCGCCTTCTCAGGATGAGGGACGATCTCAACTCCCTTTGTACCGAAGCTAGACCATTTGTCTAGTCCGGTTGAAAAGTCATCTCTTTGCTTTGTTTCATCCAGCCACGAAGGATCGATGCTGATCAGGGATCGCTTGCGCCCAGTCTCAACCCAGATCGAAAACACGACTTTTCCGTCTTGCGTCAAGACGGGAAAGGGATAAGAAACGCCGTGATCACCGTTTGGTGGAGAAGGTTCTAGTCGATGGGGATCTCGGGCAACCTCGCGGTAGCCGCGCCAGGTGCGACCTTCGTCGGAAGACACAGCTCCATGCAACACGTGCCTCCCTCCATAGGCGTATGGATACCTTAAGCAGTTATTCCAGATGAGGAGTATCCGCCCGTCTTTCAGTCGAATCAGACCAGCAGGTGAGTCGGACGAAATTAGATCAGTAGGTCGGGGCCGCGACCATTCGGCTCCATCTGCCGAGAAAGATTCGTAGAACCTTCCCATCTGGGTTCTGATCAGCATCCAGACGCGCCCGTCTTTTAGTTCCAGCACCACGGGCTCAATTGCTCCAAGGATCGTGGTGATATCGGGCGTAGTAGTCTTCAGAACAGAAGGTGAGAGCTGCCAGTGGTCTCCATCGTCATCAGAATAGAGTGCAGTCGAGTTGAACTTGCCAGTATAAGTAAAGGCATCGAAGCCCTCGCCTCGAGCACCCCATGAGCGGTTTGTCATGTACGAGATTGGGAGAAGGATTCGGCCGTTGCGCAGTTGGATCACTGACTGCATGTCTCCAGCCCGACCTTTCCAGATCATTTTGGGGGCCTGCCACACCCTCAGCCCCTCAGTGGACTTAGTGTGCCAAATATCGAGCCTGCTCTGATCCGGTTCTGTATGGCGACCTTCCTTCGAAACTATCGGCCGCACAGTTCCCGTGTTCGCATCATTCAGAAAAAAGATATGTACTTCACCCTTCTGGTCGGCAAGAACTATGGGATAACCCCAGCCGCCGATCTCTTGAGGCAACTTGAACAGGGTCTGGGGAGCGTTCCAGGTTTGTCCATTGTCCGAAGAGTACCGGGCTATCACTTCCTTCATGTCTTCGGTGAGCGGATGGAAGATAGCCATCAGCCTGCCGTCGTGAAGTCGGACCAGCTTTGGCATTTCATCGAATCCAGCAAGGGTCACAGGACCATTGAGCTCTTTCGCCGTAACGATGGCCGCCGAAAAAATTAGGGCCGCCATCAACACTGAGACCGTTCGTACAAACACTAGTCACACCTTCCTGACGATCGAGTTCGATTTCAGAGCTTTCACAGATCGGGAGTTGCGCGCTGCGAAGGCTTCTACCAACTAGCCGATGTATCAGTTTCAACAGATTCGATGAGCAGTCCGCTATCGTCAGTACTTTCTGCCGTGGAACGGAGCCGGATGTAGCTGACACCTGAACTCGTCATTCGAGTAAGGGGCAATACCTCGATCTCTCGACCCTCCAGCAAGACGCGACACTGATGTCTGGTTGCATCCCAATCGAACTTCAATCGGTGCCATCGGCCCGGTTCAATACGCTTTCCGTTTGCCAGCTCACCGTTGGGGCCAATATCAAGATTGAACAAATTGAAGATGACATCCTCGAGATCGAAAGGGACAGAAAAATGATCCGTTAAACCGATCGACGCGCCGCGGAAGCCCGGTTTGAGAAGAAGCTTCAGGGACAGACTCCCTTTTTTGCCTGCGGGAAAATTCCAGACCGCACCAGCCGGCCATGCCGAATCAGGTTTACGCAAACTCAGCAGCGGCGCGCCGGACGCCTTCGGATTGGGCACAACTTCCACCCCTTTGGTTCCGAAGGTAGACCAGTCGTTGAAGCCAGCCGAGAAATCAGATTTACGTTTTGTCTCGTAGAGCCATGCAGGATCAAGATGCAACAGATAAGTGCCGTCGGGCTTTCCGGTTGATAAAGGAGTAATCACTTTTCCATCTGGGGTTACATTTACGACTGTGTAGGTCACGCCATGATCTCCATTTGGTGGCGGAGGCTCGCCGAGAAACGGATTGCGCGCTGCCTCTCGAAAGCCACGCCAGGTTTTACCTTCATCGTCAGAGATGGCAGCGTGCAGCACATGCCTCCCACCGTTCGCATAAGAAAAGCGAAGACTGTTGTTCCAGAACATGACGAGTTGCCCCGTCTTCAGACGTATTAGATTTCCAGGCGAGTCGGACGAGATAATGTCAGTAGGTCGAGGTGGTGACCAGTTAGCTCCGTCGCGGGAAAATGATTCGAGAAACCGCCCGAGTTGAGTCCTGATCAGCAACCAAACCCGTCCATCTTTGAGTTGAATGACTCCCGGCTCAAGCAGGCCATCTGCCCCAATGGTCGCTGTCGGTGCCTTGAACTCAACTTTAGACTGATGCCAATTGTTCCCATCGTCAGAATAGAGAACGGTGGAGCTAAAGGTTCCCATGTAAGAGAAGGCATCAAATCCTTCCCCACGCTTACCCCAGGAGCGGACTGGCGTTGACAGGTAACAAATTGGAAGGATGATTCGTCCGTTTCGCATTTGTGTGACAGACAGCATCGACCCTGCATAACCCTTCCAAATTCGCTTGATTGGTTGCCACTTCGTTCGGCCATTCACGGTTTGCGTATGCCAGACATCGTATCGACGGTCTTCGAGCTTCGGCGCCGTGGATGTGCCAGCATCGTTTTGGTAGAAGATGTGAATCTCTCCCTTCTGATCCAACATCCCAACGTGAGCACTCCACCCACCCGGGGGCTCCTTTGGAAATTTGAACAGGGTCTGAGGTTCAGTCCACGAGTAGCCGTTATCGGTGGAGTAGCGAGCAGCAGCCTCCGGCTCACCTTTCGAAATCCACACGACACCCATGAGCCTTCCATCAGGCAATGGCACGATAACCAAGTATTCATCCAACTTGGTCATCACGGGCGGGGATGCGGTCTTAGGTGCAGTTTGTCGTGATTTCCTGGTCAGCGACTGAGCAAAGGCACCCACAGAACAGACGGCCGAAGCAATGAGTATGACTACAAAGGCGTACATCAGGATCCTATTGAATGTGTAGCGGGAGCGCGCATCAAGAACTTGGTTCATTTGCACCCGATCCTCTTTTCGACGGAACGTTTATGAAGGTAGTTCCCGGACCCTTAACGAGTTGACGAGAGACGCAGGGAGACTGGGAGAATTTGAGCTGCAGTTAGTGCCTGCCAACAAATTTGTCGATTGTCCGCGCTTCATTTGCCAAGCGCGCAATACAATCAATCTCAAAAAGCAGAGTACTTGGCAAACAGTTAGTGATGGTTGTCCGTGCGGGATACGGCTCCTTGAAAAACTCTCTAAAGATGCGGTTATATTCGACAAGATCAGAATCACGTCTCAAATAGCAATTGACTTTAACTATGTC
>DASROI010000276.1:0-21768 GCA_035646955.1 Pyrinomonadaceae bacterium
CACCCGCTTCGTCAATTACGTCGATTGCTTTATCAGGTAGAAAACGGTCGGGAATGTACCGGTGCGACTGGTAAACCGCTGCCTGGAGTGCATCGTCGGTGTAGCGCACTTGATGAAAACTTTCGTACCGTTCACGCACGCCATCGAGAATGCTTACGGCTTCTTCCTCAGAAGGAGGCGGAACTTTCACTGCTTGAAAACGCCGTTCGAGTGAGCGGTCTTTCTCAATCGACTTGCGAAACTCCGCCGGCGTAGTCGCACCGATACATTGAATTTCCCCTCGAGAGAGCGCGGGCTTGAGAATGTTAGCCGCATCGAGTGAGCCCTCGGCAGAACCGGCTCCCACGAGAGTATGAAGCTCATCGATGAAGACGATGTACTGTGGATTCTCGACTAACTCTCTCATGATCTGCTTGAGACGTTCCTCAAACTGACCTCTGTATTTTGTACCTGCAACAATCAGCGAGAGATCCAACGACAAGATTCTCTTGTTCTCAAGAAATGATGGTACGTCGCCGCGAATGATGCGTTGGGCCAACCCCTCAACGATCGCTGTTTTACCAACTCCGGGCTCACCAATCAGTACGGGATTATTCTTGGTACGGCGGCAGAGAATTTGTACGAGTCTTTCAATTTCAGCTTCACGACCAATTAAGGGATCAAGCTTGTCATTGCCGGCATCATCAGTAAGGTCGCGTGAAAATTCTACGAGGTGTGGCGTGTCTTTCTTTTGCGAAGCGCGCGCATCCGAGCCCGATTGCCGGGCAATCTCGTCGCGCACAGCATTCAAACGCAACCCACGCTCGTAAAGAATCTCAGCAGCCATCGAGCGTTCCTCTCGGAGCAAACCGAGTAACAAATGTTCGGTTCCTATGTGCCGGTGTTGTAAACGATCGCTCTCCTCGTGTGCGAACGCGAGGACATGCTTCGTTTCCGGTGCGAGCGGCAACTCCACTGACGTGGAGATCTTTTCTCGCAGGAGAGTGCGACCTTCGATCTCTTTGCGGATCGATTCGATCGAAACCTGTGCACGGGGGAAAAATCGGCCGGTTAAAGTCTTGTCTTCTCGCATGAGTCCCAACAGCAGGTGTTCCGGCTCAATCGCAGGCGCACCAAACTGTGAAGCTTCGTAACGAGCAAAAAAGATTACACGGCGGGCCTTTTCTGTATAACGTTCGAACATCGTGTTTATCTACTAACTGGTCCTTATGATTACCATGCCGGGCCAAAAACAGAGCGCCCGGCAGTTGCTTGGCATTATAACCCATGAACGAAGGGGCAAAAAGCATTGTCTTCTTTTTAGATAAACTCTTAACAATGTTTTCTTTTCAGCCCGCTCGTTTAAAGTGGATGAAGACGCCCCTCTTTTAAGACCAAACTGCGATCACAGACCTTTGAAAGATCTTCATTGTGCGTCGCCACTATCACTATAGCCGAGTTTCTATGAGCATATTCGACCATTAGATCAGCTATTTCCGAGCCAATTGAAGAATCGAGGTTGCCCGTGGGTTCATCCGCAAGCAACATTTTAGGGCCGGTTATCAACGCCCGGGCAACCGCAACTCGTTGCTGCTCACCGCCCGAAAGCTGACCGACTGGTGAGTCAATTCGATCCGCCAATCCGAACTTATGGAGCATTTCCAGGGCAAGTTTGCCAGCCACAACCCTCCTGCGCCGCGAAATCAGCAATGGCAACATCACATTTTCGATAGCCGAAAGATCCTGAAGCAGGTAGTGAAATTGAAAAACAAACCCTACGTGCTTTTGCCGGAACGAGTCGAGTAAATGCCCTTTTAGCTTACCTAACTCGGCGCCATCGAGATCGATCATTCCATGATCTACTTCGTCCAATCCTCCAAGGAGATGAAGAAGGGTTGATTTCCCAGAACCTGACGCCCCCATGATCGCAACCGCTTCACCTGGTTTCACGTTCAAATTGAGACCGGACAAGACCTCGAGTCGGGCTCCCTGTGCCGTTAAGTAGCTCTTCCTCAAGTCGACAACGGTCAATCCCTCAACCACAGGTGATTGAAGACCGATCGTTTCAATTTCCTGGTCTGCTACTCGCATATCAAATCGAATCCCGGATCACCTCGATAGGTCTTGTTTGTGAGGCGGCTCGAGCAGGATAGATGGTCGCGATGATGCTTAACACTAAAGCTACAAGCGCTGATAAAACTGCCTCACTAAAGTGAACATTTAAAGGAACGTTGCTAATCGAGTAGACGTCCGCGGGCAGACTCACAATCTTGAAATGGTTTCCGATCGCACAAGCAACGAGTCCCAGTAACAACCCCGCCAATGCTCCAATCACCCCAACGATTGCGCCCTCAATTACAAATAGGAGCATCACACCATTGCGACTCGCGCCGAGCGCATTCAGGATCGCAATATCGCGTCGACGCTCAACCACCACCAGTATCAACATACTTGTTATGTTCAGTGAGGCAATCGCAATGATTAAGCCGATTATGAAAAGGCCCATTCTTCGTTCGAGAGCGAGCGCGGAGAACAACTGCTGGTTTGCTTGCTGCCAATCGATCACCGTAAACGAGTTACCAAGCAGGTTTCGAATCCTGGCGGCTGTCTCGTTCACATTGTCCGGATCTTTTACCTGCACGCTGATGACTGAGCCTGAGTGATTACCATTCGAAAAAGCGTTGGCGGTTTCGAGCGATACGTAAATCCAGGTTGAGTCGTACTCAAATAGTCCCGATCGAAAGATTCCGGCGGCGCGAATCTTTTTGATCGGTCGACCGCCGGCAAGACTGAAATCGTTTGCAGGAATGACTTGTATTGTGTCGCCTACCTTCACACCCAATCGCGAGGCAAGCTCATCTCCGATCACACCACTCGGAACGCCATCACCTGGAGTATCCATGATGGGCGCAGAGAAACCCGACTGAATCCAATGTTGAGGAATCAAAGACTCATGATCCTTTTCAACACCGCGCAGCACTGCATAAGCAGAGTGTGCTGAGCCCTGGACCAAAGCTCCATCGTAAGTGGTTTGAGCGACACTCGACACCTGGTCTACCTGGGCCAGTCGAGAGCTGACTGATTCTTCAGTGAGTCTTTGAGGAAACTCAGTCGGGATAACCGAGATGTGCGAAGTTCCCTGGAGGATTTTCTCGCGCATCTCGTCACGAAAACCGTTCGAGAGTGCGAAAGCAACAATCAAAGCAGCGACGCCTAACATGATGCCGAGAATCGCCGCAATCGATGTAGCTCGCGCAAGCTTTCGCTTCCGTCTTGATCGCAAGTAGCGCAGCGCGAGAAATAATTCGTAAGGCATTTTGATTATCAGATCTGTCCCGGCGTGCACTTTTTGGCGTCTTCCGGTCGATTCTCGGGCAACAACCTCTTCAATTCAGGCTTGTCGGTTGCTTCGGTGTCAGACAGAGGTCTCAGCTCGAAGATTGTTTCCGAGACACGGCGAAATCTAAAATGGTGCTCGAGCGAAACGACGGCTGGAATTTCGCCGCGCTGCCAACTGCAAACCAACCACCATCTCTGGTCCGCGTCGAGGAAAACACGACGACCCTGACTCAAATAGCCTTCGATAACCGAAAACAGTTTATCGCCGGGCCAGCCTCCACCAGTACCTATCGTTTCCCAGTGACCTGCACCAATCGACGCCCAGTACGTCACTGCTATGGTCTGGGCTCCTGAAATCATCACGGCATCTGGCGGGACCTGGGCTAGAAGATGTTTGTATTCCCTGCTCATCGCCCGACGTTCGATAAATTCATAGCTTACCGGTCGAATCCAGAGTCCGAATGTCCCTGCCAAAATCACAATCAAGACTATGCACGCTGCAAAAGCGAGCCTGAGCGTTCGAAGCGGTACCGCCAACAGACGAAGTAACCAATGGGCGCCAAGAGGCGCAAGCCCGGGCAAACCGGTCAAGAAGTATCTCCAGTTAACCGTCGTGCTGTAGTTGAAAAACAAAAGCAAATCAGCAACGAACGATACCAACCAAAGTACGAGCATCGGCGACAATTTACGTGAGCGCCATTCAAGCCAGGGACTAAAAAACAGTGTCAGGCAAACTAGTGGAGCAGTAATAAAAAGGTAGATCGCAAACGGAATGATATTGCTGATCGAAACTGGATGACGGGCCGACTCTTCACGCATCGACTCGCGCCAGCCGTCCCAGGACCAACGGTAATGCGGATCGGATAGCATCCAGTAACCAAACCAACCGAACGCCAGGATAAAAAAGACCAGGCACGAAAGACCAACAAACAGGATCTCACGACGCTTAAGTTTCCAACCTAAAGCAAACGGAGACAATAAAAGCCACGGAAGATAAAACCCGATCGTCTCTCGTAAATTAACACCAAGTCCCAAAACCGCCGCACCAGCCAGTACCAACCAGATCTGGTGTTCAGTCACTCCTTTAAGATGAATAATGATCGCAAGCGTCAGCAACAGGACGGAGGGAACATCCGTCATCACCTGTCCGCCGTAAAGGACAAAGACCGGGGAAAAGACGACAAGCAACGCGGCCGTCGTTGCTGTGTAGACCGATTTGCTGACAGACTTTGCCAGAATCCAACAGGCAATGACTGCAAGCGGAACCTGCGCCACGACTGCATACTTGAAGATCAGATATGCCTGCTCCGGCTGGACGCCAAAAATCTTTTGCCCGATCACAAAGAGTGTGTGGTTGGTAAAGATAAAGAGATTTCGGCCGAGCGCCATCGAAGAGGGATAACCGGCGATTGAGAGAATCGTGTAGTCCATACCATCCCAATCGCCGATGAACGGATCGACAAAATAGAGCACGAGCGCAAGTGCAATAAGAGACGGTATGAGCCACCAGGGCCATAAACGCCAGAAGGATTTAGTGGCGGATTCGTCCGGTTGGACTGTTTCAGGCGTGCTTGTCGTCAGGTACGTTTGGATCAACGAGTTGAGCTTCGACCGGTAGTTCGGGACGCTTAATCATCTTCACGCGGTTACCCTGCGCATTGTACTCAACCTCGTCCATGATGTTGTAGATAAGGAGAACGCCGCGACCTGAGGTTCTAAAGAGATTTGCCGGATCGCAAGGATCGGGAATCTCACGAATGTCGAAGCCTTCACCCTCGTCTTCTACGGTGAAACTCGCTTCACGGGGCGATAGCTCAGCGGTTATTCGAAGCAATTTTGAGGGGTCGTTCTTATTGCCGTGTTTAACTGCATTTACAAAGGCTTCGTCGAGTGCAATGAAAAGGTTCGACCTTTCCGGTTTGATAAGTCCGAGCTTTGACACTCGTTCCTGAAGATACTCGAGCACCCCATTCATAAGAGCAAGATCACTCGGCAACTCGAATTCGATTTTTTCGTGGACGTGTGGCAGCAGTTCGGGATCATCCACATAGCGAAGCTTGTACGAAAGGGTTTTCTCAACAATCTCGCGGAGTTCGTCGCGATTATAAGGCAGCCTCAGATAATTGGCGGCCCCCATTTTAAAAGCTTTAATGATCCCCGACGGTGTTTGCGTAACTGGAGTAACCAGGTGTTTGCGTTGAAGGTCGCCGATCGGCTGTCCATTGACTTCGGCTTCGGACAGGTCGCTGATTACCAGATCGAATTGGTCAAGGTCTTCACGCGCGAGTGCTTTCTCCCGTTCCCCGGTCACGACGACCTCGTGACCAAGTCTGCCGAGCACCTGTTCAAGAAGAGCACGTAACTCATCGTTGTTATCGACGACGAGAATCCGGCGTTTGTCCATCCAGCTCCAATCCAATCGAGGTGTTGAGGAGAGTTACAGCCGCACGAAAGGCGCAATACAAAGCACTGTACGAAAATCTTTCGCGCCCCGTTCGCGAAATATATCAGAAACCAGCACAACCCGACAGACGGCGTCAGGTAGGTGGCTGCAGTCGCAACCCGGAGCCTTAGCTTGTTAAACTACGCCACCCATCCTGCTCAATGGCTAAACAAGGGAAGATAAAAACGAATTTGGAGTATTTCGCGGCCCGGTTGGTGCTGGGCGTGCTGGGTTTGCTGCCTCCGTCAACCGCAATGTCAGCGGGCAAGACGTTAGGCGCCTTAGCCTATTTCTGTGCCGGAAATTTGCGAAAAACGGGACTTCGAAATCTGGAATTGGCATTCCCAGAGAAAAGCGTCGCGGAACGTCAAACAATCTTAAAGGGGTGTTTTTTGAGCCTGGGGCGGGTCCTTGGACTCTTTAGTCAACTCTCGAATCGTTCGCCAGAGTCTCTCCGTAATCTGATTGCGCCGGAAGGTGTCGGGAATTTGGAAGAGGCTAAAGCGGAAGGCAACGGCTTAATTCTCTTCACGGCTCATCTCGGCGCCTGGGAGCTGACGAGCTTTGGGCTCTCGCTAATCGGACATCCATTTAGTTTCCTGGTTAGACGAATTGATAATCCGGAAGTCGAAAAATTAGTCGACGACGTGCGGATGAGATTCGGCAACCAGACCATGGATAAACTCGCCGCTGCCAGGTCGATGCTGAAAATCCTACGCTCAGGACAGACTCTGGGACTATTGTTGGACTTGAATGTGCTCGACGAAGAAGGAATATTTGTCGATTTCTTCGGCGTCCCAGCGTCGACCAATTTCATCACAGCTAAGTTGGCGCTGCGCACCGGGTCAGCAATCATTCCTGTCTTTGCGCCGTGGGACGAAGAGAAGAAAAAGTTTCTCCTGCAAGTTCAGCCCAGAGTGTCTACCGAACTTACCGGAGATGAGGAAACTGATGTCCGTAGATTGACGGAACAACTCTCGCGGATCATCGAGAACGAAATAAGGAATTATCCCGACCAGTGGCTCTGGATCCACAAGAGATGGAAAACCAGACCACCTGGAGAACCAAGTATCTACTGAAATGCTTTCCCCGGATCTCTGACCTGTATGGATATTTCTGCCGAAGAAAAACTGGCCGGCACGAGTTTGACGAACGATAGAGTCAAGAAGGCCTACGAGTTCGCAGATCTGTCAGATTACTCATTCAAGGATCGAATGATGATACGCGCTGGCGATCTGGCTTTCTATCTGTTGATCAATTTTATTGGTTGGTCGTCACGAATCGAAGTTGATGGTTGGAGCAATTATGAGGCAGCCAGTAGTAACGGGAAGCTTCCCATCTACACGTTCTGGCATGATCGAATCTTCATGATGACTTACTTTTGGCGCAAGCGAAAAATCGTTGTCATGACCTCGCGTAGTTTTGATGGTGAATATATCGCGAGATTCATACAACGATTTGGGTATGGCGCCGCCAGGGGTTCCAGTACGCGAGGAGGTGTCGGGGCTATTGTCGAGATGGTGAGGTTGATGCGTGCCGGCTGCGCGACCGCGTTTACTGTCGATGGTCCAAAGGGTCCACGACATATTGCAAAGATGGGCGCCGTGCTGTTGGCAAAGAAATCGGGGCATCCGATCCTGCCTCTGAATGTATCGGTGAAAAAATTTTGGCGGGCGCCGAGCTGGGACTTGTTTCAGATACCCAAGCCTTTTACGCCAGCGCGAGTGTTTCTGGCCGGGCCCATTCACGTTCCCGCAGATGCCGATGATGCTGTATTGAAAGCGAAGCGTGATGAACTCCAACGTGTGCTCGACGACCTGGACCGCAGGGGAGAAGCGTGGCGCCACGCCGGCTGACACCACCGGCTTTAGAGACTGTGTCACGACTCGAGTGGTTTTAATTCGTTTATTTTCGTCGGTAGCTATTACCTGACCGACAAGAGAACGATCCACGAAATCCCACTAACTAAACCTAACTCAAACCAACAGCAACTCGTTTGATTAACAGACTACCAACCTTAGCGGGTTTTTATGCATCGACTTATCGTTCGCTCTCCTTCCATCTCTGTCGAAAGGCTGTTTAAGGATGAAGTCAATATTGTCATTGGCCCTGTGTCTTTTGTTCGTAGCTACGACCCAGGCGCAAACCCAACTCAAACCACCAACTGAATCAGCAATGGATCGGTTTCTGCGCTACGTTAAGATCGACACGCAGTCGCAGGAGGATCAAACATCAGTTCCGAGCACCAGAAAACAACTCAACCTGGCGAATCTACTTGCCCGCGAATTGACCGCGCTGGGAACTGAAAATGTGCGGGTCAGCGAGTTTGGAATTGTTTACGCTACAGTGCCAGGCAATCTTCCAGACAACTCAAAAGTGCCCGTCGTTGGCTTCATCTCTCACATGGATACTTCACCATCAGTTTCGGGAGAAAACGTCACGGCCGTCATTCACAAAAATTACCACGGCGGCGACATAGTTTTGCCGAAGGATCCAACTCAGATAATTTCAGTCGAAAAGAATCCAGTCCTGAAAGAAATGATCGGCGACGACATCATCACGGCGGATGGGACCACTCTGCTTGGCTCAGATGACAAGTCAGGGATTGCAGCGATCATGACGATGATTGATACGCTTAAACAGAATCCGCAAATTAAGCATGGGACACTCGCGATCGCGTTTACTCCCGACGAAGAAGTAGGTGGCGGCATTGAAAAATTTGACTTAAAGGCTTTTGGAGCCAAGCTCGCCTACACCGTGGATGGCGGCGAGTTAGGCGAAATCAGTGACGAAACGTGGAGCGCTCGAACGGCTACAGTTACTTTTCAAGGCAAGAGCACGCATCCGGGAAGTGCAAAAGGGATCATGATCAACGCGATGTACGCGCTGGCTGATTATGTAAATCGTTTTCCACATGACATGCTACCCGAAACAACTGAGAACCGTGTTGGCTTCGTGCATCCTTACGCCGGAACTATTGATGTGGAAACATCCACGTTGAAGATTCTTCTACGAGACTTTGATCTGAGTGGGCTGGACGCTAAAGAGAAGTTGTTGCGCGATATGGTCAAGCAGACCCAGGAAAAATTTCCAGAGGTAAAAGTTAGTATTGACGTTAAAGAAGACTACAAGAATATGAAGGAAGTCCTGAAAGACTTTCCACAGTTGACCGATTATGCGATGGGAGCTGCACGTCGTGCTGGACTGAAGCCGTTTTTGAATCCGATCAGAGGCGGAACGGATGGTGCTCGTTTAACTTTTCAAGGATTACCAACACCAAATCTCTTTACTGGGGGGAGTAATTTCCACGGCAAATTGGAATTTAATTCGAGGCGTGGCCTGGAAAAGACGACCGAGACGCTCGTTAATCTCGTTCAGATATTTGTCGAGAAGAATAAGTGAGGACGGCTCTTTCTCTGCGTTCCTCAGCGGTGCTCAGCATCACTCTGCGATGCCTCTGAAATAAAAATGAGTTCTTCCTTTACTTCAGAAAAAGACGCAGAGTGACGCTGAGCACCGCTGAGGGACGCAGAGGTCCGTCAATAGTCGAATTTAACCCCATGATTCCAGAAGCTACCATCTTACGGAACTGACTCGAGGCCCGACCCGGCTTTGAATATTCAGCGTCTGCCTCAATAATAGCCTCCTTGCAAGAACCTGAACCAAAACCTGCTTTCCGTAGCGGCTACGTTGCCTTACTGGGACGACCGAATGCTGGCAAGTCCACTCTTTTGAATCGACTTGTCGGCGAGAAAATTGCTGCCGTATCTGACAAACCGCAAACAACTCGCTTCGCAATCAAAGGTGTCATAACTCGTCCGGAAGGTCAGATTGTTCTGGTTGATACCCCGGGTGTTCATCAGCCCGGCTATGAATTGAATCGTCGCATGATGTCGTCCGTTCAAGACGCACTCATGTTTGTAGACCTGGTTTGCCTGATACGCGACGCTTCGGCTTCAACGGGAAATGGTGATCGATTTGTTTTGGAACTCCTCAGGCGGTCGGAGAAACCCGCCCTGCTACTCTTGAATAAGATCGACAAGCTCGAAGATAAGAGCGCGCTGTTGCCGCTGATGGATTTTTATCGCAAGGAGTTGAACTGGAAGGAGATCGTTCCAATCTCGGCGTTAAAAAACGAAATGACCGAAGTGCTGCTTGAGAGCTGTCTGAAATATCTACCTGAAAGGGAACCCATTTATTCTGAAGACGAGCTAACCGACCAGTCTGTGCGTGTGTTGGCCTCTGAAATAGTCAGAGAAAAAGTATTACATGTTACCGGGGACGAAATTCCGTACGTAACCGCTGTCATAACGGAACGATTCGAAGAAGTACGTGAAGACTTCACCCGAATTTATTGCGTGATCGTAGTTGAGCGAGCTTCACAGAAGAAGATCGTGATTGGTAAAGGCGCATCGCGGCTAAAAGAGATTGGTATTCAAGCTCGACGAGACATCGAAAAACTTTTGGACCATCGCGTACACCTGGAATTGTTTGTCAAAGTCGAGGAAGACTGGCGAAACAGCAATCACTTGTTGGATGAATATGGAATTGGTGGTTGATTTGCACTCCCGCTTCAGAGTCTCAAACAGATCATAGTTCATTCCTTATGTCGGACCATTGGTATGCCCTCGATATTGTGATTGAGCCCGAAGGCCGCGAAGCTGTGGAGTACGCTTTGATGGAAGCCGGCGCTTTAGGTACCGAAACTAACCAGCAAAATGATCGAGTAACGGGATACTTTGAAGATTTACCGCAACGAGAAAAAGTACGCGAAGAATTGGCTTCCGCTCTCCAAATCTACAGTCTGCCAACCTCAACCACAAAGGAAATGGATCTCAGGGAGATTCAGAATCACGACTGGCTCGCAGAGTGGAAGAACAGCTGGCAACCAGTTGTAGTTGGCCGGATCATCGTTTCACCTCCGTGGACTCAACCCGCAGTTGGACCAGATCAGCTCACGATCTTTATTGAACCGGGCATGGCTTTCGGCACCGGCACACACGAAACCACTCGACTTTGTTTGCAGGCAATTCAAAAACACTACGAGGGTCAGAGTTTTCTCGACGTCGGCACAGGCACCGGTATTCTTGCAATTGCTGCAGCAAAGCTTCATCCACAGTTCAGTGTTACTGCTTGCGACACCGACTCAATGGCGTTGGAGATTGCCCGTGAGAACGCTGCGGCAAACGGCGTAGCAGACAATATCGAGTTCTTTGTCGGCTGCGTGGATGAATCAACGGTGTCAGCAGATATGGTATGCGCGAATCTGACTGCGGATGTAATTTTGCCGCTTTTGCCTACCCTAATCCGCCTGACATGCGGACGATTGATTCTGTCAGGAATTCTCGATACACAAACGGAGGCAATTGAGAATGGCCTTCGAGAGCTCGGGATCACGATTGACTACGAGATCACTCAAGATGGTGAATGGGTTTGTTTTGTAGTGTAGGTAAACTGCATCAGGTCAATACCGACTCGCAGTAGCGTCGGGTGAGCCTCGTTTAGGTCAGTACCGACTCGCGGTAGCGTCGGGTGAGCCTCATTTAAACTATGACTCGTCGCAGATTCTTCGCTCCGGCTGAAGCATTTGATTTCACCCAACAGACGGTGGTGTTGGGCTCAGATGAAGCGCGCCACCTCAAGGATGTACTCCGCCTGAGAGTTGGAGATGAATGCTTCGTATTCGATGGAGCGAGCAACGAATTTCGCTGTTCAGTTGAAGTCCAGACTCGCGACATAACACAACTCAGTATCCTGGAAAAAGTAGATCCTCAGAGCCCGGAATCACCATTGTCGATAACTCTTGCAGTCGCGTTGCTCAAAGGCGAAAAGTTTGACCTTGTGGTTCAAAAGGCGACCGAGTTAGGCGTCACCAGAATCGTTCCCGTCTCCACCCGTTATGCCGATATTCAGTTGCGAGATAAAAACGATGCAGTGAAGCGGGTTACACGCTGGCAACGGATCGCTCTTGAGGCAGCAAAGCAATCTGGACGCGCAGTCGTACCCGTCGTCGCTGAGCCGGAAGATATTAGTGTGTTGATAAAGTCTTCAGATCCATCGTTTCGAATCATGTTTTCCGAAAAGTCTGGAAAACATTTAAGCGAGATATCAACCATGACAAACAGCTCAGCCTTAGTCCTCGTTGGACCAGAGGGAGGCTGGGCCGACGAAGAGGTTGCGCTGGCCCTGGAATCCAACTGGCAGGTCGTCACCCTCGCCGGCAGAACACTCCGCGCGGAAACAGCTGCTATCGTCGCCGTCACTCTGGTCCAACATAAGTTTGGCGATTTGGAATAAGTCGTTAAGGGTGTGCAACCTACTTAAATAGAAATGCGTAGGGATGAGAAATTCGGTGGGGAAAATGAAAAATGACGAACGAGAAATGACCAATGAGAAATCACAGTAACTAAGACTCAACATCAAAGCGATCCGAAATAACAATTCTCAAATACCAATTCACCATTATCAAATACTCCGATTCCCCCTTATCCCTGATCCCCATTCCCCTATTGCCTCACAAATAAATCTACTCCTAGAGTGATTCGTTGCCTCATAAATAAATCTACTCGAAACGAGAGGTGGTTTTTGCGCGTCGTAGTGTGCCCGGTGAGTTAAAAGAGCACAAGACGAGAGTTTGTTTTTCTGTTTTCTGCAACGATATATCTCCAGCAGTAGTGGCTGTGGGAATGTGGGAAAGTCAGGCGGCTTTTTTGCCGGACTTTTCCAAGCGCTTGAGGGAAGCGACGCTCTTTGTCGGTTTCCGCAAGCGCGTCATTTCCACAGCCGGTTTGAGCGCGCTTCGTTTACCACGCTCCCGTTTACGGCTCACCGTGGTGCTGACAGCCGTGGCCAGCAATTTTCTTTGCAATCGTTCAATCTGTCGTTTGAGTTGTGCGGGATTGAGCAGCCGATAACGCGCGCGCAGCTGCTGCTTGGTCTCCTCCTTGATGAAACTGGAGTCGAGTAAGCGCTGATAAGGCGTGCGCGCTTTATCGTACTTCTTCTTCACGCGCGCCCCGGCGCGTTCTTTAGACTGCAGTTTCATACTCGGTTGAAAGAAGTTCGTATACAAGTCCAGTGGTTCATATAGTTGATTGAGCAGGCGCAACTGCTCGTCTGTATCACAGCGTTGATAGCCCACCGCGCGGCGCACCACCGAGTAGTTCTTCTGTTCTACAAAGCAGCTGTCGTTCTTCCGGTAAGGGCGCGAGCGGGTGAAGGTGATTTTGTGCTCTTGACAATAGTTGTAGAGCGTCTCGTTGATGAACTCCGAGCCGTTGTCAGAGTCGATACCGAGCAGCGGAAAGGGCAGTTTTGCGCGGATTTTCTGCAATCCCTCCAGGGTCCAGACCTGTGCTTTGTTCTGCAAAGCCGTGCTGCTATTCCAGCCGCTGATTACATCGGTAGCGTTGAGAGTGAAGGCATGCAAGCTGTCGATCAGGCCGCCGTCATGGCCCACCAGATCGATCTCCAGAAAGCCTGGTTGCTGCTCATCCCATTCAGTGAAGGTACGCATCGGAATCTGATGCTTCAGTAGCGTCCCGGGCCGCGTATGACTGCGACCCTTCAGTTGATACTTCTGGCGCTCTGGTCGTAAGAGTCGATCGATGGTGGCGGCGCTCATGCGCGCCAATTTCTTGCGCGTCGCCACGTCACAGCGCAACTCGTTGTGCCGCAGCAGCCGCTCGACCATCTCACCCAGCACCGGGGCCAGTCGTTTACCGCAGATGTAATCCATGATGCGCCACACCTGGACTAATACTTTCACCGTCTGCTCGTCGTAGGTCGGTCCGCGTCCGGGTCGTGGCAACTTCTGACCCACGTCACCGCGCACCCGCAGCTTTTGATTCACCTGCACTACCCGTCCCTGATTCCGCAGCACCAGGGCCGCGTAACTGCGTGCGAATCCGGTCAGTTCCACAAACTCGTTCAGCATTACCCCCTTCTCTTTCTTGCCCGCTTGCCGGTAACGACCGGCCGTCGCCTCCGCAATTCGTTTCCGTTCCTTCATCCTTAGCCTCATTTTCTACCCCGCTGCTTAGCTTCAATGCTGCGGGGTTAATCTCTCTCATTTCGAGTAGATTTCTTATTTGAGGCAACGATTCACTTTCGAGTAGATTTTTTATGAGGCAATTCGATTCCTTGACCAGAGAGGCAGACAGTTTCAAAATGGGTCTCGGAACAAACCAGTCAAACGGCGCGTTTGAAGTTTAAGAAGATTCCAAGGGGATTCACTGATGTCACTGACCAAAGAGGACGCCCTCTCTAAAGCCCAAAAAGACCTCGCAAAACGGCTGAATGTTGAGGAAAGCTCGATCAAAGAAAAGTCGACAGACGAAGTAGACTTTCCGGATATGGCCCTCGGCGCTGGAACAGAAGATGAAATGAGCGGTCAAATGTTAACGCGAGGATGGCGAATTCGTCTTGACTCTGCCGGTAAAACCTTTGAGTATCGAGCCGATAAGAACCAGGTCAGGCTCTTTAATTTTAAGGGTAAGAACTACAAGATTTAAGCGTTTTGACTGTTCTTTGGTCGGAAGTTGGAACGCAATTGCTAATTGAGGTACCAGGTAATGAACCGCAATAATTTTCTTCCACACGTCGCACTCGCATTAGTTCTTATTCTAGTGGCCGCATTCGCCGGTCAACTGCGCCGCTGGCAAAAGCAGTGGAAGTCTCAAGTGCGGATCATTCCCGCGGAAAAGAAGCATCCGGCAACAATTGACGAAATTGCTCTCACCGATAGCCTGCACCTCGGTCGACCCGAAATCCTCGTGAGGTTTAAGCCGGGTGTCAGCGAGGAGACAATCGATAGAATCACTTCTCAACTGAACGATCGGGTGGAAGACAGGATCGAAAATGCTCCTGGACTGGACGCTATTGACGATCTCGACAATGAGGACGCAACCGAACTGGTGGCGCAATATAGCAAGATGCCCGAAGTTGAATACGCCGAGGAGAACTATGAAATCAGTCTTCCCGACGCAGTTGAGGGACCGCTCGTTCCAGTGCTCCCGCATGACCCGCAGTTTTCTGATCAATGGGCGCTGTCAAATGAAGGGCAACGCGGTGGGAAAAAAGGTGCTGACATTAGCGCACCGTTAGCATGGGCTACTACGACTGGCAGCGATAAAGTGGTCGTTGCTGTTCTCGATAGTGGCGTGGATTACAATCACGCTGATCTTGTTAACAACATGTGGGTCAGACCCGCTAACCTGCCTCCATACCACGACGATGACCTCGGCATTATCGACGACGTTAATGGATTTGACGCGATCGACAACAGCTCAGATCCGATGGACGATAATGGACACGGTACTCACTGTGCGGGAATCATCGGCGCGGAAGGCAGTAATGACATTGGAATCGCTGGAGTCGATTGGAAGGTCCAAATCATGCCGCTGAAATTCATGAACGCCGGCGGATTCGGTACCACCAAGGACGCGATCGAAGCTATCAACTATGTTATCGAACGTAAAAAAGCCGGCGTGAATGTGCGCATCATCAGCGCAAGTTGGGGCTCAACACAGAAGTCTCGAGCGCTGGAAGATATCATTCGTAAAGCTTACGAAGAAGGAATTCTTTTTGTCGCAGCAGCTGGAAACTCGAGCACTAACAACGACCGCGCGCCCCATTTCCCTTCGAGTTATAACGTGCCTAACGTCGTTAGCGTTGCCGCTCTCGACCGTAACGATCAGCTCGCTTCATTTTCAAACTATGGTCCAAAGAGCGTAGCTATTGCCGCTCCCGGAGTCGACATACTCAGTACCTGGTTGGGAAACGAGTACGAAGAAAAGTCGGGAACCTCAATGGCGACTCCAGTAGTAGCCGGTGTTGCCGCTTTGGTGTTGGCTAATGAACCGGGCCTGACCGTGGACGAATTGAAGAAAAAGCTGCTTACTTCAGTTGACAAGCTCGACTCGCTGAACGGCAAGGTCACTTCAGGTGGAAGAATCAACGCAGCGAAAGCTGTCGAATAAAGCCAGGGATTAAGGGCCAGGATTCAGGGGTCGGAGTCCCTCGGTTTGACTATTGGTCATCGATCATCAACCATTTCCCATTCTCGGAGAGAACGACTTACTTAAAATTCTCAAATATCCATTTATAAATACCAAATACTGCGGCCCCTAACCCCTGGCTCCCGACCCCTGGTTACGGTTGAGCCAACTTCTTCTTTCCTTCGAGCGCCTCCCGGTAAGCTCCGCCACTGACTTCCCCAAGTTTGATCGCCTCGTCAAACTCTTTCTCGGCTTCAGCTTTGTTATCGAGAAACGCATTGATTCGACCCATCGATTCGTGCGCCCGGGATAAAACTGCCTTATCGGTTTCAGGCGAAGCTGACTGCACGGCAAGACGATAATGTCCCAGGGCTCGATTCAAACGCTCATCACGGATAGATTCATCCGTAGCATCCATCGCCGCCAAGCTGGCTGTCTGGCCCAGAGCGAAAAAGATCCTTGGTTCACGAGGATAACTGGCCAACATCGATTTCAACTTGGCCTCGGCATCGTTGTAATCCTTGTTGCGCAGCGTTTGTTCAACTGTCGTCAACTCCTTCACTAAACTTGCGTCGCGAATGTTCGCTGAAGAGTCCATTTCAGCACCGGCTTTGCGCGCTGCAGCCCGGGCGGCACGCGCAACTACAGCTCGCTGACGCGCTTCTGCATACTCAGCGGGACGCTTTGCTTCGCGAGCTGGATCAAATGAAGCAATCATGTCAGGGAAGAAATTCGCGATATCAAAACCTGACGACTCAACTCCCTTCAGCTGATCGGCAAAGAAGAACGATAGTACCGCTCCCTTTTCATATTCATCCGCGAGTCGAGCTACGGTCTCATCCTTAATTTCGGCAACCTGAGCCTGGGTGGTCTTGGTGATTGCCGCCCGCGCGGGCTCATCCTTTGCACCTTGTAGTTGGCGACGGACATCTACGGCCAGTAGTTCAAGTCTGCGCTGTTCGTTGTATCTGGCATCAGCAGCCGCAACAAGCGAGCGAGTTACACTAAGGAAAACATCCGGACTTACTTCGGCGCCGGCCTTTTGTCGTTCATCCAGCAGCAACTTAACCTGCTCTCGACGATCGGCGATCTCTTTATTGAAACGAAGAACGAGCGCATCAATGACATACTGAAGATAAGCCCGGATTAGTTCGGATGAGCCAGGGTCAGTGCCTTCAGGAACAATCGCGTAATAGTCATCACTAATAACTCGAAAGTTTATTGCGCCCGGAGGGGCGAGCAAATCAGGCAACACTCGGAAACGACGGTCCTTTTGATGGAGAGTAAATCTCTTGACCTTGCTGTCTGTCTTCTTGTTATCAGGATTTTTTACTTCAACCCGGACGTTAGTAATTGTTATCGGTCGCGTGTGCAGATAGCTCAGTATTGATCTAACCATCTCCGCTGTTGGAACTCTCAGTCTGTCTCCCTCAGCTTGATAAGCACGCGTGTAACTCACCAGTTGTTCATCAATTCCGGACCGGCGGTAAAACTCCTGGACCAGGGGTGCAAAATCCAACACTTCTAAAAGCCCGGCCGGCAGATCGTCTGAACGAAGCGGGGCCTCAAATCCGGGAGGCGGACCCAGTGCGAGCGCGAGCGAAACATAACGCGACGATTGGTCTGCCGGAGTTGCCGTCCCAACCAGACGATTCCGCTCATAGAAGTTACGCAGCCTCTGCCTCAGATCCGGATCGAGGTTAGCCAGGTCTTTTCTGACCTTTAACCTGAAAACCGAAGGTTCTCGCCCAGTTGGAACCGGGTCATAACCGGCAACTTCAAGCGCGGCCATAACCACGATCAATCTGGGATCAGTATCAAACTGAACACCGTATTCACTGAGATCGAATGGCATTGGCTGGCGATCGGGTCTCGCTGGTTGCTGAGTGGGGCGCGGCGAACTCGCGGGCGATTGCGCGCAGATCATTCCTGGCAAGGAAAGAAACAGTAAAACGCTCAATAGAAACTGGTTCATATCTGATAGATGAAAGAAATTGCGAACAGGGTTTAGTCGAGAAAATAGATGCGCCTGGCAAGTACGTCGATGCCAACACGGTGGAGAGACAATCACCCGTGCCTTCGGGTCCGATACAAACGCAACGCCCGCAATGTTAGCGGATATGCAATAACTGAACAAACCACCGAGAGAACCATGCCACCAACCGCAAACGGCTCGACTATATAGCGGCTCTGGTAGGCAAGGCGTCGATAGTAAGAACCGGAGAAGATCTCAGGATCCTTCAAAAGGTCAACTCCTTCCTGCGGTATGTGCAGCGGACGTCCCAGGATGAGCGCGCCTACTCCGTAAGAAGCAACAATAATAGGCACAAGTGTCAGGAATGGATTGTTGACGAAAGTTCCTGTGTAGATTGCCACTTTATTAAAGCGAAAGATAAAAGCTATCAAAGTGGCCAGGATAGTATGGAGACCGAGGAAGGGAGAGAATGCGATAAAAACGCCTATTGAAAAGGCAAGCGCCGTCCGCTCGGGTGGATCATCAATCGCGAGCAGACGGCGAATAGCACTACGAAACATGTGTAAACAGGCTTACAGGTCTGTCAGCTTCGACGCAAAACTAAACAGACATATTTGCCTGTCTATTCAAAACTCTTCAGGGCTTCAGCCTCGTTGTCATAAGCGTCGAAGACGGTAAGCAACTTTGTTATGACTAAGAGGTTTTGAATTCTATCGGTTAGGTTCAATAGTTTTAACTGGCCACCCTGGCGACTAATAGTCGTGTAATTGGCAATCAACTCACCAATTCCACTCGAGTCGACATAGTTTACGCCGCGTAGATTAAGTAGGACCTTCTTCTTTCCTTCGTCGGCAAGCGATCTGATGGCGTCTCGCAACGAGATGCTACCTTCGCCTATACGGACCGCACCACTCAAATCCAGGATGGTGACATCTCCGGCTTGTCGCTCTTTCACATCCAGCTCAGCCATTTCTCACTCCGTCTGCATCGACCCGGACAAGTCTTTTATTTAAAGCTGTTCAGGGCCTCAGCTTCACTCTCATAAACGTCAAAAACCGTAAGGAGCTTGGTGATCGTCAGCAAGTCTTGAAGCTTCTGCGTCAGATTCAATAACTTCAACTGACCATTCTCTTTTCCGATGGCGGTGTAGCTCGAGACCAATTCGCCGATGCCGCTTGAATCTATGTAACCAACTCCCGCGAGATTCAGTAAAATTCTCTTCTTACCTTCCTCGAGAAGTCTTCTAATGGCGGTACGAAGTGCAACACTTCCTTCGCCGATTGTTATCTTTCCACTCATGTCAAGAACGGTTACATCTCCGGCTTGACGTTCCGAAATATTTAACTCAGCCATTTCTTGAGGTCTCCTTTAGGTCTGCGATTCACCGCCGCTTAAGCATCCGGACTGTTGTACCACCTTCAGGTCGGATCAACCAGTCAACTTCATCCATGAAACTGCGCATGAAAAAAATTCCACGGCCGGAAGTCTTGAGGATGTTTTCTGCAGCTGTCGGATCCGGGACGTCGCTGGGATTGAACCCTGGGCCCTGGTCATGCACGCTGATTTCCACAGCGTCAGGCGAGCTTTTCAAGGTGATATCAACGACCTTATTTTCATCTTGGCGGTTGCCATGAACGACCGCATTTGTAACCGCCTCGCGTACGGCCATATCGATCCCAAACGCAGCGTCATCGCTAACCCCTGAACGGCTCACAAATTCAGCAACCGCAGCAGCCGCCGCTGCGACTGTTTCAATGTGACTGGGCAAACTGAGTTCGGTCTTTTCTACCGTCACAGCGATTAGGCATGGCCTCTCCAAAAGCCACTGCGCGAGGATCCTGGGCTGATCTCGAATAACGTCCGAAACTTCTCGGAAGGTCGAGGGTGTAACATGCTGGCTGGTCGCCTGTCAAGAATTGGAGCCATGAGTCCGGCCCCTAACATCTGGAGAAGTTGCTCGCCAGCACCTTTCTGAGCTTGTCAGAGCCGGCCAAACACTGGGCGTCTACGACGGGACGTCCCCTGGAGATCTTCTCATTTACACCACAAATCCCAGACCTTTCAACCGTCGATCCAACTCATGCAAATCGAATGGCTTCGTCAGGTACTCGTTGCAGCCTTGATCCAAAACCGCTTGTTCCATTCCGTAGACATCGAAGGCCGTAATGGCAACGATCGGCAAATCCTGGCCTTCCTTGAGTTCCCGCACTAAACGGATCGTTTCAAAACCGTCTAACTCAGGCATATTCAAGTCGATGATTAACAGATTTGGTCTATATTGCTTGGTTAAATTCAAGGCTTCGCGTCCATTTGTCGCCTCCAGGACTCGATAACCCTTTAATTCGAAGGCCCGCCTGAGCATGCGCCTGGTGTCGTGCGAGTCTTCAGCTACGAGTATGACGGGAGAGATTATTGATGACACGGGGATATCCTTCGCCTGCCCGGCGCGAGAATGATACCGAGATACATCTGGAGGGCTTTCGAGGGACTCGTCGGGTCTGGTAGGTTACGCTCCAACATCTGCCATGAAATTTATAACGGTGTCGCTAAACTGTGACGAGTGTTAAATAAGTTTGTCCGAAATTTTGAACCTGGGGGCATTGGCCAAATCTAAAATAGGAACAAAAGGGCTAGAACTTTAAAGATGAAACTAGAACCAGTAAGCAAGATCGAAGGTCGAATAAATGTGCCGGGCGACAAATCTATCTCTCATCGAGTTGCCTTGATCGCCGGACTCGCATCCGGAGTTTCAGAGATATCAAATTTTTCAACTGCTCTTGATTGTGGCTCAACTCTTTCATGTCTCGAGCAGCTGGGTGTCAAAGTCAACAGGTCGACTGAAAAGATTTTGATCTCAGGCTGTGTAGATCTAAAACCTTCACCGGCGCCGCTCGATTGTGGCAATAGTGGTTCCACGATGCGAATTCTCTCGGGCGTGTTAGCGGCAGAAGATTTTGCTTCCGTACTCACCGGCGACGAGTCGTTGCGATCACGGCCGATGGGTCGAATCATCAAGCCACTTTCAGAGATGGGCGCAACCATCAACTCAACCGACGGCAAAGCGCCTCTCGAAATCATTGGAACTGCTTCACCAAAACCAATCATTTACGAACTTCCGGTAGCGAGTGCTCAAGTGAAGTCGGCGATCCTGTTTGCGGCATTGAGAGCGAAGGGAACTACCACGGTAATTGAGAAGGTTAAGTCGCGTGATCATACTGAGCGCCTGTTCAACGGTTTCGGTGTCAACGTCAACACGAGCGAAGATCTTTCCGTGACTCTCGACGGTCCAGCTCGGTTAACCGGTGGACCAGTGACGGTTCCGGGAGACATTTCCTCTGCAGCGTATTTCATAGCTGCAGCGGCATTACTTCCCGGTTCGAACCTCCTAATTCGCAACGTTGGGCTGAACCCAACGCGCGCTGAGTATCTATCTGTTCTCACCTCGTGGGGATTTCAAATTGGCGCCAACGGACAAAGAGAGGAACGAAACGAGCCGGTGGGAGATGTCAGCATCACCGGCGGAGTTGAACGCGGGGCAACCAGCGCAGCGCGAATCCTTAAAGGCGCTTCAATTCCTTCTTTGATCGATGAATTGCCCTTACTCGCCGTGGTTGGTTCACAGATTGACGGCGGCGTTGAAATTCGCGATGCGGCTGAACTCCGACATAAAGAGAGTGACCGACTGGCGTGCACCGCTCAAAACCTTCGCGAAATGGGAGTTGACGTCACGGAACACGATGATGGCATTACAGTAGCAGGACCAGCACGCTTGCGAGGAGCTCAGCTCAACTCGTTTGGTGATCATCGAATAGCGATGGCATTTTCAGTCGCCGCACTCGTCGCTGATGGACCAAGTGAAATCTCGGGAGCAGACTGCGTGGATATTTCTTTTCCCGAGTTCTTCAAATTGTTGCGGAGCATTATCTCGACTTGAAAGCTGTAGTAGTTCGACATCCGACGATGAGTGCCAATCAACTAATTGCCATTACGGGGTTCATGGGTTCCGGGAAGACCGAGATCGCGCGTGCCCTGGC